>JADFQE010000113.1 GCA_022561985.1 Chloroflexota bacterium
CCTGGAGTTCGTCGAGAGGGCGTTCAAGGATCTCAAGGCCCGCCCCGGCCTCGCGGACCAGATGCAGCGCGTGCGCGGCATCTTCGCGGCGCGCGGCCCCGACGAGCTGCCGCCCGGCCTGTAGGGGATCGCCCGCGAGATCCCCTCTGCCGGGGGCACGAGGTGTCCCCCGTCGTTGGCCATAGCTCCGGGTTGTTGAGGACGTCGGCGTAGCGGTCCCACGCCTGCGGGTTGCCGACGCCCGGCACGAGCGGGTCCGGCGAGATGAACCGGCGGTCGGTGTCCACGGTGCCGGAGGCGTCGGTGAGCGCGCTCGTGCCCGTCAGGTGGTCCTGGTGCATGTAGCGTAGTTCGCCGCCGCGCTCGAAGGCCACCAGCCGGTCGCCGTCAGACGGTCACGCCCTCTGGGGGCGCCCATTCAGTATCCACCATGCTGCCGAGACCACGCCGAACGGAACGTAGAGCCAGCCGATGCCGGACGCGATAACGGTCACGATACCAAGCATCGCAGGCGTGAGAGCAACTGCCTCTGAACTGGAGAATTCAGGGATCCGGCGTTCAAGCCACCTGAGCGTGGGCACCAACGCAAGTGAGACGGCTAACAGTGAACCGCCTAGCAGATATGCCGACTGCGCGTCGACCTGGCGGCTGAGGACTCCCTGGACACGGAATGCGATGCCCGTAAGCCAGATCAGTGCAAATGCGGTCACCCACCTCGGTTGCAACACGCGGGCAAACATCCGTTCTTTCGCGGCCGTAAGGTCCCTGAACGATGATGACCAGCCCAGCCCCAAAGCAGAGCCAATCGCAACTGCAAGTACTGCGATTCCTATCCCTAACGGCGCAGCCTGATCGATGATTCCCCACGCAACCACCGCGCCGCCCAACACGGGCGCCCATAACAGCATCCGTGGGAAGCCTCGGTTCCGGCCCCGCGAGGCCAACAAAATCGTTCCTCCCAGCAATAGGATGCCGGCAACAAGTCCCACTATCAGCTGGGCAATTGCTGGGTTCACCACACCTCCGTATGGCTAGTCGTGTTCCTCAAACGAAGAGGTAATCACCTCATATCCGCCGTACGAGTCGCCCACTGCTACTGCGACGTATGCGACTCCCGTGACGGCGCTTGCAACCCATCCGGGGGGGCCAGCGGCAAAGTGATGGGCACCGCCGAGCATATATAGCCTGCGGTGCCGACTGAAAGGGCCACAATCATGGTCCCGTGGATCACTGAGTCGACTCTGTGGGCCAAGAGCCAACCAGGGCTAAGCCCGCCGTGCCCATCGTCGTCATCGTCCACCACCGGCAGATGATTGTCACTCCCCTGGTTCCCCCCCCTCCTCTTCCTCCCCCTCATCCCCATTGAACCCCCATTCGTCGTGGTCGGCAAAGCTCTGGGCAACAGTGTCGGACAGCGTGGCTTGCGCGAGTTCTATGGGATCATCGTAAAACCCATCTTCGTTATGATCCAGCATGAAATTGATCGTGTTGAACAACTGTAGTATCTCTTCGTCCAAGTGGAAGTACCCACTCGGGTCCGTGTAGCGCAGCGGGTTGTTCAGAACGTACGCGTAGTGGTTCCACGCCTGGGGGTTGCCCGCGCCTGGCATGAGCATGTCAGGCGAGATGAAGCGGCCGAGGGTCGGGTCGTAGTAGCGGGCGGTGTAGTAGTACAGGCCTGTGCCATCGAGGCGCTGGCCTGTGAAGCGCCGTCGGTGTCCACGGTGCCCGACGACTCCCGCACCTCGCCCCATGGCATGTACGCGAGGTCACTGTCCACCGCTCCCGTCGAGGTTGTGAGCACGCTGGTCCCCGCGTGGTCAGGAGGACGTTGGTAGCTCACCGTAGCTTGGAGGGCTGCCTGCCACCTAGGGCCCCGGACGGGCGTAGCCGAGCACTTTGTCCACGACGTTGCGCATCGGCGTCCCGGCCAGGAACCGCGCGAGGTTGTCCTCGAACAGCGGGATGACGCGGCGCCACTGCGGCCCGCTCGGGCCTGCGGTGCGCGGCGTGATGACGACGTTGGGGAGGCGCCACAGCGGCGAGTTGGCCGCGAGCTCTCGGCCGCCGCCCGCGAAGGTGTTGAGCACCGCGCCCGCGATGGGCCCGTCCGTGAGCGCGCGGACCAGCGCGGCCTCGTCCGGGATGGACTGGCGCCCCGTCATGTTGATGAGGTAGGACCCCGGCTTCATCGCCGTGAGCTCCCGATCGCCCATCACGTCCTTCTCGACCGACGGCAGGCAGAGCACCACGTAGTCGGCGCGAGCGAGCAGGTCGAGCAGCGCGTCGGGCGCGCGAGCTCGTCGACGTAGCTCGGCACCTCGCCGACGTGGCGCTTGATGGCGGCGACGCGCATGTCGAACGCCTTGGCCTTGCGGGCGAGCTCCGAGCCGACGGCGCCCAGGCCGATCACGAGCAGCGTCTTGCCCCCAATCTCCTGGGGCGTGAGCGACTCGTCCCAGCGCTGCTCCTGCTGCGCTTGCCAGCATGCCGGCAGGCGGTTCGCCAGCGTCAGGATGCAGGCCATGGCGAACTCGGCGAAGGGCACGGCCGCGGTGCCGGTCGAGGTCGTCACGTCGATGGACCGCTCCATGATGGCCGGCGTGAGATATCCGGCCGCGCCACCGTGGTTGAGGTGCACCCAGCGCAGGCCGCCCATCCGCCGGACGGTCTCGTCGGGGACCGGCTGCCGGGTGAAGATGGCCTCCACGCCGTCCAGGTCGTCGGGGACGTCCTCTTCGCCGCCGCCCACGAAGTCGATCTCGGGATGGCGCTCCCGGAGGCTCGCGGCCTCCTCGGGAGGCATATCGAGTCTCAGCCACAGTCGCATGGTGCCACCTCCGGACGGATGCTTGTCTCGCTCGCTCAGGCGCTCCGGTACTCGGGGCGCGGCAGGACCACGTCCACGCCGTTCTTGGCGCACTCCGCGACGTAGAGGTCGTAGATGGACGGGTCCTGGTCCACGTATTCGATCTGATACGGGGTCCCGCCCCCATGCCCCCGGTTGAGCTGGCCCAGAAGGACCGCGAGGTAGCGGGCGGGCTCCCGGCCGGTGTTGAAGTGCTGATGGAACTCGTCCTGCGCAGGCGAGAGGATGCTGCCGTCCTTCCAGTCGACCTTGCGGGGCTCCTCGCCCTCGAAGGACAGGAGGGAGTAGCCCTCCCCCTTGAGCACGATCACGTGCGCGCCGACCCCGTGCCGGTGGACCTTCTTGTACGTCCCCGGTGGGAACTCGCTGGTGTGGACGTACATCGAGTTGTTCGAGAGGGAGAACCCCGCTCTGCTGTTCCCCGGCCCCCGCTTCGGGTTCGAGTCCAGCGTGAATGCCCGGATGTCCGGGACGAAGTTCGTCTTCCAGGTCCGTGGGTTGAGCCGCTCGGCGGGCGCGGTGAAGAAGTTGGCCTCGCCGCCGAAGCGCTGGTTGAACACATACGGGTTCTTGAAGTTGAACTCAGGGTCCCGGAACAGGTTGATGACCATCGGCGCGTTGGTGACCGTGAGCAGCCGGGCGGGGGCCCCTCCGTCGCCGTTGAAGTGCTGGTAGTGGCAGTTGGCGGGTGGAGAGAACACGCTGCCGCGCTGCCACTCCACCGACTGCTTCTCGGACCCCTCCTGCCAGAAGCTCGTCGCGCCGCGCCCGGTCAGCACGAAGATGGTGGCCTCGCAGAGGTGGTGCTGCACCTCGGTGCTCCCCGCAGGGGCCATCTCGACGACCCAGGCGTCGTCCTCCTCCTGGTCGGCGAGGTTCAGGATAGCGCCCTTCTGGCCCATGCGCGCCCACGGCGCGAGCTCCAGCGTGTAGAGGTTGTCCACGTAGGAGCCGGTGTAGATGGGGACGCCTTCGGCCGCCTTCCATTCCTGGTAGGGCGTTGGCCCCTTGTTAAAGTTCCCCTGCCGTTCTCCGTCTTCAGTGGTCATCGGGTGCCTCCGTTCTTCGGGCCAGAGAGTGGGTCGTGTCGCTCACACATAGTGGGCCGGCGTGGGCACCTGGTGCTGGAGGTAGATCTCCTTGTGCTCGCGCGCAGACCAGGCTCACGCCGGCTCTTTCCACCGCCTCGAGCATCCGGCCGGTCTCCTCCATCGAGATGGCGATGGGCTTCTCGATGATGATGTGCTTGCCGGAGCGCGCCGCGAGGACCGTGTGCTCGGCGTGGTACTGGTTCGGCGTCGAGATCCAGAGCGCGTCCACGTCGGGGTCCGCGCAGATGCCCTCGGCCGAGTCGTAGGTGCGCGCGCCGTAGCGCTCCTCGAAGTCGTGCCGCACCTTCGGCCGGAGGTCGGCCGCCGCGACGAGCTCGACGTTCGGCATGGCGGTCATCGCCCGCGCGATGCGCGCCCCGCTCACGCCCACGCCAAGGATGCCCATCCTGAGAACCCGGCCGGTGGCCGGGCCCGTGGGGCTGCTGCTTGGAGATGTCATGGGTATCGACTCACTTGGGCCCCACGAGGGGAGGCCTGTCAGGTTGTGGACCGCCTACCTATCGGCGAGCGTCTGGCGGCGACCATGAGCGAGCCGGGCGAATATACCGCTGTTTCCCGGCCGTTTCAAATCCGGCGGTGGAGGTTCGCGTGTCACGGCGGCAGGTGCCGCGCCGCAAAGCTATAATGCGGGCGCTCCCGAGCGCGCGCACCCTTCCGGCGGCGCCTCCCTCCGATCCCGGCCGGCCACTAGGAGCTTGCGTGCAACAGACGCCTGATGACGACGCCCGCGCGCCCGATGCCACGGCCTCCGGCCCTTCAACCTCCGGCCCATCAACGGAGGCCGAGGCTGCCGTCACCTCGGCGGAGCGAAACACGATCCTCTGGCTGACCAACGTCTCGCACGCGGTCAACCATTTCCAGAACGGCATGCTGTCGGTGCTCTACCCCTCGATCATGACGGAGCTGGGGTTCGGCTACCTCGACCTCGGCGTGCTCCAGGCGATCCGCAATACGCTGAGCAGCGCCACCCAGGGTCTCTACGGCTTGCTCACGCCCTTCATGAAGCGGACGCGGATACTGGCGTTCGGGAACATACTCCTGGGCGTCGGCGTGCTGCTCTCCGGCTTCGCCTTCTCCTTCTGGTCGTTCGTCGGCGCGCGGGTGTTCGCAGCGACCGGCTCGAGCGCGCAGCACCCGGTCGGCGCGAGCCTGCTCGCCGGCTATTACCCGGACAAGCGCGGGACGGTGCTGGCGCTGAACAGCAGCGTCGCGAGCGTCGGCGGCTTCTTCGCGCCGCTCCTCGCCGGCTTCATGCTCTACTACATGGGGTGGCGGCAGGTCTTCTTCATCGTCGCCGGGCTGAGCGTGGCCTTCGGTCTCTTCTACCTCTTCTTCGCCGAGCGCCGGTCGCTCGACGAAAGCCGCGATCGGGGGGGCAAGGGCAAGCTGCGGGAGGGGCTCAGCAACTACCGGCTGGTGCTCAAGAACCGCAACATCCTGCTCGTCTCGCTCGTGATGATGGTGGGCGCCGGCGGCCGGGGAGGGGGCGTCAACGACGCCTATCTCATCCCGCACATGGTCAACGACCTGGGCCTCACCATCGGGATGGCGGCCATCGCCAAGTCGGTGCAGCAGGCCGGCGGTATCGCCGGGCCGCTCGGCTTCGGGTGGCTGTCGGACCACATCTCACGCACCCGGGTGCTGCAGGCGTCGCTCGTGCTCTCCGCCGCGGGCAGCTGGCTCGTGGCTTTCCAGGGCCCTTCGCTCGTGCCGCTGCTCACCACCCTCGCCGTCTACGGCGCGTTCACGCATTCGCGCCAGACGCTGACACAGGCGATCGTCGCCGATGCGGTGACCGACGAGCAGCGCGACGCCGCCTTCAGCATCTTCTACACCATCGGCTTCATCTCGGTCCCCTTCTGGGCGCTGCTCACCGGTGCGCTGATGGAGTACTTCGGTTTCACCCTCGCTTTCTCCGTCCTCGCCTTCTCCTACCTGTTCGGCGTGGTGCTGCTCTTCTGGGTGAAGGACACCCCCAAGGTCCCGCAGACGGCGTAGCTCACGTGGCCACCCGGATCGGCTACGCGGACCTCGTCGCGTTCTCGGCGGCGCTGCTCCGTGCGGCCGGGCTCGCGGAGGGGCCTGCGGAGGCGACAGCCCGGCTGCTGGTGCGGGGCGACCTCGACGGCTACCCCGGCCACGGCATCCGGCGGCTGGTGGGCTACCTCGGGCGGGCCAAGCGCGGCGTCGGCATCGTGTGCGTCCGGCGCGCGGGCCACGT
>JADFQE010000028.1 GCA_022561985.1 Chloroflexota bacterium
GGACGGGACGATACGGCCGCTTTGGCGGACCTCCAGAACGCAGCCTTCGGCGGTAGCTGGGGATACGCCCCCAACACGACCGATACGATCGCCTACGGCGTGTTCGAGCTGCCCGACGACCCACCCGACCGCGTCCTGCTGCTCGAGGAGGGCGGCCGGCTGCTCGCCTACTGCTGGACCCACCGCGAGCACGCCGGAGCGCCGGGCCAGATCGGCATGGTGGGCACGGCGCCCGCGGAGCAGTCCCGGGGGCTCGGGCGCGCGGTGACGGCGGCAGGCGTGGACCACCTCGTCGGGATCGGCGCGACGCCCATCGACATCACGGTCGATGCGGAGAACCCAGCGGCCCTCCGGCTGTACGAGCGCCTCGGGTTCACGGTGCGCTGGCGGTCGGTCTGGTACGAGCTCGCGGTCAGCGGGTGAGCAGGAAGATCGCGAGGACGGCGAAGCCGATGCCCGCGAGACGCTCCGGCTTGACGGGCTCGCCCAGCACGACGAAGCCCAAGACGACGGCGATGGTCATGCTGAGTGCGAAGATGGGCACGACCACCGAGGCGGGCCCTAGGCTGAGCGCCTTGTAGTAGCTGAGGATGGAGGCCGCGAGCACGAGCGCGGCGAGGCCCAGCCAGCCCGTGGCTGCGTTCGCACCGAGCCCCCGGGCCGCCCCGGACCCCACGACCGCCATCCACCCGAGGCCGGCCGAGACCACCGCCACGTTGGCGACGACGAGGCCGAGGGCCGGAGAGATGCCCCGGAAGGCGAGCTTCAGCAGCACCGCCGTGAGGCCGTAGGTGACCATGGCGAAGAGGGCCCAGGGCAAGTATCCCATGCTGCCTCCGTTCGTCTCAGGGCCTGGCTCGCCGATCTACACGCAGGGGGCGACGAGGGGGCGCTCGGACCGCGCGGCGAGGACGCCCCGGTAGCCATCCAGTGTTTCGGCGACCGAGCGTTCCCACGTGAATCCGGTCGCCCACGCGCGCGCCGCCTCGCCCATCAGCGAGAGACGGGCCGGGTCGTCCAGCATCTCCTCCAATGCTGCGGCGAAGGCGCGCGGCTCGTGGCCCCGGACGAGGCGGCCCGTCTCGCCGTCGAGGACGAGGGACGAGAGCGCGCCGACGTCCGCTGCGACCACCGGCGTCCCGCACGCCATCGCTTCAAGCGCGGCCAGCCCGAAGCTCTCGTGGAAGGACGGAACGGCACAGACGTCGGCGGCCGCGTAGAAGTCCGGCAGGTCGGCCTGCGGGATGGCCGGCTGCCAGTGCACGCGCGCCTCGACGCCGAGGCCGGCGGCGATGCGGTCCAGCCACTCGGCGCTGCGCTCCTCCTCCGAGCCGCCCACGAGCACGAGGCGCACGTCACCGCCGTCCTGCATCTCGGCGAGGGCGCGCACCAGGATGTCGGGACCCTTGAAGGGCTCGAGCCGCCCGACGAAGAGCACGACCCGCTCGTGCGCGGCGATGCCGATGGCGCGGCGGGCCGCGGCGCGGTCCCGCGGCCGGAACAGAGCCGTATCGACGCCGCCGTGCACGACGTGCAGCCCCGCAGGCGGCAGGCCGAACAGCGCGCCGATGTCGTCGGCCTCACCGGCGGTCGATGCGAAGACGCGGTCGGCCGCCGCCGCCATGCGCGCCTCGGCTTCCAGGCGCTCGGGCGGCTCCGGGGCGCCGCCGGCACGCTGCTTCTGGGCGGCGATGGTGTGGTAGCTGACCACGTGGGGCACGCCCCACTCCAGCGCGATGTCGGCTCCGACGTCACCGGAGAGCCAGTAGTGGCTGTGCACCAGGTCGTAGGAGGTCCCTTCCTCGGCGACGAAGCGGCTGAGGTGGTCCGTGTAGTCCGCGAGGTAGGGGACGATCTCGTCCTTCACGAGCTCCGGCGCTCCGGCGGGCAGATGTATGACCCGCGCGTTGGGTCCGAGCTCGAGGAGCTCCGGCCCACCAGCGTGATGATTGCGCGTGAAGACGTCGACGCAGACACCGTGCTCGGCGAGCAGCTGGGTGATCTTGCGGAGATAGACGTTCATCCCGCCGGCCGAGCGCGCGCCGGGCATCATGAGCGGGCAGCCGTGCACGGAAAGCATGGCGATGCGGTGGATGGACTGGTGGGTGGGCAAGGTCAGCTTCCTTCAGCGTCGTACGACGATCCGGTGGATGGAGGCGTCCTGGGCGCCGAGGTGGTACTTGTAGGGCTCGGCGCCGCGGAGGAAGTCGAAGTAGGTGAGCCCCCGCTCGATGGCGTCCTTGACGCACAGCGCCTTGAGCAGCAGTCCCGCGCTCAGCGGCGCGGCGGCGCGCCGGAAGCCGCTGTTGTAGAGCAGGCGGTGCCCCGCGTAGTCGAAGGCGAGCACGGCGGCGATGGGCTCGCCTTCGAGCTCCAGCAGGAGGAGGCGGAGGAAGCCGGCGGTCTGCATGCGCTCGACGATGTCCCGGAAGAACGCCTCGCGCTCCGGCCCCAGGAAGTCGCGCTTCTCCTCCCGGCTCTCCCGCATGAGATCGTGGAACAGCGCCATGTCGGCCTCCAGCGTTTCGGGGGTCGAGAGCCGCACCTGGTAGGCGCCCGCGGCGTCCAGGCGGCGGAGCTTGCGCCGCAGCTCGTGGCGGTCCTTGCGCCGGAGGCCGCTCAGGTAATCGTCCCACGTGGCGGGCAGGTCCATGCCGGGCACCACGTCCTCCGTCTCGACGGTGACGTCGTACCCGCGCGAGCGGTAGATGCGCGGGATGTGCTCGAGGGTCGGCGAGGTGCCGGGCACGGACCCCAGGTCCATCGTGCGCCACGGCTCACCGTCCAAACGCTCGGCCAGCGCGTCGTAGAAGCGCGGGTCGCCGGTCACGAAGTCGTGGTAGTCGAAGAGGTCGGTCCCGCCGAGGAACCGCAGCACGTCGCCGTGGAGGGCCATGGGCGCGATGCCCAGGGGATCGGACCCGGACCCGACCGTGAGCAGACAGAGGTCGGCGTCCCCCCCGAAGTGCTCCCACCACGTGCTCGCCCACACAGGCGTCATGAAGAGGTTCGGCTGGTCCTGGCGGGCGATCAGCGCGTCCCACTGCGGCACGACGGCGTCGAACCCGGCCCGAAGGCCGACCCAGGTCAACGCAGCCCTTCTTGGAGCAGGTTGAGGAACTCGGCGCGGGTTGCGGAGCCCTCCCGGAACTGACCGCGCGTCGCCGAGGTGACGACGGAGGTGCCCGGCTTGCGAACGCCGCGCATGGCCATGCAGAGGTGCTCGGCGCGCATCACGACGGCGACGCCGAGGGGCACGAGCGCCTCCATGATGGCGTCGGCGATCTGCGAGGTGAGCCGCTCCTGTATCTGCGGCCGGCGCGCCAGGATGTCGACGGCCCGCGCCAGCTTGCTGATGCCGACGATCTTGCCGCTGGGGATGTAGCCGACGTGCGCGGTGCCGAAGAAGGGCAGCAGATGATGCTCACAGATCGAGTAGAAGGGGAGGTCACGCATGATGACCATCTCCTGCTGGTCCTCCTCGAACTGGGTCTGGAGGACCTCGATGGCGTCTTCGTCGGCCCCACCGGCGATCTCGCGATACATCTCCGCCACGCGCTTGGGTGTGTCCCGGAGACCGTCGCGCTCGGGGTCCTCCCCGATGCCGATGAGGAGCTCACGGATGGCCTTCTCGATGCGCGCGCTGTCGATGCTCACGATCGCTTCCCTCCTCCTCCGCTCGTGCCTGACACCGGCTCGCCGAGCAGCCGTGCGACGGCCTCGACGTTCGCCGGGGCCTCCTCGGGCGCGCGGTCCGCGATCTCCTGCACCAACCCGGGGTCCTTCAGTCCGTTGCCGGTGATGACGCAGACGATGGTGCGGCCGGTGACGTCCGCCCCCCCGCGCACGTGCTTGATGAGGCCCGCGACGCTCGCGGCCGAGGCGGCCTCGCAGAAGATGCCTTCGGTGCGCGCCATGAGCTTGTATGCCTCCAGTATCTCCGCGTCGGAGACCATCCCGATGTCACCCTCGGACTCGTCCCGCGCCGCGAGCGCACCCGCCCAGTTGGCCGGGTTCCCGATCCGGATGGCGGACGCGATGGTCTGCGGGTCCTCGATGGCACGCCCCTCCACGATGGGTGCGGCGCCCTCGGCCTGGAAGCCCATCATCCGGGGCAGCCGGGCGGCGTTCCCGACGTCGCGGTACTCGCGGAAGCCCTTCCAGTACGCGGTGATGTTGCCCGCGTTCCCGACGGGGATGAAGAGGAGGTCGGGCGCATCCCCTAAAACGTCGACGATCTCGAAGGCGGCGGTCTTCTGACCCTCGATGCGGTGCGGGTTCACCGAGTTCACGAGGCAGACCGAGCGGGCCTCGGCCAGCTCGCGCGCTATGGCGAGAGCGGCGTCGAAGTTGCCGCGGAGCGTGATGACCCGGGCGCCGTAGGCGACCGCCTGCGAGAGCTTCCCCTCCGCGACGTTCCCCCGCGGGACCAGCACGACCGTCTCGATCCCCGCGGCCGCACCGTAGGCGGCCGCCGACGCGCTGGTGTTGCCCGTCGAGGCGCACAGGATGGTGGTGTAGCCGCCCTCCAGGGCCTTCGCCACGGCAACGACCATGCCCCGGTCCTTGAACGACGCCGTGGGGTTGCACCCCTCGAGCTTGAAGTAGAGGTCGTCGATGCCGAGCTCTCCCGCGAGGTGGTGGGACCGGACCAACGGCGTCTCACCCTCGCCGATGCTCAGCGCGGGTGTGTCCGGGGTCAGGGGCAGGTACCGGGCGTAACGTTTGAGGACGCCCTCGCCCATACTTCACCTTCTCCACACGGGCCGAGCCCGCGAGCTAGGAACGCCCATCTTCCACTCGGACGAGGTTCGACACCTCGATCACCACATCGAGAGCGGCCAGCTCTCTCACCGCATCCTGGACGGCCGACTCCCTCGCGGTATGGGTGGTGATGACGATCTCGGCGGTGCCGGCCGCATCGACCACTTCTTTCTGGATCACCGAGGCAAGGCTGACGTGCAGGTCGCCCAGCACCCGGGTGATCTGCGCCATCACGCCGGGGCGGTCGACGGCACGCAGCCGCAGGTAGTACTTCGTCTCCAGGTCGGCCATGGGCTGGACCCGGAGTCCCCGGTCGAGCGCTGGGGGAGGCTTGGGTGGAGCGCCTGCCGCCACGGCCTGGGCGATCGACATGATGTCTCCCACGACGGCGCTGGCCGTCGGCCGCGCACCGGCACCGGGGCCCTGGAGCATGGCCCAATCCACCAGGTCCCCCTCCAGCTCCACGGCATTGTAAACCCCATCGACCTTGGCGAGGGGGTGGGCCGCGGGGAGGAAGGCAGGATGGACACGGACTTGGATCTCATCGCCCACCCGCTTGGCGATGGCAACGAGCTTGACGGCGTAGCCAAGCTCCGCCGCGTAGGCGAAGTCGGCCGGCGCGAGGCTGCCGATGCCCTCGCGGTAGACGTCGGTGTCGCGGACGGTGGTGTGGAACGCGAGCGAGCTTAGGATCGCGAGCTTGTACGCGGCGTCGACGCCGTCCACGTCGGACGCGGGGTCCGCCTCGGTGTAGCCGAGCCTCTGCGCCTCGGCGAGCGCGTCCGCGTACTCGATCCCGTCGCTGGCCATGCGGGTCAGCATGTAGTTCGTCGTGCCGTTGATGATGGCGTTGACGGCGGAGATCTCGTTGGCTGCGAGCTCCCGGAGTAGCGGTCCGATGATGGGGATGCCCCCACCGACGCTGCCCTCGAACCCGACGCTCACCCCGTGCTCCGCGGCATGCGCGAGCACCTCCGGCCCGTGCTTCGCCATGACCTCCTTGTTCGCGGTCACGACGTGCTTGCCGTTGTGCAGCGCGCGCTGGATGTGGCCGAACGCGGGCTCCTCTCCGCCGATGACCTCGACGACGATGTCGACCTGCGGGTCGTCGAGGATGTGGCCGGGGTCGCCGGTGATGCGCACGCCCTCGGGCACGTCACTCCGCCGCCGGCGCGGGTGCGCGACCAGCGCGGCCGTGAGGCGCACGGGGGCGCCGACGAACGCCTCGATGGCGCTCGCTTTGTCCGCGAGCGCCCGGGCGACGCCGCCACCCACGACGCCCAGACCCATCAGGCCCACGGAGATGGGACGACGGGAGGCCACCTCAGCCGCCCCCCAGGTGGTCGAGGACCCACACGGCGTCCTCGATGTCGAACTCGAGCAGGGCGACCAGCTCCACGGTCTGCTCGTTCAGCCACGCCTGGAACGCGGTCCGGCCGAGGAGCGCGCGCATCTCGTCCTCCAGCGGCTGCTCCGAAGGCCCGTCGGTCACGAGGAAGACGACGCTTCCGACCGAGGTGGCGAGCGGCCCGATGAGCTCGCCAACCTCAAGCTCGGGGTCGAACAGCAGGCCATCGAACTCGGAGAACGCGCCGCGTGGGACCCACCCGACCTCGCCGGCTTCGTCCGCGATCACGCGCTCGACGTTGAGCTCATCCGCGACCGCGGCGAACTCCTCACCGGCCGTGATGCGGTCGAAGGCGTCTTGAGCGTCCACCGAGCTCGCGGCGATGATCCAGTGCACGAAGACCTGCTCCACGCTCTCGGACTCCGCGTCGCTGAAGTGGTCGACGAGCGCACCGAAGAGCAGCTGGCCGTGGATCCACGCCCGGTAGTCATCGTCGGCGATGTCGACGGCATCGAGGAACTCCTGGAGGAAACCCAGGCCTGCTTGGGTGAGCACCGTGCTCCGCTCGGCGTCGGGGGACACGGGAGGCTCGAACCGGGACGCGATCGCTTCTTCCACCTCGGCGGGCGTGACCGCAACGCCGAGGCCGACGGCGCGCAACCGCAGCACGTGGTCGCGCGCGTAGAGGTTCCGCGCGACCGCGACGGTCGTCAGGGTCTCCTGGCCGGAGGTCAGGATCTCGAGTTTGGTGTACGGGATGACGTCGCGCAGCTGAACGGGCTCGCCGTCGATCTCGGCCACGACGCGGCGCGGGGGCTGGAAGCCGCTGACGTACCATCCGGCCGCGAGGAGGCCAACGAGCAAGAGGCCGACAACCGAGGCCGCGATGATGAGCAGGCGCCGCTGGGAGCGCTCGGCGCCGTGACTGGTCGTGCGCTGCTGGGATGAAGCGCGAGCAGCGGACTGCGCTCGCTCCGCGCGTCGGCGCTGCCGCATCTAGGCGTTCGTCTGCTCTTCGGCCGGCTCGGAGGACCCCTCCGCCGGAGCGTCGGCCGCTGGAGCCGCAGGCTCTTTGTCGCCCGGTGCGTCAGGCGCGTCAGGCGCACCGGACGCAGCCGGGGTCTCGGCCGAGGCTTCGGAAGAGGCGGCGGCCGGTGAGGGCGCCGCGGCTTTCTCCGCTCCTGCTGCTGCGGCGGCCGGCGCTTCGGCTGAACCCCCAGAGCCTGCCGCGACCGGCACGGGCGCCGTGGTGGAGCCCTCCTCGGCGGCCTTCGCGGCCGCTGCCGCTCGGGCGGCGTCGCGTGCCTCTGCATCGGCGCGCGTGAAGGGCGCGTTGTCGCCGCGGAGCGGCGGCCGGCGACCGCCACCCCGGTCGCCGAAGCGGCCGAGCTCGATCAGGGTGTGACTGCCGGTGTAGGGCAGCAGCGCGAGGAAGCGGGCCCTCTTGATGGCAACGGCCAGCTTGCGCTGGTGCGGCGCGCGTGTGCCCGTCTTGCGGCGGCCTTCGATCTTCCCCCATTCGGAGATGAAGCGGCGCAGGACGGTGACGTCCTTGTAGTCGGGCGTCTTGTGCTCGGCGCTGAAGAAGCAGACCTTGCGCCGGGGGAAGTAACGCCGGCCGCCGGGGCGGCGTGGGCGTCGTTGGCCTTGCATCAAGTCGGGGCTCCTTTCCATCTGCGAGGCCGGGGCCGGAGGGCCGCCAGCCGGTCGTATCGCCAGTCGGATCGTTAGAAGGGCAGATCGTCGGCCGAGGTCGGCTCGGGTGCTTGCGGCTCGCCAGCGGCGGGAGCGCCCGCGTCTGATGCTGCGCTGGGCGCTTCGCCGGACTGGGACGCTTCGCCGGGCTGGGGCTCGCCGCTTCCGGCCCGGTCGAGGAACAGGACGCGCTCGGCGATGATCTCGTTGCGGAACCGCATCTGGCCGTCGTTGCCCTGGTACGAGTGGCTGTGAAGCCTGCCCTCGACGTAGGCGCGGCGGCCCTTGGACAGGTACTGGTTCACCTGCTCAGCAAGCTGGCTCCAGGCGACGATGGTGAACCACTCGGTCTCCTCGCGCCGCTCGCCGTCCTGCGTGCTGTAGCGCCGGCTGGTGGCTAGACGGAACGACGTCACCGGACTGCCGCTGGGCGTGTAGCGCATCTCCGGGTCGGTGCCCACGTTGCCGATGACCATGATCTTGTTGAGTCCAGACATTCGTTGCCGTCCCGTCTTAGGTGTCCTGCCGGATCAGCAGGTGCCGGAGCACGTCTTCGTTCAGCTGGAGGCTGCGGTCGAGCACGCGGGTGCCATCGCCTTCCATGCGGAGGTTGGCCAGGTGGTACGTGGCCTCGGTGTAGTCACCGATCTTGTAGGCGAGCTTGCGCTTGCCCCAGGGGTCCTCGCTCACGACCTCTCCGCCGTGGTCGGCGGCGATCGTCCGCACGCGCTCCATCACACCGCCGATCCGCTCTTCGTCGGCGTCGGGGTGCAGAAGCATCACCAATTCGTATTCCCGCACGTTTCCTCTCTTCCGTCTGGGCCCGTCGAAAGCTCGCCGTGACCAAGGCCACCTGCTTACCCACGCAGATTATAGCAGCGCCCGTGCTCCGCCTCAACGCCGCGGGGGCGGAGCACGAAACGGCGCCCGTTCCTCCGGCATCGAGCACCGCCACCCGGAGCGCCGCGCCCCTCTGTGGGGGTGCAGGGCTGTGTTCTGCTTAGTCGTCGAGGCCGGGCACCGGGAAGCGGGAGGTCAGCGCGCCCACCTCGTCGCGCACCTGCGCTGCGACCTTCGCGTCGCCCCGGTGGTTGAGCACCTGGACGATGGCCGCTGCGACCTCCCTGCACTCCTCGACGCCGAAGCCCCTCGTGGTCACGGCCGGGGTGCCGAGGCGCAGGCCGCTCGTGACGCGTGGCGGAAGCGGGTCGTTGGGGATGGCGTTCTTGTTGACGGTGATGTTGACCGCGTCGAGAGCCGCCTCGGCCTCCTGGCCGGTGCAGCCGAGACGGGTGAGGTCCACCAGCATCAGGTGCGTGTCCGTGCCGCCCGAGACGACCCGCAGGCCACCCGCTTCGAGCCCCTCGGCCATCGCGCGGGCGTTCGCGACGACCGCTTGCCCATACTCCTTGAAGGACGGCGCGAGCGCCTCGCCGAAGCAGACGGCCTTCGCCGCGACGGCGTGCATCAGCGGGCCGCCCTGCGCATAGGGGAAGACGGCGCGGTCGATGGCGCGGGCGCGGGTCTCGCGGCTGAGGATGAACGCGCCGCGCGGCCCACGCAGCGACTTGTGCGTCGTGGAGGTGACCACGTCCGCGTGCGGGACGGGCGAGGGGTGCACGCCCGCGGCGACAAGGCCTGCGATGTGGGCCATGTCGACCATGAGCACGGCGCCGACCTCGGCGGCGATGGCGGCGAAGCGCTCGAAGTCGATCTCCCGCGAGTAGGCGGTGTAGCCGGCGAGCAGCACCTTGGGCCGGTGCTCGCGCGCCATGGCCGCGATGACGTCGTAGTCGAGCCGCTCGGTCTCCGGGTCCACGCCGTAGTTCACGAAGTGGTAGAGCTTGGCGGAGAAGTTGACCGGACTGCCGTGGGTCAGGTGTCCGCCCTGATCGAGCCGGAGGCCCATCACGGTGTCTCCGATGTCCAGCAGCGCGGCGTACGCCTCGAGGTTCGCGGACGCGCCCGAGTGCGGCTGGACGTTGACGTGCTCGGCGCCGAAGAGCTCCTGGGCGCGGTCGATGGCGAGCTGCTCGGCGATGTCGACGAACTCGCAGCCGCCGTAGTACCGGCGGCCGGGATAGCCCTCCGCGTACTTGTTGGTGAGCGGCGAGCCCTGGGCTTCCAGCACGGCGCGGCTCGCGTAGTTCTCCGACGCGATCAGCACGACGTTCCGCCGCTGACGCTCGATCTCCTGCTCGATCGCTCGGGCGATCTCGGGGTCTCGCTCCGCAAGGACGCTCGCCATGGATCCTCCCTCTTCACGACGCCAAGGGCGTTCTGCGGCACAGGTCGACGCGCCACATGACGGCCATCGGCCGCGGATGCGCGCCGGACGGTTATCGGGCTTCGAACGGGGACCGGGGGGCCAGCCACTCCAGGCATGACGCGGCCACGCCTGGAGTGTAGCTCAACCGCCGCCCTCCCGCCCGGTGGCGGGGGCCGGCGCCGTGCGCTCGGCCCGCTCCCGCTCCTCGGGCGGCCGGACGCTGCGGAACTGAAGGAAGAAGCCCACGAGGTAGACGCCCTTGAGCACACCGGTCGCGACGAAGGGGGCGCCGATCCAGAGGGGGGTCAGCAGGGACAGCGCCACCAGGGGGCTGAATATCCCCAAGGCGCTCTGGCCGACGTTGCTGACCCCCGCCATGGCCACGCGCTCGTCCGAGTCGACGATCGCCATGGTGTAGGACTGCTTGGTGCCCACGTCCATCTGCGAGAAGAAGGCGCGTGTGAGCCACAGCCCCACGGCCGTGGCGGCGGTCGGCATGAAGGGGATCGCGATCACGGTCAGGACGGCAGGGACGTGGGTGAGCACGATGGCGTTGACGAGTCCGAAGCGGTTGGCGATCTTGGCGCCGACCCAGATGGAGACCGTATTCATGATGGCCGAGCCGAAGAAGAGGTACGCGACGGCGTCCAGCTCGAACCCGAACCTGTTGCGGAACCAGAGCGCGACGATGGCCTGCATGATGAGTCTCGTGGCGAACGCATCGAGAGCGAACAGGCCCGCGATCGAGAAGATGAGCCGGCGGGACGGCAGCCGGAACGGGTTGGTCCACGCGCGACGCTGGACCTTGCCCTCCACGGCCGGCGAGAGCATGAGGTAGAGCAGCCCGCCCAAGAGGGAGGCGAGCGCGTAGCCCGCGAACAGCACCCGGTAGGACGGCAGCTCGCCCATGTCGAAGACGCTTTGGAAGAGCAGCGGCAGCGCGGCGCCGAGCGCGGCGAACGCCCTGACGCCGGTCGCCGCCATGCTGTAGATGGCGAACATGTCCGTGCGCTTCCCGGCGGGGGCCGTCTCCGCCATCGACGCTCGCTCCAGCGGCTGGACGGGACCGGCGGGGCCTCCGCCGCCAACGTTGAAGCTGCCGACGAACGCGATGAAGGCAAGCAGCACGAACTGGTCCGTCAGGGCGAGGGCGATGCCCGTCACGCCCGTGAGCACGGTGAAGCCCGCCAGCAGCTTCCGGCGGCCCAGCGCGTTGCCGAAGAAGACGATCGCCACGGAGAAGAGCGCGCTCCCGGCTATCCCGAAGCTGAAGAAGAGACCGATCTGCGTCAGGCTGAACCCCAGCAGGTCCAGGTAGATGGCGAGCACGATCCCGATGGAGGTCTGCGCGAAGCCCCTGAGGGAACGCGCCGAGATGATGAGCCAGGCGTCGCGGCTGACCCAGGCGAGTGGCAGTGGGCGTGAGGTGAGAAACGAGGGCATCGGCCGCATTCTAGTCCACATCCTGGCTCAGCTGGCCGCGCGCGAAAGCGAGTGCGTGGACGGACCGCGCGCCGCCTCGTTTCAGCGCGCTTGCCGCCGCGGCGAGCGTGCTCCCGGTCGTGAGCACGTCGTCGACGAGAATGATGCGCAGGCCGGCGACGCCGGCCCCAGGGGCGAGGCCGAACGCGCCCGCGACGTTCTCCCGGCGCTCGTCGGCACTCCGCGCGTCGACCTGCGGCGTGCCGGCGACGAGCCGCCGGAGGAGGTCGTCCCGCACCGGCAGGACGACGGCCTCGGCGACGGGCCGCGCGAGCGCCAGCGCCTGGTTGAAGCCCCGCTGGCGCTCGCGGCTCGCGTGGAGCGGGACGGGGACGACGACGTCGGCAGACGTGATGGCGGATGAGAGCGCCTCGGCCATCGGGCGCGCCATGGCCGGGGCGATGGCCCGCAGCCCCGAGTACTTGAGCCGGTGGACGGCCGTGCGCGCGGTCCCCTCGAAGGCCAGCGGCGCGGTCACCGCATCGAGCGCATCGCCTGCCGCGTCGAGACCGACCGCTGCCGCCCGCGGCGCGCGGCCGATGCAGCCATCGCAGAGGTACGTGCCGCCGGTCCCGCAGCCGACGCAGCGCGACGGGAGCAGGATCTCGATGGCGTGGTGCCACACCGCGGTGAGGATGCCCATGCCGGGGACTCTACGCCTCTGCAACGGGTGTGTGAGAATGCCAGTCCATGGCGCGTCCCCGACTGCAACTGGCTGCCCCCCTCGCCCATCGAGATTTCCGCCTGTTCTGGGCCGGGAGCGCGCTGTCGATCTCGGGGCGCCAGACGTCGATGGTCGCGATGTCCTGGCTGCTGTTCGACCTCACCGGCTCGCCGCTCCAGCTCGGATTCCTCGGCTTCGTCCGTTTCGTGCCGTCCCTGATCCTCGGGCTGGCCGGGGGCGTGGCCGCCGACAGGGCGGACCGGCGCCAGCTCCTGATCGCCACGGCCCTCGGCGGCGCCGTCGTCTTCGCCGGCCTCGCCGCACTGACGCTGACGGGGTCGCTGAGCGTCTGGCACGTGCTGGCGGCCGGCTTCCTGGCCGCGTCGGTGGGGGCCTTCGAGGGGCCGTCGCGCCAGGCGATCTTCCCGCACCTGATCGACCGCCGGCACCTGACGGACGCCATCGCACTCACGGCCACGATCAACCCGTCGGTGCGCATCGTCATGCCCCTGGCGGCGGGGGTGGCGATCGACCGGCTCGGCGCCGGGTACCAGGGCGTGGCCGCCGTGCTGTTCTTCATCTCAGGCATGTATCTGGTCTCGAGCTACCTGTTCCTGAGGGTGCACATGCCCCGGCTCCAGGGAGCGGTCGGCAGCGGGCTCCAGAACGTCGTCGAGGGCGTGCGCTACGTCCGCTCGAACCACGTCTTCTGGCTCCTGATCCTGATGGCGTACGCGTGGGCCTTCTTCGGCCAGTCCTACACCGTCCTCCTGCCGGTCTTCGCCTCCGCCATCAACGCGGAATCGTCCGGTTTCATCCTGGGCTCGATGTTCTCGATCAGCGGCGTCGGGGGCATCATCGGGGCCCTCGGCAGCGGCCCGCTGAGGTCGGTGCCGAGGCCGGGGCTCATCATCGTGGCGATGGGCGTCCTGTTCGGCGCGACGCTCGCGGTCTTCGCCACCACCGATTCGTATTGGCCGACGCTGCTGCTGCTGATGGTCGTCGCGATGAGCCACGAGATCTTCGGGGTCACGGCGCTCAGCATCCTGCATCGCCGGGTGGACGACGAATACCGGGGCCGCGTGATGGGTCTGTGGGGGATGCAGTTCTCGGTCCTGCACTCGCTGGGCAACCTGCAGATCGGCGCGCTCGCGCTCCTGCTGAGCGCTCCGGGCGCGGTCACCATCGCGGGGGCCATCGTGGCCGCGTTCGTGGTCATCGTGGCGTTGGCGGACCGGCAGATCCGCAACCTGCGGCACGAGCCACCCCCGGCGGCGGGGGGCACTCCGCCCACCCACGGCACCACGGCGCCTCCGGGGCGCGAGCGCACGTGATCGCGGGCGGCCAGGTGATACGGTAGCCCCATGATCGAGGCCGTCCTCCTGGACCTCTTCGGCACGCTGGTCAAGTGGGCGCCCGACGCCGAGGAGATGCAGCGCGATGCCGCCGCGGCCGAAGGGCTGCCCGTCAGCATCGAGGCGATCGCCCGCGCCTACCCGGCCGCCAACGCGTACATGAACGCGGAGAACGCGCGGACCCACATCGACCGGCGCTCAGCCGGCGAGCGGGCGCGGTTCTTCGCCGAGTACGAGCGCCGCCTGCTCTCGGCCGCCGGCTACGACGTGGAGCCGGCACTCGCCGAGCGGATCTGGGCCCGCGTGCAGGCGACGGAGAAGGGGCTAGCGCCCTTCGACGACGCGGTCCCGGCGCTCAGGGCCCTCCGCGAGGCCGGACTCACGCTCGGTGTCGTCTCGAACATGGGCCGCGAGCTCGGGGCGATCCTGGACGACCTGGGCTTGGCGGCGCACCTCGATTCCTGGATGTCCAGCGAGGAGGCGGGGGTCGCGAAACCGCACGCCGCGATCTTCACGGCGGCGCTCGAACGCGCCGGCGTGCGGGCGGACGCCGCGCTCTTCGTGGGCGACAGCTACGAGGCCGACGTGCTTGGCGCGCAGGACGCGGGGATGCGGGCCGCGCTGCTGCTGCGCGACCGTGGAGCGGCTGCGCCAGCGGGCTGCACGGTGGTGCGCACGCTGGCCGACGTGCTCGCGCTGACGCGGAGCGCAGGTTCCGCCCCCGGCGGGGCGTGAAAGCACTAGCGTTCCGCGGGAGCGCCTGTGGTATGGTGAGTCCAGTGGCCACGAGGCCGCACCGGTCATCCTTCCCCTCTTACGTGCCCTTATGTCATATCAGGTCTATTTCGCCGACCTCGACGAGGAGAACCAGGCGCTGGTTCTCGCCTTGCTGCGCTTGAAGGAGGAATCCGGAAAGCTGGAGCCGGGCGAGGAAGAGCTGCTGGCGAAGCTGCGCGCGGAAGCGGCGCTGCTGCCGCAGGCGGCCTTCGCCGAGCTCCCCCCTCCCGCGCCGGTCCAGCAGCAGCAGCAGCAGCGTCAGGGCGGAGGGCGGCGGTCCTATCCCCGGCGCGGCTCCGGCAACGGCCGGGGCCATCAGGGCAACGGCGACCGCAGCTAGCGGCTACGACTGCGGGCCCGCGCCCACCGCCGACCCCACGCCTTCCACATCCGCCATCATCTGGCGCCGGAACGCCGCGATCCCCTCGAGCACTTCGAGCAGCGCCTGCGCCCAGGGCTTGTCCTGATCTTCGGGCAGGTGGACCTGCTGGTTCCCCACCGTGACCCCGTTCCCGATCGCCCGCGCCAGCGCGAGGCGCGCACCGCCGGCCTCGTCGGCCAGCTTGAGGTCGATGGCCCCACGCTTGCGCACCACCGACACGACCCCGGCCTGCTTCGCCAGGACCCGCACGCGCACGCCGTAGAGCAGGTGGTAGAGCTCATCAGGCAGCGGCCGCCCGAAGCGGTCTTCGAACTCCCGGGGCAGATCTTCGACGTCCTCGATGGTGCGTACCTTGGCGAGCCGCTGGTACATCGACATACGCGTCGGCATGTGCGGCACCAAGTCGTCGGGGATCGACGCGGGCAGGCCGAGGTCGATCAGCGGCTCCGACCCCGCCCGCGCAACCTCCGGACCCATGCCCGTCGCCGCGCGGAGGTCCTCGACCGCCTCGGCGAGCAGCTTCGTGTAGAGGTCGAAGCCGACGGCGTGGATCTGGCCGCTCTGCTCGGCACCCAGTATGTTCCCCGCGCCCCTGATCTCCAGGTCCTTCATGGCGATCCGAAAGCCCGCGCCCAGCTCCGTCGCGGCCACGATGGTCTCGAGGCGGCGCCTGGCCGCGTCCGAGAGCCGCCGGCCGCGCTCGACCAGCAGGTAGGCGTAGGCCCGCTGCGACCGGCGCCCGATGCGCCCGCGGAGCTGGTAGAGCTGCGCGAGGCCCAGGCGGTCGGCGCGGTCGACGATCAGCGTGTTCACGCCGGGGATGTCGAGGCCCGACTCGATGATCGTCGTGCACACCAGCACGTCGGCGCCGCCGGCGGCGAACTCCTCCATCACCTCCAACAGCCGGCCCTCGTGCATGCGTCCGTGGGCGACGAGCACCCGGGCGTTGGGAACGAGCTCGCGGAGCTTCCCGGCGGCGAGGTCGATGGTCTTCACGCGGTTGTGCAGGTAGTAGACCTGCCCGCCGCGGTCGAGCTCGCGTTGGACCGCCTCGCGGACGAGGTCGTCGGACGCCTCGGCGAGGTAGGTCTTGATGGGGAGGCGCTCCTCCGGCGGCGTCTCGATGGTCGAGATGTCGCGGATGCCGGCGAGCACCATGTGGAGGGTGCGGGGGATCGGCGTCGCGGTCAGCGTGAGCACGTCGACCTCGCGCCGGAGCTCCTTGAGGCGCTCCTTGTGGCCGACGCCGAAGCGGTGCTCCTCGTCCACGATGATCAGGCCAAGGTCCTTGAAGCCGACGTCGGCCTGGACCAGCCGGTGGGTCCCGATGACGATGTCCACGTCGCCGGTCTTGAGCCGCGCGATAACCTCGTCCTGCTCGCGGGCGGAGCGGAAGCGGCTGAGCACCTCGATCGTCACGGGGTAGGGCGCCAGGCGCTCGGTGAAGGTCTCGTAGTGCTGCTGGGCGAGGATCGTGGTGGGCACTAAGACGGCGACCTGCTTGCCGCTGACGACCGTCTTGAAGGCCGCCCGCAGCGCGACCTCGGTCTTGCCGTAGCCGACGTCGCCGCACACGAGACGGTCCATGGGGATCGCGCGCTCGAGGTCGCCCTTCACGTCCTCGATGGCGCGCTGCTGGTCGGGCGTCTCCACGAAGGGGAAGGCGTCCTCCATCTCGCGCTGCCAGGGCGTGTCGGGGTCCTGCGAGACGCCCTCGGCGAGCTCGCGCGCCGCGTAGAGCGCGAGCAGGTCGACGGCGAGCTTCTTCGTCGCATCCCGCGCCCGGGAGACGGTGCGGCCCCACTCCTGGCTGCCCAGACGCGTCAGACCCGGCTGGTCCTCGCCGCCGCCCACGTACGAGGCGAGCCGGTCGAGGTGCTCCATCGGCACATAGAGCTTGTCGCCGCCGGCGTACTCAAGCGTCAGGAACTCGCTCTCGGACCCGCCCGAGCCCGTGCGCACGGTGATCCCGCCGAAGCGGCCGATGCCGTGCTCGACGTGCACGACGAGCTGGCCCACGCTCAGCTCGTCGACCGTGACGGTCCGCAGCTTCGCCGGATGACGGCGGGGGCGGGCGGCCTGGCGCTTGGCCGCGCCGAAGAGCTCCGTGTCCGTCAGCAGCGTGACCAGCGGTGGGTCCGTGCCCTCCTCGGCGCGCAGCTCCCAGCCCCCGGCGAGCGCGACGCGCACGACGTCGACGACGTCCCCGGCACCACCCGCCCCAAGCGTGTCGAGGGCGTGCGTCTCCTTCGCGGCGACGTCGGCCTCGTGCAGCAGCTCCTCCATGCGGCGTGAGTGGTGGGTCGCGAGCACGACGGGGGCGCGGTCGCGCTCGCGCAGCGCGCTCGCGAGGTCCGGCAGCGCACCGTGGTAGGCGGGCGGGGGGCCGAAGGGGAGGGCGACCGTGCCCGAGCGGCGGTAGCGGCTGAGCTCCACGCGCGCCGGCCAGGCGGCCAACGCTTCCTCGACGGCCGCGCCGTCGGCCAGCGGGGAGGGGAAGCCGAGCGGCAGGTCGCCCCGCTCCTGCTTGGCGAGCCGCATCTGCGCCGCCTCCTGCTCCAGGTGGCGGATCGCCTCGCCGGCCTCCGCCAGCTCGTCGAACACGAGCACGGCATCCGGCGCGGCGGCCAGGTGGTCGAGCAGCGAGTGGTGCAGCATGAAGCCCGAGTAGAGCGACGCAGCCTCGAAGGAGAGGCCCGCCATGAGCTCGGCCAGCTCGTCGGTGATCCGGTCCCGCTCGGAGGTGCGGCAGTTCGAGAAGTCGAGGGCGCGCATCGCGGACTCCACCGCGCCGTGGTCGCCGAGGGAGGGAAGCACCTCGAACGCGGGGAGCACCCGAAGCTCTTCGATCCGGCCGGTGGAGCGCTGCGAGCCGGTCTCGAAGAGGCGGATGGTGTCGATGCGGTCGCCCCAGAGGTCGATGCGCGCGGGCTGCGGCAGGCCGGGCGGATAGACGTCGATGACGCCGCCGCGCCGGGCCGCGGTCCCCGGCCCCTCGACCAGCGGCACGGTCCGGTAGCCCATGCGGGCCCACTGCTCGAGCGACGGCTCGACGGCGAAGCGCTCGCCGGCGCGGATCGTCTGCACGAGCTCCCGGAAGAGGGCGGGGTCGATGGTCTTCTGCATGAGGCCGGTGATGGACACGACGATGAGTGGCGGCAGGGGTGTCCCTTCGCCCTCGGCCCCGTCCTGCCCCTCCTGCCCGGAGGGAGGGTTGGAGACCATCCCGTGCAGCGCGGCCAGCGCGCTCAGGCGCTCGTGGACGGTGCCCGCCTCCACCGACAGCCGCTCGTAGGGCAGGACCTCGGACTCGGCGAAGTGGTAGATGGGCGCGTCCGGGCCGCAGTACGCCACGAGCTGCTCGATGGTGCGCCGCGCGTCGTCGGGGAGTGGGCAGACGACCACGATCGGGCGGCCGAGGTCCCGCCAGAGCGCCGCGATGACGCAGGGCTTGGCGGCCTCCAGCAGCGAGCCCCGCGCTGGCCGGCCGGCGGCCACGTCGTCGAGGAGGCCCCGGTAGCCGGGCACCGAGCCGAGCACGTCCAGCAGTCCGCCGAGGCTCACCGATGATGCTCCCATGACATACAGATGGGCGTCCCCGCACATCGCGGGCACGCCAAATGGGCCGGCTTGCCGGCCCAAGGGCCAGTCTATCACGCAGTGGCGCGCTCGAAGGGTCTTCGGGGCGAGGGGGCCGCGGGGGCTCGTGCGTGCCAAGGTTGGGTTACAATCGGTCGGTACGTGGCGCAGCGTGCGCAGCGTTCGGAGCGTCCTCCACGAGCGAGTCACCGATGGCCTCTCGAACCCCCAAGAAAGCCCCCGCCGAGCGCGGGCCCTCACTCGCCTACCGGCGCATCGTCGTCAAGGCGGGCACCAACGTGCTGACCGGGCGGGGGCCGGGGCTGGACCACGCGATGATGGCATCGCTCGTCGCGCAGATCGTGGCGGTCCGCCGCCTCGGCGCGCAGGTGCTGCTGGTGACCTCGGGCGCGATCGCGGCCGGGCGCGAGGCCCTGGGCGAGCCGCAGCTCACCAAGGGCGTGGCGCTCGCCCAGATGCTCGCCGCCGTCGGCCAGAGCCGGCTGATGCACGCCTACCAGGAGCTGTTCTCCCGTGACGACGTCGTCGTCGCGCAGACGCTGCTCACGCGCCGCGACGTGGACGACCGGATCGGCTACCTGAACCTGCGCAACACGCTCGAGGGCCTGATCGACGCTGGCGTCGTCCCCATCGTCAACGAGAACGACGTGGTCGACACGGCCGAGATCGGCCAGGAGCGCTTCGGCGACAACGACACGCTCTCGGCGCTCGTGGCGAACCTCGTCGATGCCGACCTGCTGGTGATGCTCACGGACACGGGCGGGCTGTACACGGCCGACCCCGCCCGCGATCCGAGCGCGACGCTGATCCCGCTGGTGGAGCGCGTCGACGACTCGGTGATGGAGCTTGCGGAGGAGCACCGGAGCGCCACCACGCGCGGCGGCATGACCTCCAAGCTCGAGGCGGCGAGGCAGGCCACCGAGGCCGGGGTCACGGTCGTGATCGCCTCCGGCGGCGAGCCGGACGTCGTGCAGCGGATCGCGTGCGGGGAACGGCTGGGCACGCTGTTCCCGACGGGGACGACCAAGGTGGAGAGCCGCAAGCGCTGGCTGCTCTCCGGCATGGCCGACAGCGGCGGGGTGCTCGTGGCCGACGACGGCGCCGTCCAGGCGGTCCGCGCGCAGGAGCGCAGCCTGCTGCCGGCCGGCGTCCGGGGCGTGCGGGGGGCCTTCCGGCGCGGGGACGTGATCTCGGTCGAGAGCACCAACGGCCAGCGCATCGCCTACGGTATCGCGAACTACGACGCCGACGACCTGCGCGCCATCCAGCGGGCGAAGTCGGACCAGATCATGGGGTTGCTCGGCCACCACTACGGAGACGAGGCCATCCACCGCAACAACATGGTCGTGCTGGGCCGCAACGACGGAGCAGACTCATGACGACCGTGACGTCCGAGCTCATCACCAAGGCGAAGGCCGCCAAGGCGGCGGCGCGCAGCTTGCGCATGCTGCCCACCGAGGCGAAGAACGCCGCGCTCGAAGCGATGGCGTCCGCGCTCGAGCGCGAGCAGCGCGCCATCCTCGAAGCCAACGCGCTCGACATGGAGGCCGGCCGCGCGGCGGACCTGGGCGAGTCGATCCTCGACCGTCTGCTGCTCACCGAGGAGCGGCTGGGAGACATGGCCGCGAGCGTGCGGACCGTCGCCGCGCTGCCGGACCCGGTGGGCGAGGAGTTCGACCAGCGGACGCTGGAGAACGGCATCCGGCTGGCGCACCGGCGCGTGCCCCTGGGCGTCATCGGCTGCGTGTACGAGAACCGCCCGAACGTCACCATCGACATCGCGTCGCTCTGCCTGAAATCGGGCAACGCGGTCGTCCTGCGCGGGGGCAAGGAGGCGCTGCACTCCAACACGGCGCTGATCGCGCTGGTCCGCGACGCGCTCGCATCGGCCGGGGTCACCCCCGAGGCCGTGCAGTTCATCACCGACACCGACCGCGCCGTCGTGGACCAGATGATCCGGCTGAACGACTACCTCGACCTGTTCATCCCGCGCGGCGGCGAGCGGTTCATCCGCTACGTGCGCGAGAACGCGACGGTCCCCTCGGTCACCGGCGGCATCGGCGTCGTCCACATCTACGTGGACGAGACGGCGGATCCCGAGGACGCGTCGGCCATCGTCTTCAACGCGAAGGTGCAGCGCCCGAGCGTCTGCAACGCGCTGGACACGCTCCTCATCCACCCCGCTGCGGCCTCCCGCATGCTGCCGGACATGGCCTCGCGGCTCACGGCCGCGGGCGTCGAGCTGCGCTGCGACCAGCGGGCGCTGGCGCTGCTGGGACCGGTGGACGAGCACCAGGTCAAGGCGGCCGCGGACGACGACTTCGGGCGGGAGTTCCTGGCGCTCGTGATGTCGATACGCGTCGTCGACTCGCTCGATGAGGCGCTGGAGCACATCGAGACGCACGGCTCCGGCCACACCGAGGCCATCGTCACGGGCGACGATGCAGCTGCGGCACGCTTCGTCGACGAGGTGGACGCAGCGGTGGTCCTGGTGAATGCCAGCACGCGGTTCAACGACGGCGGCCAGTTCGGCCTCGGCGCCGAGGTCGCCATCAGCACCAACAAGCTGCACGCCCGCGGGCCCATGGGGCTGCGGGAGCTGACGAGCTACAAGTGGGTTGCGCTCGGCACGGGACAGGTGCGCCCTTAGAGGCGTCACCAGGCCGGCCCGTCCCGGGCGCCCAGCCGCAACGAGCGAGAAGGGGGAGCAGATGCTGCGATTCGAGCGCGAGTGCCGCACGCCGTACTCCGAGGTGTACACGATCTTCGACGACGACCAGCCCCAGGGCCGGTTCGACGTCCACTTCGCCGGGAACCTGATCCATGCGACGCTGTGCGTGTCGGAGCGATACACGCAGGACGAGATCCAGGACCTGATCGAGGACCTGGACGGCGAGCTGCTCGATGCCATCGGCATGGCACGCGAGGACTTCATCGTGCACGTGCACCAGGGCCGTGAGGTCGGCATCTTCTCCCACGCCGAGTACAGCGAGGACGAGCAGACCTCCTCGGAGAACTGACGCCGTCCCGACGCCTTCCCTCCACCCCGTCTCCCGATGGACGCCACGCCGTGATCGTCGACTTCCACACGCACATCCTGCCGCCGTCGTTCCAGCGCCGGCGTGCCGCGATCGCCAAGCGCGATGCGACCTTCGCCGCGCTGTTCTCAAGCGACGACGCGCGCATGGCGACGGCGGATGAGCTCATCGAGGCGATGGACGAAGACGGCGTCGACGTCTCCGTCGCGCTGGGCTACGGCTGGTGCGACCAAGGGGTGGCCACCGAGTCCAACGACTACCTGCTGGAATCGGCCGAGCGCTTCCCCGGCCGGATCGTGCCCTTCTGCTCCGTGCACCCGAGGTGGGGGCGCGCAGCGCTCGATGAGATCGAGCGGTGCATCGAGCGGGGCGCGGCCGGCATCGGCGAGCTGCACCCGAGCTCGCAGCGCATCGCGCTCGGGACCGACCGCCCGCTGGCGAAGCTGATGGCGCTGGCGGCGGAGCGCGCTCTGCCGGTCGTCGTGCACGGCTCGGAGCCGGTGGGGCACGCCTATGCCGGCAAGGGCACGACGCACCCCGGCGCGCTGCTCGCGCTCATCGAGCGCTTCCCGGAGACCTCGATCGTCTGCGCGCACTGGGGCGGCGGGCTGCCCTTCTACGCGCTCATGCCGGAGGTGCGCGCGTCGCTCGCGAACACCTACTTCGACTCGGCGGCCTCCCCGTTCCTCTACGAGCCGGGGATCTACGCGGCCGTGGCGGGAACGGCCGGGACCGAGCACATGCTCTTCGGGTCGGACTTCCCGCTGCTGCGCGCGGGCCGGGTCGCCAAGGAGGCCATCGACGGGCTCAGCGCGGCGGACGCGGCCGAGGTCCTCGGCGGCAACGCGGCGCGGCTGCTGGGCCCCAAACTGCTCGGGTTAGACCGATGAGCAGCCCGACGCTGCCCGACTACCTACGGCCCGGCCTCGACGTGGTGTTCGTCGGCATCAACCCAGGCGCGTATTCGGCGAGCGTCGGCAAGTACTTCGCAACGCCACAGAACCGCTTCTGGCCCGCGCTCAACCGCTCGGGGATCGTGGACGCCGGACGCGACCTCGGCCCCGGCGACGAGGCGTGGCTCGGCGAGCTCGGCCTGGGCTTCACCGACGTCGTCAAGCGCGCCTCCAACAGCGCATCGAGTTTGCGCGCGGCCGACTTCCGGAGGTGGGTGCCGGTTGCGCAGGGCAAGCTGGCCGAGGCGGCGCCGCTGGTGGTCTGCTTCAACGGGCTGACCGGCTTCAAGTGGTTCATGCAGTACGCCCCGCACTCCCAAGATGCGCCCTCTCATGACAAGACGGGGGCCAAGACGAAGATAGAGCTCGGCGAGCAGCCGGACCTGCTCGGGACGAGCCGCGTCTTCGTGGCGCCCAACCCGTCTCCGGCCAACGCCGTGTACTCGCTGGAGGCCATCGCCGGCTGGTACCGGCGGCTCGGAGAGCTGCGGGACGAGATCAAGCGTGGCTGAGACGCCGCTCCGCCTGTTCGTGGCGGTCGAGCTGCCCGCGCACGTGCGCAGCGCCCTCGGTGCGTCGATCGAGCGGCTGCGGTCGAGGCTGAGCGGGTCCTATCGCTGGGTGAGGCCCGAGGGCATCCACCTCACGCTGCGGTTCCTGGGCGGCGTCGAGGCGGAGCGCGTGGACGAGCTCGCGGCCGCCCTCGGGGCCGCGGTGCGCACGCTCGATCCCTTCGAGCTGCGCCTCGATGCCGCGGGCGTCTTCCCGAACGCGCGCGCGCCGAGCGTCGTGTGGGCGGGCCTGAGTGGCGGGTCCGCGGCGCTCACCCGCCTCGTCGGCGCGGTCGGCATCGCGACGGCCGGCGTGGGGGAGCCCGCCGAGAGCAGGCCGTACACGCCGCACCTGACGCTTGGGCGCGTCCGCGACCGGCTCGGCCGCCAGGACGCCGAGGCGCTTTCTGCGGCGCTGCGCGGGCTCACCTACGAGGCCGCGCCCTTCCGGGTCGAGGGCGTGAGCCTGATGCGCAGCGAGATCGGCCCCGGCGGGCCGCGCTACACGCGCCTCGCGGATGCGCCGCTGGGGCGCGCGGACGCCTAGGCGGCCACTGCTCCGAAGACCGCGCCGCCGATCACGACCAGCCCTACGACCACCACGAAGATCCCGAAGTTCACGCGGCGCGCCGCAGCAAGCAGCACCTTGATGGTGGCAAGGCCCACGACGAACGCGACGGCCGCGCCGAGCGCGCCCTCGGCCGTCCACAGCACGCCGGAATCGAGCCCCGCGAGCAGGGCCGCGGCGAGCCCGGCGGGGATCCCCAGGAGGAAGCTCAGGACCAACGCCTCGGAGCGGTCGACCCGACGCCCGAGCAGCACGGCGACGGTCAGCCCGGAGCGGCTGAACCCCGGCAGCGCAGCGAGCCCCTGTGCGGCGCCGGTGAGCACGGCGTCGAGGAGCGAGAGGCCCGTGCGGTCGCGGGTGCCCGTGACCGGCCGCCGCACCTGCACGGCCCCCGTCACGACCATGAGCACGCCGACGACGCCCATGGCCCCGGCGCCGGCCGCGCCGGAGAGGTCGTCGAGCAGGAGCAGCAGCGGCAGGCCGATGACTGCGCTCACGACCGTCCCGACCGCCAGGAACGCGAGCAGCGGCGAGGGGTGCATCGGGTCGCGCAGGATCTCGCGCGCGATGCCGGCGACCTCCCGCCGGAACGCCAGCACCGCCGCCAGCGACGTCCCCACGTGCAGCCAGAGCGCGAGTGCGACGGCATCGGCCGCGTCGCGGTCGAACAGGAACACGGACGCCGCCGTGACGACGCCCTGCGAGCTGATGGGCAGCCATTCGGTAAGGCCTTGGAGCAGGCCGAGGAGTGCGCTCTCGATCATGGGCGACGGACGCTCCTTCGGGACTAAGGGCGTGGCTAAGGGCAGGACGAGGGGCGGGACCGAAGGCTCCGTGGGCGGTTGACCAGAGCCCGGGCCGACGCCATGCTAAGCGACCGGCGCCAGGCCGCATAGGCGGACCGCCTGGGGTCCGGCGGCCATCCCGGCACATGTCTTACGTTGCATAGGAGATCAGACGTGCAGTTCAACGACGCCCTGGAGTTCCTCGGACGCGAGCACAGCGCGGTGGTCACGACCTACGGCCGCTCGGGCCGCGCGCAGTCGACGATCGTGCGTGCGGGGCCCTTCGAGGGCGGGATGACGTTCGTGGTGCGCGGCGCGACGGTCAAGCTCGCGAACCTCCGCCGCGACCCACGGTGCACCGTGCTCACGGTCTCGCCCGACTGGCGCAAGTACGTCACGGTGGAGGGGGGCGCGACGGTGTACGCGCCCGACAACACGGACGCCGAGGAGCTGCGTCTGCGGCTCCGCTCGGCGTTCAGCGCCGCGGGCGGCACCCACGACGACTGGGAGGAGTTCGACCGCACGATGCTGGAGGAGGGACGCGCGGTGATCCTCGTGGCGCCCGAGCGCGTCTACGGCAGCGCCTAGGCGCCCGCGATCTCGTCCAGCAGCCCCGCCGCCCAGGCCGCCTTCGGCTCGGGGATGCCGCAGCGCGCAGCGAGGATGCGGCTGCCGCCGAAGCGGATGGGCGTGGTGGGGAGCAGCAGCCCCGCGGCGAACTCCTCCGCCTGGCGCTCGGCCTTCACGCGGTTCACCCACTGCCACGACTCCAGATAGAGGCTCGTGCCCGTGTGCAGCAGCCGGTGACCGATGGCGTGCGCGGTCAGCCACCGCGTCCAGGACGGGGACAGCCGGTCGTCGATGCCGATGGCGCCCTCGATGATGACCTCGCGGACCCTCCCCGCGAACCGCCAGGGGACGACCTCCAGGCCAAGGCTTCGGAGCAGCGGCGACAGGTCGGCGGGCCCTTCGAGACCGGACGAGAGGGCCAGCGAGCGGCCCCGGTCGAGCGCATGCATAACGGCGATCCTCCGTGTCGTACCCGCGGGGCATTCTCGGAGACGCCGGGCGCCCACGCCAGGGGCGATTGTCCGGGATCGCTACTCGCGCTTGGAGCGGACGTAGCGGGCGAAGTCGCGCACCTGCTCCCACTCCGCCTCGGTGAGGTCGCCGACCTCGTACAGCCGCGCGAGGTCGGTGCCGCGGATCGGCGTGTCGTACTCCTCCTGCGTGATGTGGCCCGCATGCACCAGCAGCTCGCCCACCGGCACGCCCATGGCGGCGGCGAGCTTCTTGAGCGTGGAGGGGCGCGGGACGTTGCCGTGGTTGAAGAGCGCACTCAGGATCGTGTGCGGGATGCCGGCGCGCTGGGCGAGCGCAAGCTGCGAGCTTCCGCGGTCGCGGAGCCACCGCTTGATGAAGGCGACGAGCTGCGTCGGGTCCGTGCTTGCCACGACGCGATTGTACATCGGCGCAGCAGGCCCCCGTGACGGCCGGAGGGTGACAGCCGGGCCTCGCCCGGAGGCGTGCCCCCGCATACGATTGTCATAATCATTTCAACCGCTGCCCGTTCTATGACAGCACGGGCCCGGAGGGGTGCCATGCCCGTCGTCCACGAGAACGTCCGGTGCCCGCGCTGCCTGTCCCGGGGCGCCCGCGAGCTGAGCAGCCTGCCGGTCGAGCACCACGCGGTCTACATGTGCCCGTTCTGCAAGCACACGTGGTGTGAGCAGGGGCGCACCCCGGCTCCGGTGGCGACGGGGGGCTGAGTTCCATCGACGCGGTCTACGTGGATACGTGGGAAGCGTGGACGGTGACAATCATCGGGCCGGAGGAGGCACTCGAGTGTGCTCGCGTCCGCGTGAGCCTCCCCCAGCGACTAGCAAGTCGCATCACCCTGCGATCGGATGCTGACGCGACCATCTCGTTATCGCCGCCTCCAGTGGATCAGTGCGCGACCGAATCGAGTCGTACCAATGTCCACGCTCATCGGGGGCCATCGAGCTAGCGCCGCGAATCAGCGCGCGTCGCTCCCATGGCCCAAGTTCCTGCCACCCGGTCTTTTGAGAGCGGAACCAATAACCCTGATGCGCCCGTCCCATAGCCAGGATGAGTTTGCGGCGGGTGAAACCATCGGCAACGCCTGTGTACAGCTTCAAGAATCGACTCTCATTGTCCCAGTCTGAGCTACGGGCAAATAAGTTTAGTAGGTGCATTCGGTGATACTCGAGATCAGCGACGACCGAGTTTTACATTAGATCAAGTAACGCAGACCCGAGTTTCTTCTTCTCAGTCTTGGACAATACAAGATGGCTTATATAGTTGATGACATCAGCGAAGATTGGATACAATTTATGCATCGATGACAAATGCAAGGAAGATACGTCTGTGCCTTCCATTTGACTTAATCGGCGCAGTAGGAATCTGGTCATCGCCATATCAATCTCATCCCTGTTGCATTGTTCCGTGATAAGCGACTCTAAATTCAGGGCGTCTAATTGCTTCTTTTGTGC
>JADFQE010000114.1 GCA_022561985.1 Chloroflexota bacterium
TCGAAGCTGACCGGGCCCTCCCCGCCGATCTGAACGGTGCGGACCGTGTCGGGGTAGCGCTCGCCGAAGAACGCGAGCGCACCGGCAGCCGTGGCATCGCGGTACGTCTGCTCACGCTTCACGAGCGTCAGGTCGTTGCGGACGGCGTCGTTCACGGTGTGCTCGATCACGGCGAGCTCGTCGGGGGTGACGGCGGCGACGTGGCTGAAGTCGAAGCGCAGGCGGTCGGAGGCGACCAGCGACCCGGCCTGGCGCACGTGCGTGCCGAGCACGTCGCGCAGGACCGCGTGCAGCAGGTGGGTTGCTGTGTGGTTGCGGGCGACGTCGAGGCGCCGGTCCCCATCGACCGAGGCCCCGACCGTATCGCCGACGCTCACGCGGCCGTCCGCGACGGTGGCGAAGTGCACGATGATCCCGCCGGTGGGCTTGTGCGTGTCCCAGACGCGCGCGGAGCCCGAGGACGACCCGATCACGCCGGTGTCGCCGACCTGCCCGCCGCCCTCCGGGTAGAAGGGCGTCTCGCGCAGGATGATCTCGACCTCGTCCCCCGCGTCGGCGCTCTCGACCGGCCCGCCGTTGCGCAGCATGCCGACGATGACGGAGTCGGCGGCCAGCGCGTCGTAGCCGACGAAGGCCGTTGGACCGACGCCGAGCGCCTCGTAGACGCGTCCCTCGTCGGAGGGACCGAAGCGCGCGGCCGCCCGCCCCCGCTCGCGCTGCGCCGCCATCTCGCGCTCGAAGCCCTCGACGTCGACGTCCAAGCCATGCTCGCGGGCGACCTCTTGGGTGAGCTCCAACGGGAAGCCGTAGGTGTCGTAGAGCAGGAATGCGTCCCTGCCGGGGACGGTCTCGCCCCGCGCGACGATCTCCTCCAGCAGCGGCATGCCCGCGTCGATGGCCTCGGCGAAGCGCTCCTCCTCGGCCTCCAGCGTGCGGTGGACGAACCGGCTGCGCTCCGCCAGCGCCGGGTAGGCTGCGGCCATGCGCTCCTCGACGGCCTCGGCGACCCGCGAGAGGAACGCGCCATCGACGTCCAGCTTGCGGGCGAAGCGGATGGAGCGGCGGATCACGCGGCGCAGCACGTAGCCGCGGCCCTCGTTGGCCGGCACGACGCCGTCGGCGATCAGGAAGACGGCCGCCCGCGCGTGCTCGGCGACCACGCGCAGCGCAACATCGGTCTCCTCGTCCGACCCGTACTTCTTGCCCGAGACCTCCTCCACGCGCTCGATGATGGGCTTGAACAGGTCCGTCTCGTAGAGCGAGGGGACGTCCTGCATGATCGCGGCGATGCGCTCGAGCCCGGCGCCCGTGTCGATGCTGGGGGCGGGGAGGTCCGTGCGCGTGCCGTCGGGCGCCTGGTGGAACTGCGGGAACACGAGGTTCCAGATCTCCACGAAGCGGCCTTCGGGGTCGGCGCACGGCGTGCCCTCACGGCCCGGGTGAAGATCGTAATGGATCTCGCTCGATGGCCCGCAGGCTCCCTCGGCGCCGGCCGGGCCCCAGAAGTTGTCGGCGTCGCCGCAGCGGCTGATCCGCGCGGGGTCGACGCCTACCTCGTCGCGCCAGATCGCCTCCGCCTCGTCGTCGGTGTCGTGGACCGTCACGAAGAGGCGCTTGGGATCGAGCCCGAGGACGTCGGTGCAGAACTCCCACGCCCAGCCGATGGTCTCGCGCTTGAAGTAGTCACCGATGCTGAAGTTGCCCAGCATCTCGAAGAAGGTCAGGTGCGTGAGGTCGCCGACCTCGTCGATGTCGGTGGTGCGGAAGCTCTTCTGCGCGGAGGTGAGGCGACGGCTGGGCGGCTGCTCGTCGCCGGCGTAATAGGGCTTGAAGGGCACCATGCCAGCCGTCGTCAGCAGCAGCGTCGGGTCGCCGGCGGGGATCAGGGAGGCGCTGGGCACGATGAGATGACCGCGCTCCTCGAAGAATCGCAGGAACGCGTCGCGTATCTCATCGCCTGTGGTGGGTCGCTCGCCGGCCACGTATCGCCTCGGCCGAAGGATCGGCGGACACGCCGTCGGCACCGATGACTGCACGATACCCACGTGCAGCAGGCCACGGCCTGCCCGAAGTCTACGGTCGGCCGGAGTGGGGTGTCAACGGAACCCGACCCCCGCATCGAGGCCCCTTCGCTGGCCTTCCGGCAGGCCACGGCCTGCAAAAATGGCGTTGACGCCCCCATTGGCGTGTGGTAGCTTGCGCCTACTGGGGAGTATGGCGCGGCGCGGTCGATCGACCGGGCACCACGCTCCGCAGACGGCCGAGGGGACACGGCCGAAGCATGGCGTCCAGGGCGTAGCCCTGGACCCGTAAGAGGGGCGCACGCAGCCTTCCGCAAACCCCACCAGCACGCAGCGGGGGCACACAGGGCGTGCGCCAAGGCGGGGTCATCATCATGAGCTCGACCATCGCCAACCGCGAGCATGGCGCTCTCTGGGGGCTCGTCGACGACCTGCTCGGGCGTCAGCGCCTGATCCTGGCTTCCAACCGCGGCCCGATGGAGTTCCACACGGGCCCGAACGGGGAGCTGCAGCACCGGCGCGGGAGCGGCGGCATCGTCACGGCGCTCAGCGGGCTCACCAACTACGTCGACTTCACCTGGATCGCCAGCGCCATGGGCGAGGGCGACCGGCGCGCGTCCGAGGAGCAGGGCGGGAAGGCGGTCCGCTCACCCGTGGCGGGCCAGCAGGTCTCGGTCCGCTTCGTGACCACGCCGCGCCGTGCGTACCACAAGTACTACAACATCATCTGCAACCCGCTGCTGTGGTTCCTCCAGCACTACATGTGGAGCTCGCCCTACACGCCCCGGGTCGACGCGGTGGTCTACGACGCGTGGGACACCGGCTACCGGCTCGTGAACCGCGAGTTCGCGAACGCGATCGTCGACGAGGCCCGCGGGTCGAGCTTGCGGCCGCTCGTGATGGTGCACGACTACCACCTGTACCTGGTGCCGGGCATGGTGCGCGAGCAGCTTCCCGAAGCGCGCATCCACCACTTCCTCCACATCCCCTGGCCGGCGTCCAGCTACTGGCAGCTACTGCCCGGCATGATCCGGACGGCCATCTGCGACAGCCTCTGCCAGGCCGACATCGTGGGGTTCCAGGCGCAGCGCGACGTGCGCGCGTTCCTCGAGAGCTGCGAGACGTTCCTCGAGGACGTGCAGATCGACTACCGCGAGCACGTGGTCCGGTACCGCGGGCGGGAGACGCGCGTGCGCGCCTATCCCATCTCCATCGACGTCGACGAGATACGCCAGATCGCCACCTCCCCCCGCGCGGCCGAGTACGAGGAGCGCGTGGGAGCGGAGCTCGGCAAGCAGACGATCGTGCGCGTCGACCGGGCCGAGCCGAGCAAGAACATCGTCCGCGGGTTCCAGGCCTACGAGGTGCTGCTCGAGCAGCACCCGGAGCTCTGCGGAAACGTCCGGTTCCTCGCGTTCCTGGTGCCGTCGCGGACCCACATCCGCCAGTACCAGCGCTACGCCGAGGAGATCGACGCGGCGGTCCGCCACGTCAACGACCGCTTCGGCACGGCGGAGTGGCAGCCCGTGCGCGTCTTCTACGAGAACAACTACGTCCAGGCCGTCGCCGGCATGCGCCTCTACGACGTGCTCCTCGTGAACGCGGTGATCGACGGGATGAACCTCGTGGCCAAGGAGGGCCCCGTCGTGAACACGAAGCACGGCGTGCTGGTGCTCTCGGAGTCGGCCGGGGCCTACGAGCAGCTCAAGGTCGGCGCGCTCCCCGTGGCGCCGGCCGACATCGAGGGCACCGCCCGCGCGCTGTACCAGGCCTTGAGCATGCCCGCCGAGGAGCGTGCCGAGCGCAGCCGCCTCATGATCGAGTCCATCGAGCGCGAGGACATCACGCACTGGCTCCAGCGCCAGCTCGAAGACGTGAAGGCGCTGCCTGGGTAGGCTTCCGGGCGGCGCGCCGGCGGGACGGCGTCGCCCCTGGCGCGACGCCGTCCCGGTTCTTGCCCCCTAGCTGCTGGGGTCCTTGACCTTTCGCAGGTAGGGCTTCACCGTCTCCCACCCGTCCGGGAACAGCTCCTTGGCAGCGTCGTTGTTCACGGAAGGCAGAATGATGACATCCTCGCCTTTCGCCCAGTTCGCGGGTGTCGCAACCTTGTGCTTGGCCGTCAGCTGGCACGAGTCGAGCACGCGCAGCAGCTCGTCGAAGTTGCGCCCGGTGCTCATCGGATAGGTGAGGCTCATCTTGATTTTCTTGTCCGGAGCGATCAGGAACACCGACCGGACTGTCTGGTTGTCCGCCGCCGTCCTTCCCTCCGACGAACCGCCCTCATCGGCGGGCAGCATGTCGTACAGCTTGGCGACCTCTAGATCCTCATCCGCGATTATCGGGAAGTTCAGCTTGGTGCCGGCGAGGTCCTCGATGTCCGCAGCCCATTTCAGGTGGTCGTCCACCCGGTCGACGCTCAGGCCGATGACCTTGCAGCCGCGCTTGGCGAACTCGCCGTTGATCTTGGCCACATAGCCCAACTCGGTCGCGCAGACGGGGGTGAAGTCTTTCGGATGCGAGAACAGCATCGCCCACCCATCGCCGATCCAATCATGGAACTTGATAGTGCCGGTGCTTGTGTTTGCTGTGAAATCCGGGGCCGTATCGTTAATGCGCAGCGCCATTTCTTGACACCTCCACCGTGAGAAATTCCGATCCGCTTACCCTACTGTTTTCCCTCAGTAACAGCATCTCCTTCCCCTCGGTCGGCCTTCGGTCATCAGCGCGCTCCCTGCGCGGATCTTCAACGCCGGAGAACGACTCCACAGCCGCCGCTGGCATCGCGCCCACGAGGTTCATGGGGTGACCAAGACGCTCGGCCATGGGCCAGCCGTTGATGAAATGGGATCTGGCGTCAGGGTTGGTTGCGACCTCGGAGTACGTACTCCGGATCTCTTTGCGGAGTGCCGTCGCTTCCGGTCGCGCGGCGGTTCTCATGGTGCGCTCACCGTCCGGGGCCCTGGTGGGGCCATTATGGCACACACGCACCCCCACATCCATTCGACCGCGGCTGGGTCCGCGAGCCGGTAGTCCGCGACCGCGAGGCCCTCAAGCGCACCGCCCAGCTGGCGATGCGGGGCACGGGGGTGTGTCACACCGTGAGTACGACCTTGCCCACGGCGCGCCCACTCGCCAGGTAGCGGATAGCCTGCGCGGCCTCGGCGAGCGGGAACGTCTTGCCGACGATGGGCGTGATCTTCCCCGCCTCCATGAACTCGCGAAGGACCGCCATGGACTCTTTTTTATCGGGCATCGAGAACCCCGACTTCGGCATGTGGCGGCTGAATGGGGTCCTCGCCATGAGGCCGAACACCTTGGGGATGCTGCCGAGCCACTTTCCTCCGGACTGGCCGTAGCCGTCGTGACCGACGAGGACGTACGTGCCGTCGGGCGTGAGCGCGCGCTTGATCCTGGAGAACGGATGGTTGCCGGGAATGTCGAGGATGAGGTCGTATCGTTCGCCGCTCTGGGTGAAGTCCTGCTGGGTGTAGTCGATGACACGGTCCGCGCCAGCCGACCGCACCACGTCCGCGCATGCCTTGTTATCGACGCCCGTGACTTCGGCCCCGTACGCCTTGGCGATCTGCACGGCGAGGAGGCCGACGCCCCCGCCCGCCCCATTGATCAAAACCTTCTGGCCCGCTTCAAGCTTGCCCTGGTTGCGCAGGCCCGATAGCGCGATGATCCCCGACGTCGGCACGGACGCGGCCTGTTCGAAGGTGACGTTCGACGGCTTCAAGACGATCCAATCTGGCCGGACGACTGCGTAGTCGGCGTAGGCGCCGCCGTTGACCCATTGGTAGCCCTTGACGCACTCGCCGAAGACCTCGTCCCCCCGCTTGAACTGCGTGACGCTCGCGCCGGCCGATTCGACCACGCCGGAGACATCGGTCCCAGGGACGCGGTTCTTCGGTCGGCGTACGCCTGATCCCATCATGCGCAAGATGTAGGGGCGTCCGGTGACCACGTGCCAGACGTCAGGGTGGACCGACGCGGCTCGGACCCGCACGAGGATCTCGTCGTCCTTCATTGTGGGCGTGTCGATGCCCTGGAGCGACAGCACGTCTTCGGGCTCGCCGTACGCGCGCTGGACGATTGCTTTCATCGGTGGATCCCTTTCGCTGCGGTGTCGTTGGCACGATAGCCGTGGTTGAGCGGTGCCGTGCTGAACA
>JADFQE010000029.1 GCA_022561985.1 Chloroflexota bacterium
TGCTCCGGCGTGCCGACGGCGACCACCTCGCCGCCGCGGGCGCCGGGGCCGGGGCCCAGGTCGATCAGCCAGTCCGCGTTCTTGATCATGTCCAGGTGGTGCTCGATCAGCAGCACCGTGTTTCCGCCGTCCACCAGGCGGTGCAGGACGTGGAGCAGGTGCGAGCAGTCCTCCAGCGACAACCCGGTCGTCGGCTCGTCCAGGATGTACAGCGTCTTGCCGGTGGCGCGCTTCGAGAGCTCGGTGGCCAGCTTCACGCGCTGCGCCTCGCCGCCCGAGAGCGTCGTCGCGGGCTGGCCGAGGCGGATGTAGCCGAGGCCGACCTCCTCCAGCGTCGCGAACTTCGCCTTGATGCGCGGTATGTTCTCGAAGAGCGCGTGGGCCTCGGTGACCGTCATCGCCAGCACGTCGGCGATGCTGTAGCCCTTGAACGTGATCTCCAGCGCGTCCTCGTTGTACCGGCGCCCGTGGCAGATCTCGCAGGGGACCGTCACGTCGGGCAGGAACTGCATCTGGATGTGCACGTAGCCGTCGCCCTTGCACGCCTCGCAGCGGCCGCCCTTCACGTTGAAGGAGAAGCGGCCGGGCGTGTAGCCGCGGGCCTTCGACTCCGGCATGGAGGCGAACAGCTCGCGGAGCGGCGTCATCGCCCCCGTGTACGTCGCCGGGTTGCTCCTCGGCGTGCGGCCGATGGGCGACTGGTCGATGTTGACGACCTTGTCGATGTGCTCGAGGCCCTCCACGCCGTCGCTGGCGCCGGGCCGGTCCTTGGCGTGGAAGAGGTGCTGGGCCAGCCACTTGTACAGCACCTCGTAGACGAGGGTGGACTTGCCGGAGCCGGACACCCCAGTCACGCACACGAGCATGCCGAGCGGCACGTCGACGTCGATGCTCTTGAGGTTGAACGCGCGCGCCTTCTTGGCCCGCAGCCGCTTGCCGTTGCCGGTGCGCCGCTTCGTGGGCATCGCGATCTGCCGCCGCCCCGAGAGGTAGGCGCCCGTCGTGGAGAGCTCGGCCGCCTCCAGGTCTTCGATGGAGCCCTCGGCGACGATCCATCCGCCGTGCTCGCCCGCTCCGGGGCCGAGGTCGATCAGGTGGTCGGCGGCGCGCATCGTTGCCTCGTCGTGCTCGACGATGAGCACGCTGTTGCCGAGGTCGCGCAGCTTCTGGAGCGTCGCGATGAGCCGGGCGTTGTCGACCGCGTGCAGGCCGACCGACGGCTCGTCGCAGACGTACAGCACGCCCATCAGGCCGGACCCGATCTGCGTCGCGAGCCGGATGCGCTGGCCCTCCCCGCCGCTGAGTGTGCCGGCCATGCGCGAGAGCGTCAGGTATTCGAGGCCGATATTGAGCAGGAACGCGAGGCGGGCGGCGATCTCCTTGAGGACCTGGTCGGCGATGGTCAGGTTGCGCTCCGAGAGGACCTCGCTGTCGCGGTGCTTGGGCCATCGCGGCTTGGGGGGCGCGAGCGCCACCGTGTCCCCCCCGGTCTCCGGTGGGGCGGTGCCCTGGACCGCGGCGACCCACTGCGCGACCTCGGTGACCGAGAGGTCGGTCACCTGGATGATGTTGCGGTCGGCGATGGTCACGGCGAGCGACGCGGGCCGCAGACGCGCGCCCCCGCACGTCTCGCATCCGAGGCTCGTCATGTAGCGCTCGATCTCGGTGCGCATGTACTCCGACGTGGTCTGGACGTACCGCCGTTCGAGGTTCGCGACGATGCCCTCGAAGGCGTGCTCCCACGAGAAGGTGCGGCCGCGCCGGCCTCGGTGCTGGACCTTGACCTTGATGTCGGACCCGTCCCCGTGCAGCAGGAGCTGGCGCTTCTCCTCGGGGAGGTCGCGCCACGGCGTGTCGGCCGAGAAGTCGTAGGCGTCGGCGACGCCCCGTAGGAGGCGGTAGTACCAGCGGCTGGCGGGACCGGAGCGCGCCCAGGGTTGGATCGCGCCCTCGGCCAAACTCAGCTCCGGGTGCGGCACGATCAGCTCCGGGTCGATGACCAGGCGGCTCCCGATGCCGGAGCAGACGGGGCAGGCGCCGTGCGGACTGTTGAAGCTGAAGGTCCGCGGCTCGATCTCCGCGGAGCTGATGCCGCAGGTGGCGCAGGCGAACTGCTCCGAGTAGACGTGCTCGTCGCCGGTCTCCGCATCGAGGGTGAGCATGCGCCCCTCGCCGAAGCGCAGCGCGGTCTCGACGGAGTCGATGACCCGGCTGCGCTCCGTGTCGGGATCGAGCACGAGGCGGTCGACGACGATCTCGATGGTGTGCCACTTGAGCTTGGCGAGCTCGATGCCATCGCTGAGGTCACGGACCTCGCCGTCGACGCGCACCCGGACGAATCCGGCCTTGCGCGCCTCCTCGAGGACCTCCTTGTGCTCGCCCTTCTTGTGCACGACGCGGGGTGCGAGCAGCATCAGCCGCGCCCCCCGCTGCTCTAAGACGGCCTCCGCGATCTGCTGCACGGTCTGGCGCTGGACCGGGCGGCCGCAGTTGTAGCAGTGCGGCTGGCCCACGCGGGCGAACAGCAGGCGGAGGTAGTCGTAGATCTCCGTGACGGTGCCGACGGTCGAGCGCGGGTTGTTGGAGACGCCCTTCTGGTCGATGGAGATGGCGGGCGAGAGGCCCTCGATGTAGTCGACGTCCGGCTTGTCCATGCGGCCGAGGAACTGGCGTGCGTAGGCGGACAGCGACTCGACGTAGCGGCGCTGTCCCTCGGCGTAGATGGTGTCGAAGGCGAGGGTCGACTTGCCGGAGCCGGACGGCCCCGTGATCACCACCAGCTTGTTGCGGGGGATGGTGACGTCGACGTTCTTGAGGTTGTGCTCTCGCGCGCCTTTGACGACGATGTGGTCGAACGCCATGTGGACCTACGGGGTGGACGTTTGGATGCGCGGCGGCGGCCGCCGCACTGATGGTACCACCGGGCAGGGCACAGCCCTGCACCCACGACAGGGGCGCGGCGCCGGCGTTCGACGCGTCGCCGTCGTTCTGCGCTGCCGGGGGAGCTACCCCGTGTGGGTCAAGGGCTGTGCCCTTGTCTCGCCTGGCGCGATGACCCACACGCGGCCGTCCCGGACCGAGGCCTCGTAGGCCACCGTGTCCGAGGTGAAGCCGTCCAGGCACGCGCCTGTCTTCAGGCTGAAGACGGCCGAGTGCAGGGCGCAGATGACCTCGCCCGGCCCGATGTCGCCGTAGCTGAGCATCGCGCCCTCGTGCGTGCAGTAGTTGTCCAGGGCGAAGACGTCCACGCCGTCCCAGAAGACGGCGATCTCGTGGCGGCCCAGCCGGGAGTGGACGAAGTCGAAGGACAGCGCGCCCTTCGCCTTCAGGTCTTCAAGGCTGCAGAGGTCGAAATGGTCGGTGGACCCCGTGGGCTCCGTGGACCCGGAGGACTGGGGGGGCGGGGACGTCACTGAAGCTCGATCAGCGGGGTGCCTGCGTTCACGCTCTGGTCCTTCTTGATCTTCACGTTCTTGACCGTGCCGCCCGTGGCCATCCGCACGCTCTGCTCCATCTTCATGCTCTCCAGCTGGCATATCTCGTCGCCGGCCTCGAGCACCTGGCCCTTGGAGACCGCCACGGAGACGACCTTGCCCGGCAGCGGACAGCGGATCACGCGGTCGTCGCCCTCCGTGATGCCGCGCAATCCCGGCTGCTCGACCTTGCGCTGCTGCCGGCCGCGCGTCCTCGTCGAGCCAGACTCCACGGCGGTGTCGAGCTCGACGAGGTACGTCTCGCCGTCCACCACGACCTCGACGGGGCTCTGGTAGACGTCGCCCACCTCGACCGTGTACCACTCGCCGTTGATCCGTACCCGTAGCTGCTTCACTTGAACGACTACCTCGCCCGCTCTCGCTGATTCGACTGGGCCGGGCTGCACAGGGCCGGCTCACACCAGGCGGTTCACCACCGCAGCGCGCCGGCCATGCATCTTCCACTTGGTCGGCACCGCGTCGCCGGCCTCCCCATGGCTCATCGCCATGGCCAGCGCGATGGCCGCGACGAGCTCCTTGCCCGTGGCGCCGGCGGGCTGGGCCAGCATCTCGTCGAGCAGCCCCGTGGCGTAGGTCCCACGCGCGAAGCGCCGGTTGGCGAGCACCCGGCTCACCAGCGGTATGTTGGTGACGACGCCCTCGATCACGTAGTCGTCGAGGGCTTTGCCGAGCCGCTCGATCGCGGCGTCGCGGTCCTTCCCGTGCACGATCAGCTTGGCCATCAGCGGCTCGTAGTAAGGCAGCACCTCGTAGCCGCGGTAGAGCGCGCTGTCGACCCGCACGTCGTACCCCGACGGCTCGTGCAGCGTCTTGACGCGGCCCGCGGTCGGCAGCAGCGACTCTGGGTCTTCGGGATAGATGCGGGCCTCGATGGCGGCGCCGCGCAGTTGGATCTCGTCCTGGCCGAAGGGCAGCTCCTCGCCCGCGGCGATGCGGAGCTGCAGCTCGACGAGGTCGACGCCCGTCACCATCTCGGTGATCGGGTGCTCCACCTGGAGCCGGGTGTTCATCTCGAGGAAGTAGAAGTGCTCGTGGTCCTGGTCGAGCAGGAACTCGACGGTGCCCGCGTTCGAGTACCCGACGCCCCTGGTGAGGCGGACCGCGGCCGCCGTCATCTCCTCGCGGATCTCGGGGGTGATCTTCGGGCAGGGGGTCTCCTCGATGACCTTCTGGTTGCGCCGCTGGACGGAGCAGTCGCGCTCGAACAGGTGCACCGCGTTGCCGTGCTGGTCGGCGAGGACCTGGACCTCCACGTGGGAGGCGTCGAGCAGGCGGCGCTCCAGGTACATGCGGCTGCTGCCGAAGGCGCTCTCGGCCTGGGAGCGCGCGCCTGCGATGGCGTCGGCAAGCTCGGAGGGATCGGCGACCACGCGGATGCCCATGCCGCCGCCGCCGTCGGCCGCCTTGACCATCAGCGGATAGCCGATCTCCTCGGCGGCGGCCTCCGCCTCGGAATCGTCGATCACCCCCTCGGTGCCGGGGATGACCGGGACGTCGTGCTCCTGGGCGAGCCGCCGCGCGGCGACCTTGTCGCCCATCTGCTCGATCACTTTCGCCGACGGCCCGATGAAGGTGATGTCTGTCTTCTCGACCGCGGCGACGAAGGCCGGGTTCTCGGAGAGGAAGCCGTAGCCGGGGTGGATGGCATCCGCCTTGACCTTGGCGGCCGCCTTCAGGATCGCCTCGGTCTTGAGGTAGCTGTCGCGGGGCGCGGGCGGTCCGATCTCGACCGCCTCGTCGGCCATCTTCACGTGCAGCGCCTTGGAGTCGGCCTCGGAATAGACGACGGCAGCCTTGATACCGAGCGCATGGCACGTGCGGATGATGCGGCACGCGATCTCGCCGCGGTTCGCGATGAGGACCTTGGAGAACATGAGCCTCTAGTCTACCAGCGGATGCGGGACTCTTGACCCGTTTGCTCGTGCCGGCCGCGCCGGTTCGACCGGTCTCAGACCACCGCGATCATGTGGAACTGGGCGTGGCTGCGCCCCGCCTGCCCCATCTTCATCACCTGCCGCGCTGGGCGGTCGGCGGGGTCCGGGAACGCCCGCTCCCACGCCGCGTCGATGATCGGCATGTCGGCGTAGTCCTGCACGAGCACGGTGATGTGGCCGATGTCGCCCATGGTCCCGCCACCGGTCTCCACCAGCGTCTTGACGTTGCGCAGGCCGTGCATGGCTTGGCCCTCCACGCCCTCGACCGCCTCGAGCTGGCTCTCGCCCGCCGGGTCCACGCCCGAGACGCCGGAGGAGCAGTAGAGGTCGCCGATGCGCGCGCCCATGGGGATCGGGTCGTGGTGGTTGTGGCCGGGGACCTCGAAGTTCGCTCGCTCGCCCCCGATCCTCCCGATGCACTGGATCTGGATCTGCCCGCCCATCGGGTACCGGTACGTCTTGCGGGCGGCCTGGTAGGCGCCGATGGGCCACGTCTCCACGTAGACGTCCACCATGTAGGGCTGGTAGGCGAAGTCGTTCAGGTAGACCCACTGGAGCACGATGTCGTCCACGCTCCCCCCGGCCTGCTCCATGAACGCGCGCATGTTGTCGAAGGCCTGGTCGGTCTGGGCCGGCTCGCCGACGACCGGCTCCGACGTCGCCAGGTCCCACGGGACGATGACCGACGAGAAGACGTAGTCGCCCATCCGCACCCCGTTGGGGAGGGGGTCGCGGTGCGTGAGGCCCGCGACCTCGATGCGCTGGCGGGCCTGGCCGGGCACGCCGTAGGCCTGGAGCTCGACGCCCACGCCGGCGGGCAGCGGGTAGGACGTCGTCTTGCGGGCCGGGCGGTTGTCCTCGTCGGGGAAGAGCTCGAGCCAGCCGGGGTTGATGTGGGCGCGGTAGTCCTGCGAGTCGATGAAGTTGGTGACGAGGCCGATGTCGTCGGTGGACAGCCCCGCGTGCTCCACGAGCGCTTTGAGGTTGTGCCACGCGTTGAGGAGCTGGCGGGCGGGGTCGTCCGGCAACGCGCCCGTCGCGAGGTCGACGCCGCGCACGCCCGAGGTGAAGAACAGCCCCCCGGCCCTGACGAGGTCGGGCGCGACTGCCCCTTCGGGAGCGAGTCCCGGCAGGTTGTGCACGCTGCGCTTGGTCATGCGGTCCTCCTCGATCTGCGTGGGCTCGATCTGCGTGGGCTCGATCTGCGTGGGCTAGAGCTGTGCGTGGGTTAGGGGCGCGGCTTGCGCTGCGCGCGCCACGCGTCGACGGCGAGCTGCGCCGCCGCCTCCGCGCCGGCGAGCGCGAGCCGCTCGTCGCGGTCCTCGCCGCCGGAGCCAGCGACGCCGATGCCGCCGATGACCTGGCTCCCCCGCCGCAGCGTCCAGCCGCCGTGCAGCGTCGTGATCATGGCGTCGGACCAGTCGGCGACCGTCCGGCCGTCGTGCGCGATCTGGAGGCGGTAGGCGCTGGTGTCGCGGCCGATGAAGGCCGCCGTGTACGCCTTGCGCTCGGCGTTGCGGACGTCCGTGGCGGAGGCGCCGTCCTGCCGCACGAGGTAGGCGGGGTCGCCGTTCTCGTTGGTGACGCAGACGGCGATGGGGCCGTCGTCCGGCTTCGCCGCGGCGAGCGCGGCGCTCACGGCGGTCTTGGCGTCCTCCAAGCTGATCGTCAGGTTCGTGATCACGACGTGATCCCCATGGCATCGAGCCCGATGCGGGCGAGGGCCTGGTCGCGGGGCGTTGGGTTGCCGCTGAGCGCGATGCCGCCGACGACCTCGCCGCCCGAGCGGATCGTGAGGCCGCCCTGGAGCGCGGTGATCATCGGGTCGCCCCAGTCCTCGAGCGTGCGGGAGGCGGCCTTCACGGCCGTGTCCCGGAAGACGACGGTGTCCATGCCCAGGTTGGCGGCCGTGTACGCCTTGGCCCGCGCACGCCGCAGCATCCGGGGCGGTGTGCCGTCCTGGCGCAGGCACAAGACCGGCACGCCGTGCTCGTCGGCGACCGCGAGCGCGATCGGGCTGTCGGTCGCGCTGAGCGCACCGAGGATCGCGTCCAGGGCGGTCTGTGCGTCGTCGAGGCCGAGGCTCTTGCGTGTGAACATGCTCCCCTCCTATCCTTCGCGCCGCTTGCGCAGCTCCGCCCACACATCCTCGTCGGTGAGGCCGGCGTCCGCCAGCAGCACGAGGGCGTGGTAGAAGAGGTCGGCCGCCTCTCCGGGGACGTTGGCCAGGTCCTTCGTGGCGGCCGCCAGCGCCAGCTCCGAGCCCTCCTCGGCCACCTTCTGCGCGATGCGCGAGGTCCCCTGCTCGAAGAGGCTCGTGGTGTAGCTGCCCTCCGGGCGCTCCGCTTGGCGCTGCCGGATCAGGTGGAAGAGCTCCGACAGCACGGCGGGGCCCCCCTCGCCCCGGTCGTAGTCCGGGGTTGTTGCGAGCGGCGTGAAGAAGCACGTCTCCGCGCCGGTGTGGCAGGCGGGGCCGTCGGCGTGCACCTGGAACAGGAGCACGTCGCCGTCGCAGTCGACCTGGGCGGACTCGACGTGCAGGAAGCTGCCCGAGGTCTCGCCCTTGTGCCAGAGCTCCTGGCGGGAGCGGCTGTAGAAGACCATCTCACCTGTCTCCAGCGTGCGCGCGATGGACTCGGGGCTCATGTTCGCCACCATCAGCACCTTGCCGGTGGCAGCGTCCTGGCAGATGGCGGTGACGAGCCCCTGGCCGTCGAGCTTCACCGTTGGTGTCTCCGAAGCAGTCATGTCTCCTCGCTTCCCGGTTCGACCGGCTAGGCGGCCGCCTGAAGCAGCGGCAGCAGCGCGGCGAGCGAATCGATCTCGTGGTCGGCCGGAAGCAGCACCGCCGCCTCGGGCGGGGGCGTGCGGCCCGGCGTTTGCTGGTCGCGCCGCAGCAGCACCGTCTGCATCCCCGCGAGCTTCGCGCCGTGGACGTCGTCGTAGGGCGAGTCGCCGACGTAGAGCACGTGCTCCGGCGCGACGCCCACCTGGGCGCAGAACGCGGCGAAGATGCGTGGGTCGGGCTTGTACGCCCGCGCCGACTCCGACGAGACGACGCGCTCGAAGGCCCAGCCGTTGTGGCGGATCGTGGCGTCCAGGTAGCGGTCGTCGGCGTTCGAGAGCACCGTGAGCGTGTGCAGGCGGGCGAGCGCATCGAGCGCGGGCGAGACGTCCGGGAACCCCGGGCGCTCGCAGAGCGCGTCCACGCACCGGGTCGCGGCGAGATCGGCGTCGCCCTCGATGCCGAGCGCCGCGAAGCTCTCCACGAAGGTGTCGCGCCAGGCCTCCCAGTACGACCGGAACGGGGGGCTCGCCGCGGGGTCCGCCATGTTGGTGCGCGTCTTCCGGAAGCTCACCTCGCGTCCGCTCCACTCGCGCCACAACGCCTCGCCCGCCACGGGCAGGGCCTGCTCGCGCGCGATGGCACCGATCGTGCCCTCCCACGCGCTGGCGTCGTTGCGGGCCAGCGTGCCGTACATGTCGAACGCGATCAGCGCGATGGGCGGCGTCGCTTGGAGCGATCCCCCCATCAGGAGACCGCTTCCCGCATGGGCAGGCCGCGCTCCGCCAGCCGCCGCTTCGTCTCGGCGACCGAGAACTCGCCGTAGTGGAAGATGCTGGCGGCAAGCGCCGCGTCCGCGTGCCCGCCCCCCGGGCCGTCGGAGAGCGCGTCGGCCATGTGCGAGGGGTCTCCGGCGCCGCCCGACGCGATGACGGGCACGGACACGGCCTCGGCGACCGCGCGCGTGAGCTCGAGGTCGTAGCCGTCGCGGTGCCCGTCGCGGTCCATGCTCGTGAGCAGCACCTCGCCGGCCCCGAGGGCGGTGGCGTACACGGCCCACTTCACGGCATCGATGCCGGTGGGCGTCCGGCCGCCGTGGACGTAGACCTCCCATTGTGGGTTGGGCCGACGCGAGTCCGGGCCGAGCGCGAGGTCGCGTCTGCCGGGGTGGTCGTCCGCGAGCAGGCCGGGGTCCGCGGCGGGGCGCTCGGGGCGGACGCGCCGGGCGTCGATGGAGATGACCATGCACTGGTTGCCGAAGGCCTCGGCCGCCTCGGCGAAGGCGGCGGGGTCGAGGACGGCCGCGGTGTTCATGGCGACCTTGTCCGCGCCGGCCTGGAGCAGCCGCCGGACGTCGGCGGCCGAGCGCACGCCGCCGCCCACGGTCAGCGGGATGAAGACCTGCTCGGAGACGCGCTTCACGACGTCCACCATGGTGTCGCGGCCGTCCGAGCTGGCGGTGATGTCGAGGAAAACGAGCTCGTCGGCACCCTCGCGGTCGTAGAAGGCCGCGAGCTCCACCGGGTCGCCTGCGTCGCGCAGCTCGACGAAGGACACGCCCTTGACGACGCGGCCGTCGGTGACGTCGAGGCAGGGGATGATGCGCTTGGTGAGCATGGCGCAACAAGCATACCAGGCAAGGGCGCAGCCCTTGACCCACTCGCCAGCGCCAAGCCACGATGGTCCGCAGGCGAGGTCGGGCGCTGGCCGGGCTGCTTCGCCCCGCGGGGCTCCATCGGACGGCGAGCGCCCAGCCGGGCTCGTGCGGCACGTCGGTCGGCGCGAGCGAGTGGGTCCAGGGCGATGCCCTGGCTAGCCGTCGCCGACGGAGAGCTCGATGCGGTTGCCGCTCGGGTCGACGACGTAGAGCGAGTAGCCGCTGTCGCGGTGCGGGCGGATGTTGTCGACGGTGAGGCCCTTGCCTTCGAGCTCCCGCTTGAGGTCCTCGGGGTCGTCGGGGCCGTCGATCGCGATCGTGTGGTGCGGCACGCCGGGCCGGTCGCCGCCTGAGGCGTCGAAGAGTCCGATGCCGAAGTCGCCGAGCTTGAGGCGCACGACGTCCACGCCGCCCACCTGGTGCCGGTTGCCCTCTTCGGCACCGAGCAGGCGGTAGAACTCGACCGACTTTTCCAGGTTCGTGGCATTGAGGTTCCAGGACCGGACGGTCTTCGCCTTGACCATGTCGCCTCCTCCGTGGGGCCGTGTGGTGTGCGGAAGGATGCGCCTGTCAGGGCGGCGGCGCAAGTGAGTGGGTGGAGCGCCGTGCCCTAGCGCAGCGCGGGGAAGACCTCGGCTGCCGCCAGGCGCATCGTGTCCTCGACGAGCTCTCGCGGCATGCCCGGCCAGCCGAAGCGGAGCGAGAAGTGCGTGACGCCCAGGTCCGTGAAGGCCCGGAGGTCGCGGACCACGTCCTCGGGTCCTCCGAGCACGAACCGCCCCTCCGCCAGCTCCTCGAACGAGACGTCGGCCGGGTCGAAAGACTGGTTGCCGGGCAGCGCCTTGTCCTGTCCCCAGCGCGCGTACGTCTCGTACTTGGCGGCCAGGAACGGCCTCGCGATCTCGATGGCGCGCTCGCGCGTCTCGGCCACGAACGTCTCGCGGGCGACGGGCAGGACGTCGGTGGGCGGGTGGCCGGCCTCCGCGCGGGAGCGCTTGTACAGCGCGATCTGGCGCGCGAGGGTCTCGTGCGGTGCGTGGGGGTTCAGGTACCAGACGTCGCCCATCGCGCCGATGCGCTGGACCATGCGGTCGCCGTTCGCCGTCACCCAGATGCGCGGGTGCGGCTGCTGCACCGGCCGCACGCCGATATGCACGCCGTCGACGCGGTGGAAGCGGCCCTCGTAGGTCACCTCGCCACCTGCCCACAGGGCCTTGGCGAGCTCGAGGGTTTCGAGCATCCGGGGAAGCCGGTCCGCCCGGGCGACGCCGAAGGAGCGGTACTCCTCCTCGCGGTAGCCGAGGGCGGCGGCGACGACGACGCGGCCGTTGGTGATGACGTCGAGGGTCGCCACGTCCTCCGCCATCTGGACCGGGTTGACCAGCCCCATGAGCACGATGGTGACCAGGTCCATGTCCCCCGTTTCCGCGGCGAGGCGCGCCAGCGAGGCCACCGGCTGGAGCATCTGGTACGGGTGGGTCAGGAAGTGCTGCCCGGCGTAGATGTAGTCGAAGCCGAGCTCCCGCGCGAGGCGCACGAGCGTGAGCACGTCCGCGAAGCGCTCGACCATGTCGCCGTCACCGGTCTGCTGGAGCAGCCCTGAGAGGGAGAGCCCGAACTTCGGCACTTCGACGATGCCCCCTAGGCCCAGATGAGGAGTCCGACGCCGCCCACGGCGATGAGCACCTCGATGGCCACCACGAAGAAGCGGTCCGAGACCCTGCGCGCGATCGCACCGCCGATCAGGCCGCCGACCATCATGATAGCGCCGAGGCTTATGGCGATGACCAGCGCCCTGCGGTCCAGGAGGGCGTAGCCGCCGTAGACCGGCAGCTTGGCGGCGCTGATCGCCAGCGTGCCCACGGCCATCGTGCCCACGAAGGCGTTGCGCACGAGCCCGTAGCTCAGCAGGAACACGGCGCCGAAGGGCCCCGCGCCACCGAACATCGCGGAGAGGAACCCCTGGGCTGCGCCGACCGCCGCGAAGCCGCGGAGGCTCATCCGCACCTCTCCGAGGGGGAGCCGCCGATAGGCCACGACGGCCAGCAGGAAGATGCCGAGGCCCCGTCCGAGCAGCTCGACCGGGGCGTTCGCGAAGACGAGCGCGCCCGCGACGCTCCCGGGCACGCCACCGAGGATGAACCAGCGCACGACGGCGAAGTCGATGGACGCCCGGTTCACCCATATCCGGGAGAAGAGGTGCATCGTGATGGCCACGGTCACCACGGGGACGGCCTCGCGGACGCCCACCGTGAGGGCCACGGCCGGGATGAGCGCGATGGCGGCGCCGATGCCGGCCGCACCGCCCAGGATGGAGGCGGCGAGCGCCGCCGCGCCGAGACCGGCCGCCGCGAGCGGCTCCACGCCCTAGAGGCGCTCGATGATGGCGTCGGTCATGTGCTGGGTCGTCGAGAACTCGGTGCCGGGTGAGGCCAGGTCTGCGGTGCGGTGGCCGTCGGCGAGCGCCGTCTCGACCGCGGTGCGCACCGCGGCGGCCTCCTCGCGCAGGCCGAGCGAGTATTCGAGCATGAAGCCGGCGCTCAGCACGGCGGCGATGGGGTTCGCCTTCCCCGAGCCGGCGATGTCCGGCGCGGAGCCGTGGATCGGCTCGTAGAAGCCGCGCATCTTGCGGCGGCGCCCATCCCCGGCGTTCGGCGTCCCCGCGAGGCTGGCCGATGGCAGCATGCCGAGGGATGCCGTGAGCACGGCGGCCTCGTCGGAGAGGATGTCGCCGAACAGGTTGGCCGTCACCAAGACGTCGTAGGAGGTGGGCTTCTGGATGAGCAGCATCGCGCACGAGTCCGCGAGCTGGTGGTCCAGCTCCACGTCCGGGTACTCCCGCCCGAGCTCGATGGCGATCTCGCGCCAGACCCGGCTCGACTCCAGCACGTTCGCCTTGTCGACGGACGTCAGCTTCTTGCGGCGCCCGCGGGCGAGCTCGAAGCCGACGCGCAGGATGCGCACGATCTCCTTCTCCGTGTAGAGCATCGTGTCGACGCCCCGGCGGCCCCGGGAGGTCGTCCAGCGGCGCTTGGGCTTGCCGTAGTACACGCCGCCCGTGAGCTCGCGGACGATGATGAGGTCGGTGCCCGCCACGACCTCGGGCCTGAGGGGGCTCGATCCCTCCAGTCCGGGGTACGCCTTGACCGGGCGGATGTTGGCGTAGACGCCCATGCCCTTGCGCAGGCCGAGGATCGCCGCCTCGGGCCGCACGTCGGCGTTGTCCCACTTCGGGCCGCCGACCGCGCCGAAGAGCACGGCGTCGGCCGAGCACGCGGCGGCGACCGTCTCGTCGCGCAGCGGCGTGCCGTAGGCGTCGATGGCCGAGCCCCCGACCAGGTCGGTGGCGTAGGTGAGCGTGTGTCCCCACTTCGCCGCGACCGCGTTCAGGACCTGCTGCGCCGCGCCGGTGACCTCGGGGCCGATGCCGTCGCCGGGCAGCACGAGGATGTTGAAGCTGCCCATCAGCTGCGCGCCTTCTCATACGCCGTGATGGCGTTGGCGTGCTCCATCGTGAGGCCGATCTCATCCAGGCCGTTGAGCATGCAGTACCGGCGGAACTCGTGCGTCGCGGGGTCCTGGTGCACCACGAAGCTCGCCCGGAACCCCTCGGAGTCGGAGACCTCGCAGGTTTCGAGGTCGACCGTGAGCTCGTAGCCCGTGAGCTCGTTCGCCCTGGCCATGATGCCATCGACCACCGGCTCCGGGAGGATGACCGGCACCAGGGCGTTCTCGAAGCAGTTCTTGTGGAAGATGTCGGCGAAGCTCGGTGCGATGACCGCGCTGAAGCCGCCGTCCCGCAGCGCCCAGACCGCGTGCTCGCGGGAGGAGCCGCTGCCGAAGTTCCTGCCCGTGGCGAGCACGCTGGCGCCCGCGAAGCTCGGTGCGTTGAGCTCGAAATCGGGGTTCGGCGTGCCGTCGGCGTTCTTCCCCCAGCTCTCGAACAGGAACGGGCCGAACCCGGTCTTCTCGATGCGCTTGAGGTGCTTGGCCGGGATGATCTGGTCGGTGTCCACGTTGACGCGGTTGAGCGCCGCGACGACGCCGGTGATCTTCTTGAAGGGCTCCATCCGCTCTCCTACCAGTCCCGTATGTCGACGAAGTGTCCCGCGATGGCGGCGGCTGCGGCCATGGGCGGGCTGACCAGGTGCGTGCGTCCGCCGGGGCCCTGGCGGCCCTCGAAGTTCCGGTTGGACGTCGAGGCGCTGCGCTCGCCGGGCGCCAGCTTGTCCGGGTTCATGGCCAGGCACATCGAGCACCCGGCCTCCCGCCAGTCGAACCCGGCGGCCTTGAAGATCTCGTGCAGCCCCTCGGCCTCCGCCTGGCGCTTCACGCGCCACGAGCCGGGCACGACCATCGCGCTCACGGTCGAGGCGACGTGCCGGCCCTCGACCACCGCGGCCGCGGCCCGCAGGTCCTCGATCCGCGAGTTCGTGCACGAGCCGATGAAGACGCGGTCGATGGTGATCTCCTGGATCGGCGTGTTCGGCTCGAGCCCCATGTACACCAGCGCGCGCTCCGCGGCCGCGGTCGCGGCCGGCGAGGCCATCGTGGCCGGGTCGGGCACGCGCCCGGTGACCGGCACGACCATGCCTGGGTTCGTGCCCCAGGTGACCGCCGGCGCGAGCGAGGAGGCGTCGATCTCGACCACCGCGTCGTAGGTGGCGCCCGGATCGGTCGGCAGCTCGCGCCAGCGCGCGACGGCTTCGTCGAAGGCCGCGCCCTGGGGCGCGTGGGGCCGGCCGCGCAGGTAGTCGAAGGTCGTCTGGTCGGGCGCGACCATGCCCACGCGGGCGCCGGCCTCGATGGACATGTTGCAGACGGTCAGGCGTCCCTCCATGGACAGCGCGCGGATCGCCGAGCCCGTGAATTCGACCGCGTAGCCCTGCGCTCCGTCGACGCCGATCTCGCCGATGATGCCGAGGATCACGTCCTTGGCCGTGAGGCGCGGCGGGAGCGTGCCGTTCACGCGGATCTCCATCGTCTTGAGCGGCGCCTGCACGAGGCACTGCGTCGCGAGCACGTGCTCCACCTGGGAGGTGCCGACCGGCATGGCGATGGCGCCGAAGGCGCCGTGGGTCGAGGTGTGGCTGTCGCCGCAGACGATGATCATGCCCGGCTGCGTGCGGCCCTGCTCGGGGCCGATGATGTGCACGATGCCCTGGTCCTCGCTGTACATGTCGTAGTACTCGATGCCGAACTCGCCCGCGTTGCGTCCCATCGCATCGAGCTGGGCGGCCGAGGTGGGGTCCTCGATCGGCACCTTGGCCGAGCGGTCGCCGGTGGTGGGGACGTTGTGGTCGGCGACGGCGACGGTCAGGTCGGGGCGCCGCACGCTCCGGCCGGCCTCGCGCATGCCTTCGAAGGCCTGGGGCGAGGTGACCTCGTGCACGAGGTGCAGGTCGACGTACAGGAGCGTCGGCTTGCCGTCCTCTTGGTGGACGATGTGGGCGTCCCAGATCTTCTGGAACATGGTCTTGGGAGGCATCGGTTTTTCCTAAACGGGCTAGTCGTTGAGAACCAGAGCTGAGGACCAGACGGGGGCATCACGGGGGGCGTCGCCGCGCCAGATGCCGATGATAGCATCCGCCCCGCGGCGCCCCGCAGGGCCCGCCTAGACGGCGCCGACGGCCTCCGGCGAGCGGGTGACGTCGCCCATGGCCAGCAGGCGGTTCAGCGCGTTCATGTACGCCCGCGCCGAGGCCACGATGATGTCCGTGTCGGCGCCCCGGCCGACGTACTCGCGCCCGTCCTGCTCGATGCGGATGCTCACCTCGCCGATGGCGTCGATGCCTTCGGTGACCGAATTGACGCTGAACTCGGTGAGCTCGTTGGGCACGTTGACGATACGGTTGATGGCGCAGTAGATCGCGTCCACCGGCCCGGTGCCGGTCGCCGCCTCGGTATGCTGGCCGCCGTCCTTGTCGGTCAGCTGCACCGTCGCCGTGGCCACGGCGTTGGACCCGCAGCTCACCTGCACGGCATCGAGCGTGTAGGTCTCGGCCACCGCCATGCGCTCGTGGCCCATCAGTGCGATGAGGTCGCGGTCGGTGACCTCGCGCTTCTTGTCCGCGAGCTCCTTGAACGCCTCGTAGATGCTGCCCAGCTCGTCGTCCGTGGGCGAGTAGCCGAGCTCCTGGAGCCGCGCGTTGAGGCCGTGGCGGCCGCTGAGCTTGCCGAGCACCAGCTCGCTGCGCGGGACGCCCACGTCGTGCGGGTCCATGATCTCGTAGGTCGTGCGCTCCTTGAGCAGCCCGTCCTGGTGGATGCCGGAGGCGTGGCGGAACGCGTTGCGCCCGATCACCGCCTTGTTCGGCTGGACCGCGAAGCCGCTGATCTGGCTGATCATGCGGCTGGTCGCATAGAGCTGCTTCGTGTCGACTTGCGTGTCCACGCCGAAGTAGTCGGCGCGCGTGCGCAGCGCCATGATGACCTCTTCGAGCGCGGCGTTCCCGGCGCGCTCGCCGAGGCCGTTGATGCACCCCTCGACCTGCCGCGCCCCCGCCTTGACCGCCGCGAGGCTGTTCGCCACGGACATGCCCAGGTCGTCGTGGCAGTGCACCGAGAGCCGGACGCTCTCGCCGAGCTCGGGCACCTGCTCGCGCAGGTAGGAGATGAGGTCCGCGAACTCCTCGGGGATGGCATAACCCACCGTGTCGGGGATGTTGATGGTCGTGGCGCCCGCGGCGACCGTGGCCCGCACCATGTGGGCCAGGAACTCCTTCTCCGTGCGGCTGGAGTCCATGGGCGAGAACTCGACGTCGTCCGTGTGCTTGCGGGCGAGCGCCACGTTCTTCGCGGCCATCTCCACGACCTCCTCCCGGTTCTTCCGGAGCTGGTGCAGGATGTGCTGGTCGGAGCTGGAGATGAACACGTGGATGCGGGCGTGCGCGGCGTCCTTCAGCGCCTCGGCGGCGCGCTCGACGGCCTTGGCGTTCGCGTGTGCGAGCGCGGCGATGATCGGCTTGCGCACCTCGCGGGCGATCGTCTGGACCGCCTCGAAGTCGCCGGGGGAGCTGATGGGGAAGCCGGCCTCGATCACGTCCACGTTCAGACGCTCGAGCTGCCGTGCGATCTCCAGCTTCTCCTCCACCGTCATGCCCACGCCCGCCGACTGCTCGCCGTCGCGCAGCGTGGTATCGAAGATCAAAACTCGATCGTCCATCAGATGCTCCCCTGCTCCCCTGCTCCTACCTGACCTGTGAACGGGCCCGACCCGCGAACGGGCCTACTTGCTCGACTTCAAGAAGCTCATCATCTCGCGCAGCCGCTCGCCGACCTCCTCGATCTCGTGCTTGGCGTTGGCCTCGCGCATCGCCTTGAAACGGGGCTGGCCCTCGTGGTTCTCCGCGATCCACTCCTTGGCGAACGTGCCGTCCTGGATCTCCGTCAGCACCTGCTTCATGGTCGCCCGCACGTGGTCGTCGATCACCCGGGGGCCGCGCGAGTAGTCGCCGTACTCGGCGGTGTCGCTCACGGAGTAGTGCATGTAGTTCAGGCCGCCCTCGTACATCAGGTCCACGATGAGCTTGAGCTCATGGGAGACCTCGAAGTACGCGATCTCCGGCTGGTAGCCCGCCTCCACCAGCGTCTCGAAGGCGGTCTTGACGAGGGCCGAGACGCCGCCGCAGAGCACCGTCTGCTCGCCGAAGAGGTCCGTCTCGGTCTCCTCCTTGAACGTCGTCGCCACGATGCCCGCTCGCATGCTGCCGAGCGCCGAGCCGTAGGCCAGCGCGGTGGCCAGCGCGTTCCCCGACGGGTCCTGGTGGATGGCGACGAGCGATGGGACGCCGGAGCCGCCGACGAACACCTCGCGCAGCCGGTGGCCGGGCGCCTTCGGGGCGATCATGGACACATCCACATCGGGCGGCGGCACGATCTCCTTGTAGTGGATGTTGAAGCCGTGGGCGAACATCAGCGTCTTGGAGCTATCGATGCTCGGCTCGATGGCCTCTTTGTAGAGCTCCCCCTGCATCGTGTCCGGCACCAGGACCATGATGATGTCCGACTCCTTCGCCACCTCGGCGGGCAGCGTCACGCGCAGCCCCTCCGCCTCGGCCTTCTCCCTGCTCTTGCTGCCCGCCAGCAGTCCGACCACGACGTCGATGCCGCTATCCCGCAGGTTGAGCGCGTGGGCGTGACCCTGGCTGCCGTAGCCCATGATCCCCACGCGCTTGCCGTCGAGCCGGGATCGATCCGCGTCCTTCTCGTAGTACACCGTTGCCACCATCGTTGCGCCTCCCCCCTGAACTTGAGTGAGCTGGAACTGTCTCTTTGATATCGCTCGTGAGCGTCGCGTGCGCTAGGGCACGACCTCCGCGTCCGGAGCGCTCTGGTCGACCGACGCCTTCGTGCCCTTGCGCCCGCCCGTGGTGCCGGACCCGCGGCTCATGGCGATGCGCCCCGTGCGCATGACCTCCCGCAGGCCGAAGGGCCGCAGCAGCTCGATCAGCGCGTCCACCTTCTCCTCGTCGCCGGTGACCTCGATCACCAGCGAGTCTTTCGTCACGTCCACGATACTCGCCCGGAAGATATCGACGATCTGGATGATCTCCGGCCGGTTCTCGGCGTTGGAGCGGACCTTCAGCAGGGCCAGCTCGCGCAGCACGATGCTTTCCGCCGAGATGTCGTAGACCTGCACGACGTCGATCAGCTTGTACAGGTGCTTCGTGACCTGCTCGACGACCCAGTCGTCGCCCTCGACCACGAAGGTCATGCGCGAGAGGCCCGGCGTCTCGCTGTGGCCGACGGCGAGGTTCGAGATGTTGAAGCCGCGCCGGCTGAACATGCCCGCGATCCGCGCGAGCACGCCCGGGCGGTCCTGGACCAGCGCGGTGATGGTGTGCGTCTCTACGGGCGCCATGCGGGCACGTCCTCAGCGGTCGGCGTCGGGGGGCCTTCGATCATCTCGAACACGCTGCCGCCGGCGGGCACGTGGGGGTACACGTTCTCCTCCCGCTCCACGCGGAAGTCGATGATGGCCGGGCCGTCCACCGCGCTCGCATCGTCGATGGCCTGGCGCACGTCCGCCTTGTCGCTCACGCGGACCGCCCAGATGCCGTAGGCCTCGGCGAGCTTCACGAAGTCGGGGTTCCCCGAATACTCGACCGACACGCGGTTGCGGTCGTAGAAGAGGTCCTGGAGCTGGCGGACCAGCCCGAGTGAGTTGTTGTTGATGATGGCGAACTTCACCGGCACCCGGTGCTCGGCGATGGTCGCCAGCTCCGAGAACGTCATCTGGAAGCCGCCGTCGCCGGCGATGCTCCACACCGTCCGCTCCGGGCACGCGAAGGCGGCGCCCATCGCGGCCGGGACCTCGAAGCCCATGGTCCCGAGCCCGCCCGAGGTGATCCACGAGTTGTGCTCCTTGAACACGTAGTGCTGCGCCGTCCACATCTGGTGCTGGCCGACGCCGGTGACGACGATGGCGCGCCCGTCCGTCGCCTCGCAGATCTCGCGGATCACGTACTGGGGCAGGAGGCGCTCCGACTCCGGCATGACGAAGGGGTGCTCCTCGCGGAGCACGTCGATCTCCTTGAGCCAATCGGCGTGCGTCGCCGGCTCGACCTCGAGGGTGAGGGCGTGCAGGACGCGGCGGGCGTCGCCCACGATGGGGACGGTCACGCCGACGTTCTTGCCGACCTCGGCCGGGTCGATGTCGATGTGGACGATGCGGGCGTTGGGCGCGAAGGCGCTCAGCCGCCCGGTCACCCGGTCGTCGAAACGCATGCCGACGGCGATGATGAGGTCGGAGCGCTCGATGGCCCAGTTGTTGTGGGCCTGGCCGTGCATGCCGGGCATGCCGAGGCTCAGGATGTGGTCGCCGGCGAAGGCGCCGATACCCAGCAGCGTCGTGATGACGGGGATCTGCGCCTTCTCCGCGAGCTCCTGGAGCTCGGCGAAGGCGCCCGAGATGCTCACGCCGTGGCCCGCCAGGATCAGCGGGCGCCGGGCGTCGCGCACGAGCTTGGCGGCGCGCTTGATCTGCTGGGCGTGGCCCTCGAGCGTCGGCTTGTACGAGCGCAGGTTGATGGCATCCGGGTAGTCGAACTCGGCGCGCTCGGTCAGCACGTCGCGCGGCAGGTCGACGAGGACGGGGCCGGGGCGGCCGGTGCGGGCGATGTGGAAGGCCTCCTTCATCACGCGCGGTATGTCGGCTGTGTCCATGACCAGGTAGTTGTGCTTCGTGATGGGCGCCGTCACGCCGGTGGTATCGGTCTCCTGGAAGGCGTCGCGCCCGATCGCCGCCCGCGGGACCTGGCCGGTGAGCGCGACGATGGGGACGGAGTCCATCATGGCCGTGGCGAGCGGCGTCACGAGGTTCGTGGCGCCGGGGCCGGAGGTCGCGACGACGACGCCGACCTTGCCGGAGGCGCGCGCGTAGCCGTCGGCCGCATGGCCGGCGTTCTGCTCGTGCCGCACGAGGATGTGCTGGAGGTCCGGGTACTCGGCCAGCGTCTGGTAGAAGGGGAGGATGGCGCCGCCGGGCAGCCCGAACAGGACAGACACGCCCTCGCGCACCAAACACTCGCAGACCATCTGAGCACCCGTCAGCTGCATCGCTCCCTCACTATCCTCGACTGTCCCCGCTGCGGCCAGGCTCTCCTGCGGCCCGGGGGCCGAGAACGCCAACAACGAAAAAACCCGTCCCTGATCGGAGGGACGGGTCGTGAAGCCCGCGGTACCACCCTACTTCCCCCCGAAGTGCCGGGGGACTCTCGACTGCGCCGTATCGGTGCGCTCCGCCGCCCTACTGCTACTTCGGGCTGGCCGCTCCGGGACGAGTTCGGGGACCCTTCACCGCCGACCTTGCACCATCCGCGCCGGCTCGCTGGGGTGGGTGTGCCCCCTACTACTTCCCATCCTCGCGGGAGGAGATTCTGAGTTGAATCAAGCAGTATTATACGCGGGCGGGCACCTTCTGTCAACGGGGCCACGGACCCTTGCCCCTGGCCACGGCCTGGCGCTAGCATGATTCTCAAGATCGGTCCGCGTGCAGAGTTGACGCCTTTGACGCTTCAGGAAGCGGCCTCGTGAGCAATCGCCCGCCCGTTCGTGTCCTCCCTGATGTTGCCTGGAGTCCGCGCCAGGTGGGCTTCGGTGTCGGCGTCGTGACCGTGGCCATCGCCCTGGTCATCTCCGCCGGCCGCCTTCTGGAGCTCGGCGGCGGGGCCACGACCGTCGCGGCGGTACTCGCCGCGAGTGCGCTCGTCAACGTCGTGATGGTCGCGGCCGCCTACGGCCTGGGCCCGGGCGCAGCGGGCACCTTCCGGGCGCTGCTCGGCCGGCACCGGCAGTCGGTCGCGTGGACGCTCGGCTGGGTCGCGCTGGCCTTCTTCACGAGTCTTGCCGCCACGCTCGTTTACACGATCCTTGCTCAGGCGGTCACGGGCAACGCGGTGCCGCCGACGATACCGGCGAGCCTCCTCGAGGAGCTGCCGCTCCTCACGGTCCTGCTGGTGGTCCTCGTGGGCCCGGCGGTCGAGGAGATCTTCTTCCGTGGGTTCTGCTTCGCGGGCCTCGCCGGCCGCTGGGGCTTCTGGTGGGCCGCGGCCGGGAGCTCGGCGCTCTTCGGTCTCGCGCACCTGGACCCGGCGCTGATGGGCCCCGCGGCCGCGAGCGGCTTCGTGTTCGCGTGGGTCTACTGGCGGACGGGGTCCCTCTGGCCCGTGCTGCTCGCACACATCGGCCGGAACGCGGTAGCCTTGGGCGTGGTGGCGAACCTATGACGAAGCGACTCGATACCGCGTTCGCGCGGATACGCGACGAGAAGCGCACCGGCCTCGTGCCGTACGTGACCGTCGGCTTCCCGACGGTCGAGGACACGCTGGCCATCGTGCCTGCGATCGAGGCGGCCGGCGCCGTCGCCCTCGAGCTGGGCGTGCCCTACACCGACCCGCTCGCCGACGGCCCCACGATCCAGGCGGCGAGCTACCGCGCGGTGCAGGCGGGCGTGGACGCGCGCGTCTGCATCGATCTGGTCGCACGGCTGCGCGAGGACGGCGTGAAGCTCCCGCTGCTCTTCATGGGCTACTACAACCCGATCCTGTCCTACGGGATCGACGCCTACGCCCGCGACTGCGCCGCCGCCGGGCTCGACGGCATGATCGTGGTCGACCTGCCGCCGGAGGAGTCGGGCCCCATGCGGGACGCGCTCGAGCGCCACGAGCTGGCGCTGATCCCCCTGCTCGCACCCACGAGCACCGACGAGCGCATCGAGCTCGGGACGCGCGGCGCGACGGGCTTCGTCTACTGCGTCAGCGTTGCGGGGGTGACCGGCGCGCGGAGGGAGATGGCGAAGGACCTGCCCGCGTTCATAGGACGTGTGCGGGCGCGCACGGACCTGCCCATCGCGGTGGGGTTCGGGGTCAGCGAGCGCCGCCACGTCGAGGCCATCGGGGAGTACGCGGACGCGGCCGCGGTCGGTAGCGCGCTGATCGACGTGATAGACTCGGCGCCGCCGAGCGAGCGGGCCGCCCGGGCGGCCGCCTTCGTCACGGCCCTCATCGGCGACAGCCGATAACGTCCTTCTCGCGGGAACGCGGTATGAGCCAGTGCCTGGGACTGCGGGGTGCCACCACCGCGGACGCGAATACGTCCGATGCCATCCTCGATGCCACCGAGGAGCTTCTCCGCGAGATGGTGGCGGCCAATAACATTGATGAAAGCGACGTCGCTGCGGTATTCTTTACCACTACGGTGGACCTGAACGCCGAGTTCCCGGCCGTCGCCGCCAGGGTGCGGCTGGGCTGGGAGCGGACGGCGCTCATGACCTCGCAAGAGGTGCCGGTCCCGGATGCAACCGCGTCGGTCATCAGGGCGATGCTCCTCGTGAACACCGACAAGAGCAAAGAGGACCTGGTCCACGTCTATCTGAAGGGCGCCAAGCAGCTTCGCAGCCGTGGATCAACCAGCAGATGAACGCTTCGCACCGCATCCCCGCCACCCACGAGCGCAACCCGCGCGCCCGTGGCCTCTGGGCGTTCGGCGACGCGCCTCTCTCCCCCCTGTTTACGCGGCGGGGGAGCGCTCGGTATACGCGCCGCTAGCCCCCTTCCCTTTCTCCCCGTCGTCCCGCTGGCCCGCCAACGAACGAATCGAAAGGGGAATGCGTCTTGGCGCAGTCCGTACATGACGTGAACATATCGAACATCGCACCGCTGATCGCCCCCGAGGCGCTCCAGCGTCAGGTCCCGTTGACGCCGTCCGCCGCGCAGACCATCGTCGAAGGCCGCGCGGCCGTCGAGCGCATCCTGGGGGGCGAGGACCCGCGCATGCTGGTCATCGTCGGCCCGTGCTCGATCCACGACGAGAAGGCCGCGCTGGAGTACGGCGGCCGCCTCGCGGCCCTCGCCGAGCGCCTCGCCGACCGCATCCTCATCGTGATGCGCGTCTACTTCGAGAAGCCTCGGACCGTGCTGGGCTGGAAGGGGTTCATCAACGACCCGAACCTGGACGGCTCCTTCGACGTCTCCGGTGGGCTGCGCCGGGCGCGCAAGCTCCTGCTGGACCTCGCCGACATGGGGCTGCTCGCCGGCACCGAGTTCCTCGACCCGATCGTGCCCCAGTACATCGCGGACCTCGTCTCCTGGGCGGCCATCGGCGCGCGCACGACCGAGAGCCAGCTCCACCGCGAGATGGCCAGCGGCCTCAGCATGCCCGTCGGCTTCAAGAACGGCACCGACGGCAACTCGCAGATCGCCGTGGACGCGATGAACACGGCGCGGGCGCCGCACTCCTTCCTCGGCATCGACATGGACGGACGCACCTGCGTCGTGCAGACCACCGGGAACGCCTACGGCCACCTGATCCTGCGCGGCGGCGTCAGCGGCTCCAACTACGCCTCGTCGACCGTTGCCGCGGTCCAGGCCCAGCTCACCGGCGCCGGTCTGCCGCCGCGGCTCATGGTCGACTGCAGCCACGCGAACTCCGAGAAGGACTACCGGCGTCAGGCGATCGCCTTCCGCGACGTCATCGGGCAGCGGGTCGAGGGCGACAGGAACATCGTGGGCCTCATGGTCGAGAGCAACCTCGCCGACGGACGCCAGGACCTGGGCGACGACCCGTCCAAGCTGCGCTACGGCGTCTCCGTCACCGACGCGTGCATCGGCTGGGACGAGACCGACGCGCTGCTCACCGAGGCGCATCAGGCGCTGAGCCTGCAGCCGGTCTCGTGACGGCGCGGGCCGGTGTCGTGAAGGCGCATGGGAGGCGCGCGCGTGGCTGACCTCAGGGAGGAGCTCCAGGCGGGGCGGCCCGACGGCCCGGCCGCGCTGACCTTCGGCGTCTTCGACGGCGTCCACCTCGGCCACCTGCACGTGCTGCGCCAGCTCCGCGACGACGCCCGGGAGCGCGGCCTCACGCCCGTGATCGTGACGCTGTCCAACCACCCGCTGTCGGTCCTGCGGCCGCAGGTGCCCCTCGTGCTCATCTCGTCGCTGAAGGAGCGCCTCGCGCTCCTGCGGGCCGCGGGCATCGACCACGTCATCCCGATCACGTTCACCCGGGAGCTGTCGCGCTACTCGGCCCGCGAGTTCATGCGCACGCTCTGCGAGGACGTCGGCCTCCGCCACTTCGTCGCGGGGCCCGACTTCGCGCTGGGCCACGACCGGGAGGGCACCATGAGCGTGCTGGGGTCCATCGGCGAGGAGCTCGGCTACACGGTCCGGACGGCCGGCTCGTTCTCGCTCTCCGGCGCGCCGGTGCGGAGCACCGCCGTGCGCCAGGCGCTCAGCGCAGGCGACATCGAGGAAGCGGGGCGGCTGCTCGGCCGGGCCTTCGCCCTCGACGGCCCGGTGGTCGAAGGCGAGGGCCGCGGCGACGGTTTGTTGGGCTTCCCGACGGCGAACGTCGCTCTCGGCCCGCTCCAAGCGCTCCCCGCCGACGGCATCTACGCCACGTGGCTCACGGCCGAGGGCAAGCGCTATCCCGCGGCGACGAGCGTCGGCATCAAGCCGACGTTCCACGAGGACGGCCCGCGCGTCGTCGAGGCGTTCGTCCTCGACTTCACCGGCGACCTGTACGGACGGCACGTGCGCATCGAGTTCGTGAAGCGGCTGCGGGCCCAGGAGCGCTTCGACGACGTCGACGCGCTCGTCGCGCAGATGCGCCGCGACGTCGAGGCGGCGCGCGACGCACTGGCGCAGGCGGCCGCCACCGCAGCGGGGGCGTGACGCGATGGCCAAGCTCGACCCCGAGCTGCTGCACCGGATCACGCACCGCGGCGTCGCCGAGATCATCCCCGAGGCGGAGTTCATCGCCCGGCTGGAGGAGGGGGTGCCCCTCAAGCTCAAGATGGGCTTCGACCCCACCCGCCCCGACCTGCACCTCGGCCACGTCGTCGGCCTCCGCAAGCTGCGCCAGCTCCAGGAGCTCGGCCACGAGCTCATCCTGATCGTGGGCGACTGGACCGCGCAGATCGGCGACCCGTCCGGCCAGTCCGACACGCGCACGATGCTCGGCGCCGAGCAGGTGAAGGCCAACGCCGAGTCGTACATGCAGCAGTTCTTCAAGGTCGTCGACCCGGAGCGGACCAGGGCCGTCTACCAGAGCGAGTGGTTCGGCAGCTTCACGCTGGCCGACGTCATCAAGCTGACGTCCCAGTTCACGATCAACCAGTTCCTGCACCGGGACGACTTCGCCAAGCGCTACGCGGAGCAGCGGCCCATCGCGATCACCGAGATGCTCTACCCGCTGCTCCAGGCGTACGACTCGGTGGCGATCGAGGCGGACGTCGAGTTCGGCGGCACGGACCAGAAGTTCAACCTGCTGGTCGGCCGCGAGCTCCAACAGCGCATGGGCCAGCGCCCGCAGGTCGTCTTCCTCATGCCGATCCTGCCGGGCACCGACGGCGTGCGCCGCATGGGCAAGTCGCTGGGGAATTACATCGCGCTCGAAGACCCCCCCGAGGACATGTTCGGCAAGATCATGTCGCTGCCGGACGACGTGCTCCCGCTCTACTTCGAGCTGCTCACGGATATGCCGGACGAGGAGCTTGAGGCCGTGCGCTCCGCGGTCGAGGCGGGCGGCTCGGGCGCGCTCGATCTCAAGAAGCGCCTCGGCGTCGAGATGGTGTCGTGGTTCCATTCGCCCGCCGCCGCCGCCGCCGCGCAGGCCGGGTTCGAGCGCGTGGTGCAGGGGGGCGAGGCGCCGGCGGACGTGGTAGACATTCGATTGGATGCCGGGATTGACGGGGTCCTGTTTATAGAGGCGAGTTCCATTGTAATTGACTTGCCAAAGATTCTTGCGACAGTAGGTGCCGTACTGAGTCGGAGCGAGGCCAGGAGGCTCTTGGCAAGCGGCGCAATCGACGTCGACAGCCATACCGTCTACCAGGAAACTGTAACCGTAACTCATGGGACGATAATCCGGGTTGGGAAACGTAAGTTTTATCGAATTGTCTACGTGACTGAGTAGAGGTCGAGACCTTGCATATCGACGTCGACGGTCCCAAGCTCACCATCTCTGGGCCGATGGATGACCCCCACAGGGATCCGGCCGAATTCAGCGACAAATGTGCAGCGCTGATAGATTCTGGCGCCGAGGAATTGGT
>JADFQE010000115.1 GCA_022561985.1 Chloroflexota bacterium
TGTACCATCCCCTGTCATCCCTATAGGCGAAATTCCCCTGCCAAGGCGTACCCTTGCGAAATGTTCCACGCGTCAGAAGTTTTCCATCTTTATCGAATGTTCGCCACTCGCCGATCGGTGTGCCCTTATCGTAATTACCCCTCCCCATTAGCCGTCCGTTTTCATGCCACTCACGCCAGTGGCGGTCAGTAACGAAATTAAACGGTCGGGTTGCTGTTGGAGTAGGCACATAATGGAAATCCCGTTGTCGCCTGGCGTTCTCATACCAGCATTCCTCGCGGATCATCGTGCCGTGCATATAGATCTCTCTTGACCGTAATCGACCGTTTTCATACCAGCTATACTCTGTCCCGTGCGACAGACCGGCGGCGTCGGAGTGCTGAGGATCGCGACCGAGGGGCGCTTTTTCGAGCCGGCTGCCACTGGCGGCGACCTTGCCGTCATCGTGCCGGACTATCGGATAGATGAGGACGGCGGCGCAGAGTTGGTCGACCTCATCGGCTTTCGTATCAACACCCCGTCGAAGACCTGGGTCCGCACCGGCCATACCCGAGCTTTGGGCTCGTGGCACGCCGACGCCATCCGCGACGCGATGCCGATCTGGCGCTTGCCCAACGATCCTCCACCGCCAGTCCTGAAGATCTACCGGACCCCCTTATCGTGGCTCCGTGCGGCCTGCGACGGCGCCTGCATCCTCAATACGGACTGGGTGGATTACGTCTTGAGCGGCGTTGAGGCCGTGGTCGCCGAAAACGCACTTCACGCGCGACACCTCCACGAAGCGCTGCCTAAGCGTGGCCTACCGAAGATTCTTTTGCGTGAGGAGCGCACTGCCGCATGAACCCCCTTGAACCCGAACGTCTCGACGAGCGCTACGTTGAATTTAACCCTTCCGCCATCGAGCGTCCCAGGATTGACACTGGTGCCGATGGCGGATTGAGCCCGGCAGATGAATCCCTCCTGTGCGAACTAGCTAGCCTGTCGCGGATCGAATACGACCGACGCCGGGAGGATGCGCACAAGCAGCTGGGAATCCTTCTCTCAACGCTGGATCTGGAGGTTGAACTTCGTCGCAAGGCGATGGCCCCTGATACAATAACGGACAGGCCCTTCCTGGCGGACGTTGAGCTGTGGGCGGTACCTGTCGAGGGCCCCGAACTTCTAGACGAGCTGGTCGATTTGCTGCGGGAGTACATCGTATTGCCGGATGGCGCTGCTGAGGCGATCGCGCTGTGGGTTCTTCACACTCACGCGCATGACGCGGCTCAGATATCACCGACCCTTGCTGTGATGTCGCCGGAGAAGAGGTGTGGAAAAACCACACTGCTGATCATCCTCCAGAACCTGTGCCCACGTTCCCTGCCAACAGCGAACATCACCATGGCAAGCCTGTTTCGCGTGGTTGAGCTCTACCGCCCCACCGTTCTGATCGACGAGGCCGACACCTTCCTGCGAGACAATGATGAGCTACGAGGTGTTCTCAACTCTGGTCACAACCGTGCCAATGCATGCGTTCTCCGCACCGTCGGTGACGATCACAAACCAAAACAATTCTCCACTTGGTCGCCCAAGGCACTTGCGCTCATCGGGTCTCTCAAGGACACGCTGGCAGATCGCTCCATTATCATTCCGCTGCGCCGGAAGTTGCGGGACGAGAAGGTAACCCGCTTCAGGTCTGATCGCGTGGAGAGACTAATCGACCTTCAACGGAAGGCTGCGAGATACGTTGACGACAACTTGGAGGCAATCCGCGAGCGTGATCCCGATGTCCCATTCGAGCTTCACGACCGAGCCGCCGAGGGTCGCCATGCGGCCGTACAGGTTGAAGTCCATGGAGTAGGAGACGTCGGTCCCGCCGCCGTCGGCCGGTGCAAGCTCCAGCGCGAGACGGCTGAGGCTCAGCCGGTTGCCGAGCCGGTCGTGGCCCCCGCCGGTGAGCACCACGCGCTTCTCCACCTCGGACTCCAGCACCTCGAGGTCGAGGTCCATCGTGACCTTGAACGGCCCCACCCGCTGGACGATGTGCGCCCGGTAGTGCGTCTCGTCGATGGCATCGACGCCCTCGCACCCCGGCAGGAGGCCGGCGATGCGTGGCAGGTCCCAGAACAGGGCCCACACGGTGGGGCTGTCGGCCTGAACGGTGAAACGGTCGGTGAGCTCCAAAGGCTACGTCTCCCCCGCGGGGATCTCCCCGGAAAGCGCTTTCGCGGCTGCCTCGACGGAGGCGAGGATGCCCGCGTACCCCGTGCAGCGGCAGATGTTGCCGCCCATGTACCGCACGATCTCCTCGCGCGTGGGCTCCGGCACCTCGTCGAGCAGCGCCTTGGTCAGCAGCACCATACCAGGCGTGCAGTAGCCGCACTGGAAGCCGAAGTGGTCGATGAATGCCTGCTGGATGGGATGGAGCGTCGTGCCCGCTGCCAGCCCCTCGATCGTCGTCACGTCCGCGCCGTCGGCCTGCGCGGCCAGCAGCGAGCACGAGCTCACCGCGGCGCCGTCGAGCAGCACCGTGCACGCGCCGCAGATGCCGCTGTGGCAGTACGCCTTCGTCCCCGTGAGGCCGAAGTCCTCGCGCACGAGCTCCAGCAGCGTCCGCGAGGGCTCGATCTCGCGCTGCTCGCGCTTGCCGTTGATGCTGATCGTGATCTTCATGGTCTTCGCCGAGGGCGCACGCCGTGCGCCCCTACAGGGCCTCCAACGCCTCCAGCACCTTGTGGGGGAGCAGGGGCACCTCGTGGAACATCACGCCCGTCGCGTCGTAGACAGCGTTCAGCACGGCGGCCGGCGTGATGACGGAGCCGATCTCGCCCATGCCCTTCGCGCCGAAGGGCCCGCCCTCGAAGGGGTGCTCGACGATCTCCGGCCGGTACGTGGGGGACGTCTCCATCGTGGGCAGCGGGTAGTCCATGAGCGCGGCGGTGAGGAGCTGGCCGCCCTCGTCCCAGACGAGGCGCTCGAAGAGCGTGGGGCCGAGCTCCATGCCGAGCCCGCCCTCGAGCTGCGTGCGCACCGAGTCCGGGTTGACCGCCTTGCCGACGTTGGACGCCGCGCCCATCCGCAGCACGCGCACCTCGCCCGTGTCGGTATCCACCTCCACCTCGGCGGCGGCGGACGCGAAGGACCAGAAGGTCGATGCGATGGGGTACTCCGTGCCGTCCGGGGCCGTGTAGGTGCCGCCGACCACGCACTCGCCGAGGGCCGAGAGCGGCCCGCCCGAGCGCCGCACCAGCTCGTCGTAGGCCAGGGTGGGCCCATCAGGCGCCTCGACGCCGTCCGGCCCCAGCGCCAGGTCGCCCGCGTCGCGCTCCAGCAGGTGCGAGGCGACCGCGAGGGTCTCCGCCGTGAGCTTGGAGGCAGCGTCGAGCACGGCGTTGCCCATGTGGTAGGTCGAGCGGCTGGCGGTGGTCGAGCTGTCCACCGGCACCAGCGCGGTGTCGCTGTGCACGACGCGGATGCGCTCCAGCCCCACGCCCAGGCCGTCGGCCGCGAACTGCGCCATCGTCGTGTCGGAGCCCTGGCCGATGTTCACCGTGCCGATGCGCACCTCGAAGATGCCGTCCTCGCCGAGGCTTATCGCTGCGCCGTTCTCCGACATGCGAGTGGGCGGCGTCAGCGTGTACTTGATCGTGCACGAGACGCCCTTGCCGCGCAGCTTGGACGGCGTCTCGGGCGGCGTGGACGGGGTCCCCCAGTCGATGCCCGCGGCCGCTGCTTCGAGACACTCCTTGGCGTGGGTGGAGCGCAGCAGGTCACCCGTGATGTGGACGTCGCCGTCCACCACGAGGTTCCGCATCCGCAGCTCGACGGGGTCGATGCCCAGGTCGCGGGCGATGCGGTCGAGCTGCGTCTCATACGCCATCGTGTGCTGCGTCGTCGGCAGGCCGCGGTAGGGGGCCGAGGGCGGCTTGTTCGTGTAGACGGCGTCGCACTCGACCAGCACGTTGGGGATCCGATAGGGGCCGGTGGCCACCTTGAGCGTGTTGTTCGCGCTGCGCGCGCCGCTGATGGCGTAGCCGCCCACGTCGATCGTGAAGCGGACGTGGCGCGCAACGATCGTCCCGTCGGCCCTGACGCCGGTCTTGATCGTGCCGTGGTAGGCCGGCCGGATGAACGTCTGGAACGTCTCTTCCTGCGTCAGCACGAGGCGTACCGGGCGCCCCGCGAGCTGGGCGGCGGCCGTGACCACGCATTCGAGGCGGTCGCGGCTCTTGGAGCCGAACCCGCCGCCGACGTAGGGCACGATGACGCGTGCGTCCATCTTGAAGATGCGCTGGAGCTCGCGCTGGAGCGGGAAGGGCGACTGGCAGTTCGTCCAGACGGTGATCGCGCCGTCCTCGATGGAAGCGATGCACGCGTGCAGGTCCAGCGCGCAGTGCTGCACCGGCGGCGCCGTGAACGTGTCCTCGTACACACGGTATGCCTCGCGGAAGCCCGCCTCGACGTCGCCGCGGGCGATGTGCGCGCGGTGGCAGACGTTCGTGCCCTCGATGGGCCGCAGCTCCGGCGCGATGGGCGAGAAGCTCTCGTGGACCAGCGGCGCGCCGTCGGCGAGGGCCGCCTCGACGTCCATCACCGCGGGGAGCTCCTCGTAGTCGACCTCGATCAGCTCGGCCGCCGCCTCGGCGGCCGCGGCGTCCTCCGCCACGACCACCGCGACGATGTCGCCCTGGTAGCGGACCTTGTCCAAGGCCACCAGCGGCGCGTCGCGGTAGACGAAGCCGTAGACCGGCTCGATGCCCGCGGCGCGAACCTCGTCGCGCGTCAGCACGCAGACGACGCCGGGCGCCGCCCGTGCCTCCGCTGCGTCGATGGAGAGCACGCGCGCGTGGGGCAGGGGGCTGCGCAGCACCTTGGCGTGCGCCATGTTCGGCACGAGGAGGTCGCCGACGTAGCGCGTCGCGCCCGTGACCTTCTCGGCCGCTTCGAGTGTCGGCATCGACGTGCCGACTAGGGGACTTCGTGTCCCGCCTTGCGCAGCGCACATCGCAATGCCCTCTCCACCAGCACCCGGGCGATGCGGCGTTTGTACCACACCGGCCCGCGCAGGTCGTCTGCCGGGTCGGCCGCATCGCCCGCCCGCGACGCCACCTCTGCTATCAGCTTCGCGTCCGGGACCTCGCCGTCGAGCAGCGCGGCCGCATCGACCGCGACGACCGGCACCGGCCCGAGCGCGCCGAGCACGATGCGCGCCTCGACGCAGCGGCCCGCGCCGTCGAGACGGACGAGCACCGACGCGTTGGCCACCGGCTTGTTCTCCGGCGACCCGATTGTGAACTTCATGTGGCAGCCGCCTGTCCCGGCTCCCGGCTCCGACCCCGGCTCGGGCTGCGGCACCGTGATCTCGCTCAGCAGCTCGCCGGGCTCCAGCGCCGTCTCGTACGGGCCCTCGAAGAAGTCGGCGAGCGGGACGGTCCGCGTGCTGCTACTGGACACGAGGGTCGCGCTCGCGCCCATGGCGATCAGCGCGGGGGGCATGTCGGTCTGCGGCTCGCCGTAGCAGACCGAGCCGCCGACCGTGGCGCGGTTGCGGACGCGCACGTTGGCGACCTGCGACGCGGCCTCGGCCAGCAGGCCGTAGGTCTGTGCGATGGCGGGGTCGCGCTCGATGGAGCGGATGGTGGTCAGCGCGCCGAGGCGCAGCACGCCGCCGTCTGCGCGCGAGCCGCCGAGCTCGGGGACACGGCCCACGTCCACGACGGTGCCCGGCCGCAGCACGCCCAGGGTCATCATGACGACCGCGGCCGTGCCGCCGGCGATCACGAGCGCGTCGTCGCCGTGCTCGGCCAAGACGTCCGTGGCCTCGGCGAGGGTGGTGGGCCGCAGGTACTCGAAGGGCCTCATGCGGGGTGCTTCATCGCCTGGATCACGCTCTCGCCGAAGCGCTGGACGTACTCCTTGCGGGCTTCGAGCCCCTTGGGGAG
>JADFQE010000116.1 GCA_022561985.1 Chloroflexota bacterium
CCATCGCCTAGCGGCGGCTCAACCGCCCAGCTTGCCCTCCGCGAAGGCATCGGCCGCGGCCTGCGCCAGCTCCTCGTCCTGGGCCGGCGTCGCACCGCTCACGCCAACCGCACCGACGGTCTCCTCCCCGCGCTTGAGCGGCGCGCTGCCCTCGGCGTAGACCACGCGGTCGCCGTAGAGGTGGCCGACGAGCTGGAAGACGGAGCTCGCCTCGCGCCCCGCGAGCCGGGCGCCGGACATGCCCCAAAGCGCCGTGGCCATCGCCTTCCCACGTGCCGTATCCACGGTGAACGGCCGCGTGCCGTCCATGCTGGACATGCACACCGTCCCGGCGCGGTCGTTGACGACGGCGACGCCGATACGCTTCTCCTGCGCCACGGCCTCGGCGATCACCCACTCGACGATGGCTTGCGCCTCTTGGAGCGTGATGGGCATGGCGTACCTCCGGATAGATGGGCGTTGGTCCGAGGCACACGCTACCGCGCACCGCTCCCGTCGGCAACAACGCGGCCTAGCCTCAAACCCCTATCGCGCATGGGCGTCGCCCACGGTCGGGATGCGCAAAGGCGAAGCCCCCCTGCCGGACGGCACGCGGGTGCCCGCCGTATTTGGCTTCATCACCCCTTCCTGGCCAATGACCTTGCCGCAGAAGTGGCCTTCAGCCATCCCGATGAGGAGTGCAGAGGGGCAGAGCCCCTATGCCGGGGGCACGGGAGTGTCCCCCATATTTGGCTTCGTCACTCCCTTCTGGCCCAGGAGCCTCGCCTCAAGAGCCCCTGTCACGCATCCCGATGGGGAGTGCAGAGGGGCAGAGCCCCTATGCCAGGGGCACGGGGGTGTCCCCCGTATTTGGCTTTATCACCCCCTTCCTGGCGAGGAAGGGGGACGGGGGGATGGTCGAAACGGCCGTGAGCCACCGACGGTCCGGCAACGGCGCCGAGGGCCGAGGCGAACCCCGGCCGCGCAGACAGAGCGCACTCGCCGTGGTATCGTGCGAAGCACACGAACGGGCCGCTGCGCCCCGCCAGGACGGACTCATGGAACACGGCCCCCACCCCGGCTTCCTCATCGCGATCGGCACCTGGACCGCGATCCAGCTCGTGACGATCGCGGTCGGCGCCTACCTCATGCTCCGGGAGCGCCGCCGCACGCAGCCCGGCTAGCGCGAGACCCGAAGCGCGGCCAGCAGCCCGCTCACGCTTCCCTCGCGGTCCAAGGCCCACAGGCGGCCGAGGACCGGCTCAAGCGCCTCCGGCGGCAACACGCCCCCAGCGCAGCGCCGGAACTTCTCGCTGATCTCTCCGTCCGAGAACGCGTTCTCCGCATGCCCCTTGGGCTGACGGCACTCGGCCTCATACCTCGTCCCGTCCCGGGCGACGCCCACGACGCGCGCAGCCACCACCTCGGGGTAGAGCGCCGTTAGCTCCGGGTCCTCCCGCACGCTCACGCGGCCCATGACCTCCCGCACGCGCGCGTCCCTCAGCCGCTCCGGCGTGAAGTGCGCGGGCGTCACCTCCCCGTCCACCAGCGCCACGGCCACCAGGTAGGGCACGCTGTGGGAGGCCGTGTCGGGGTCGTCGACGTCCCACTTGGCGCCGCCGGTGCCGATGCCCCGTATCGCGTGCGCATAGGTGTCGATGCGGAGCTCGGCCAGGTCCTCGGCGGGGATCCGTCGGCGCACCTCCAGGGCCGCCCAGATCGGCGCCTGCGCGTGGTACTCGGCGGGGAACGCCTTCATGTGCGTGCGCGCCGTGTGGAAGGGCCGCCCCCGTCCGCCGAGCGGCGGCAGCCCGATGCCCTCTTCGCCGGAGCCCGCCATCCGCATCAGCGCCTCGAACGGGCGCTCAGGCCCCGTCACGCCGCGCTCGGCGAGCAGCGCCGCGAAGACGCCGTTGCGCGCCGCGTTCGCCGACGCACCGGCACGCCACATCGACAGCCGCTCGGTACGCGGTACGCTCAAGCTCAGGCCACCGGCCATGGCGAGCGCGATGGCGTCCGCCATCCCCGCCTGGTCGAGGCCGAGGAGCCTGCCGGCCCCGAGCGCGCTCGCAACCGCGACGCTCACCGCCGCGCCGAAGCCGGGCACGCTCAAGCCCTCGGCGTCCGCCAGCGCGCAGAACACCTCGTACGCGACCACCATGGCCAAGACGGCCTCGCGCCCGCTCGCACCGGCGACCTCCGCCGCCGCCAGGACCGCGGGGATCGTGTCGCTCGGGTGGCCTCCGCGCTTGGCGAGGTAGGTGTCGTTGTAGTCGAGGTAGCGGACCATGAACGAGTTCGCGAAGGCGGCGAGGTCCGGCGTCGTCGGCTCTCCCGAGAAGAGGACGTGCGCCGGCGGGTCGCCCGTCGCGGCGCCAGCGAGCGCCCGTGGGGCGGCCATCGCGTCCATCGGGTAGGCCGCCAGCGCGCACGCCATGGCATCCACGACGCAGCGCGCGATGCCGTGGACGGCGTCCTCGGTCAGCTCGTCGTCCGACAGCGTGGCGGCATAGGCGCTCAGCAGGCCGGTGGTCTCGTCCATGGCGCGCCATCCTATCAGGGCAGGGCCAGGGCAAGCCCGCACGCCGGGGCGCCAACGGATGTACCCTGGCGCGCGAGCTCTCGGTCCCGGCGGTCGGAGGAGGCAGCGGTGGAGTACCGAACGCTTGGGCGGACCGGCATCCGCGTCCCGGCCGTCGGCTTCGGCTGCGGCAACGTCGGCGGGCTCATGATCCGCGGCTCGCACGACGTCCAGGTGCACGCCGTCCAGCACGCCATCGGCCTCGGCATCGACTACTTCGACACCGCCGCGGCCTACGGCGACGGCCAGTCCGAGACGCACCTGGGCGAGGTGCTGGCCGAGCTGCGCCCCGACGTGCGCGTCGCGACCAAGTTCCGGATCGCCCCGGAGGACGCCGGCGACATCGCGGGCGCGGTCCGGCGGTCGCTTGAGGCAAGCCTGCGGCGGCTCCAGCGCGACTCGGTCGACCTCCTCCAGCTCCACAACAACCTGCGGGCCGGCCGTGGGCCCGGCCGTACCGTCACCGCCCACGACGTGCTGCGCAGCGGCGGCATCGCGGACGCGCTCGATGGACTCCGGTCCGAGGGGCTGGTCCGCTTCATGGGATTCACCGGCATGGGCGAGACCGCCGAGGTGCACGAAGTGATCGCGAGCGGCCGCTTCGACACCGTGCAGGCCTACTACAACCTGCTCAATCCATCGGCCGGCGAGCCCGTGCCCGGCGACTATCCGAACCAGGACTACCGGCAGCTCATGACGCGCGCCGCCGAGCAGCACATGGGCGTGATCGTGATCCGCTCGCTCGCCGGGGGCGCGCTCGGAGGCGCCGCGGCACGCGAAGGCCTCGCCTCGCGCGCACCCAGCGGCATGGCCGACGGCAACGACTACGAGAGCGACGTCGCGCGAGCCGAGGCGCTCGCGTTCCTCGCGCGGCGTGGCTGGACGGTGGCGCAGGCGGCGGTCCGTTTCGCGCTCGATCACGCGGCGACCTCGACCGTCGTGGTCGGCTACTCCGAGGAGGCGCAGATCGACGCGGCCGCAGCCGCGGCGGACGCCGAGCCGCTCACGGACGACGTCTTGGCGAAGCTGCGGGAGTTGTGGGCAACCGACCTCGGCCTCGCCGGGAGCGCCTAAAGGGGGCGGCCTTGTCTCAAAAGCCCATTCTTGACGCATGCGACGGGGAGTGCAGAAAGCCTGCCCTGAGCTCTGTCGAAGGGAAGGGGGACGGGGGGATAGTCGAAACGGTCGTGGGGCGCCGACGCTCTCGCAACGAGGAACTGCGGTCTTGAGGTGAAGCTTCGTCAGCCAGCCGGCCCGGCTAGGTAGATATCGGCCCCCTGCTCCTCGCCGGCGTCGTACGTCCACTTGTAGTTGACGTCTTTGTACGCGCCGTCGGGCATCAGGCTCTCGACGCCGCGCTTCGCGAGCTCCGACTCGAAGTGCTCGCGGATCCAAGGCGCCTCCTCCGGATACTCGATCTGATCGTTCGGGCGGTCGCCCTTCGCGGCGCTCGGCCTCGTCTGCTGCAGCGGGCCGAGAGCGAGGTAGCGAGCGGGCATCTTGCTGACGTTGAAGTGCTGGTGGAACCACTGGTTCGGCGGGACGAACATGCTGCCCTCGTGCCACGGCACGACGATCTGCTCCTCGCCCTCCTGCCACATGATCGAGAACCCCTCGCCGCCCGGGATGATGATGACGACTCCGGGGCCGTGCCGGTGCGCCTTCTTGTAGGTGCCCACGGGGAAAACGGACATGTGACCGCCCATCCCGGAGTTCGGGAAGCTGATGTCGACGACGTGGCCGCCGCCGCCCCGTTGGCGGTGCGGCACGAGCCCGTCCCACACCGCGAGGTCCGTGAAGAAGTTCCCGTGCCAGGTGGCGCCGCGGCCACCCTCCCTGCGCGAGGCCACCGAGTACAGCTCCTCTTCGTTCGCCTCCAGGAGGCTCGGCACCTCGTAGGCGTTGTCGTAGAAGAAACTGGGGTCCGGGTACATCGACATCGCCACGGGCATGTAGTTGTTGTGGACGAGCCGGGCCGGCCTATCGCCGCGGGCGTTGCTGTACTGGCGAGTCGCCCCCTGCGGGATGAGAAAGAGGCTGCGCGGGCCCCACTCGAACGTCTTCTTGCCGACACCCTCGGCCCATACGGTCGTGATCCCATTGCCCTCGAGCACGTAAACCGCGTCGTCTAGACCGAACTTGACCGGCGCGGTCGTCCCGCCCGGCGGGATCTCGGTGATGCGGGCCTCGGAAACGCCCTTCATGCCCTCAAGCTCTATGAACGCGGCGTTGCACTCCATCTCCGGCCACGGCGCGACCTCCAGCGTACGGGCGTCCTCGATGAAGTAGCCCCGGTGGATCGGCAGCCCGAGCGACTCGATCCACTGCCCATAGGGCAGCAGCTTTCCGCGGCGGTCCTGTGAGAACCGCTGCGGCTCGTAAACCGACTTCATCTGCACCTGAGCCATCGAGCACCTCCGCCGCCCCGTCATACGCGGCCCAATCCTACGCCATCGCGATGGGCGGCCGCTGGCCGGGCTATCATGCGCACGTGGTTGGGTCACACGACGAGCGCCCCGATCGCCCCCTGTGGGAGCGCGCCTCGATTGAGCTGCTGGGCGAGCTGCTGGGCGCCAGCGAGAAGCCGGACGACGACGGCGCCGCGCCCGTCCGGCTCGACACGACGCGCGGCCCCATCGAGGCTCTGCTCCACCGCGCAGCCGGCGGCGGCGAGACGGCGGTGCTGTGGGCGCCCGGCGCGCGCGGCGGCTTCGGCGGCCCTGCCGACGGCCTGTACGCAGATGTGGCGCAGGAGCTCGCGGGCCGGGGGATCGCCTCGCTGCGGCTCGACTACCGCCACCCTGCCGACCTCGACGAGTCGACGCTCGACGTCCTCGCCGGGATCTGGTACCTGGCTGGCATCGGCCGCACGCGCACCGCGCTCGTGGGCCACTCGTTCGGCGGCGGCGTCGTCATCTCCGCCGCCCGCTACTCATCGCACGTGCGGGCCGTCGCAACGCTGGCGAGCCAGACGCTGGGCGCCGAGGACGTCGTGCTGCTGCGGCCGCGCCCGCTGCTCGTCGTCCACGGCGAAGCGGACGCCATGCTCCCCGTCGCCAACGCCGAGCTCATCCACGGGTGGGCCTTCGAGCCGAAGCGCCTGGTGAGGTACGCCGGCGCCGGCCACGGCCTGCGCGAGTGCCGCGCCGAGCTCCGCAAGCTGCTCATCGACTGGCTGACGGAGAGCCTGGACGAGCCAGCGGCGGGCTAACGGGCCGAGGCGGTGGC
>JADFQE010000002.1 GCA_022561985.1 Chloroflexota bacterium
CAACCCCGACCCGACGGAGGCTGAAGTGCGCGCAGGGATCGCCGGGAACCTCTGCCGGTGCACCGGCTACGAGAACATCGTCGAGGCGGCGATGCACGCCGCGGCCGCGATGCGGGAGGCGCGCGCATGATCCCGGCCGCGTTCGACTACGCCGCCCCAGCCACCGTTCGGGAGGCCGTCGCCCTGCTCCGCGGGCGGGCGGGGGACGCGCGGGCGCTGGCCGGCGGGCAGAGCCTCATCCCCATGATGCGGATGCGGCTCGTGAACCCCGCGCTCGTCGTCGACCTCGGCCGCGTCCGTGACCTAGCGTACGTGCGCGAGCACGACCAAGGGGGTCTGGGGGGTCATGTACGAAGTGCGGACCCTCCAGGAGTCAGAGGGGGACTCGCCATCGGCGCGATGACGACGTACCGGACAATCGAGACGTCGCCGCTCGTCCGCGAGCGCTTCCCTCTGCTCGCGGAGGCCGTCGCGAGGATCGCGGACCCCCAGGTGCGCAACCGCGGGACCATCGGCGGCGCGCTCGCGCACGCTGACCCGTCGGCGGACCTGCCCGCGCTCATGCTCGTGGCAGAGGCGCGCATCCACGTTGCCGGCGGCGGGCGGGCCCGGAGCATCGCGGCGGGCCGCTTCTTCGTCGACGCGTTCACGACGGCGCTCGGCGAGACCGAGATCGTCACCGAGGTCCGCCTCCCCGCGCTCCCGCCGCGCACCGGCGGCGCGTACGAGAAGCTGGCGAACCGCGCGTCGCACTTCGCCATCGTCGGCGTCGCCGCGCTCGTGACGCTCGATGCGGCGGGCGCGTGCTCGCGCGTGCGGATCGGCGTGACCGGCGCCGGCCCCGCGGCCGGCCGGGCGCGGCGCGCGGAGCGCTACCTGACGGGCAGGGCACCGACGCCCGCCGCCCTCGAAGCGGCGGCGGCACGGGCGGGCCACGGCATCGACTTCACGGACGACCTGCACGGGTCGGCCGCCTACCGCGAGCACCTCACCCATCGCCTCGCGTTGCGGGCACTCATCGCGGCGGCCGAGCGAGCGGGCTGATGGCCGGCGCAACGCCATACCGAGGGAGGCCGCTGCGGCGCTTCGAGGACGAGCGGCTGCTCCGGGGCGAGGGGTCCTTCGTCGACGACATGCACCGCCCCGGCATGCTGCACGCCTCGGTGCTCCGCAGTCCGCACGCCCACGCGCGGATACGCTCCGTGGACGCATCCCGCGCTCGCGCGATGGCGGGCGTGGTCGCGGTGCTGACGGGGGATGACGTACACGGGGTGCTGCCCAACATCGCCGCGGTCCGCCGGGAGGGGATGGGCGAGACGCCCATCCCGGAGCATCCGGTGCTGGCGCATGAGCGCGTCTGCTACGTCGGCCAGCCCGTGGCCATCGCGGTGGCCGAGGACCGCTACGCCGCGAGGGACGCGCTCGATCTGATCGAGGTGAGCTACGAGCCGCTGGAGCCGCTGCTGGACCCGCGCGCGGCGGCCGAGCCGGACGCTCCGCTGCTGCACGCAGGAGGGGGCTCGAACGTCGTGCTGCGCACAGCGGCCGGCGCGGGCGACGTGGAGGGCGCGTTCGCGGCCGCGGACCACGTCGTGCGCGCCAGCTTCGAGGTGCCGCGCCTGGCCGCGGTGCCGATGGAGTGCCGCGCCACGCTGGCCGAGTATGACGTGAGCACGGACACCCTCACGGTGTGGACGTCGACGCAGGTGCCGCACCGCGTGAAGACGTACCTCGCCAACCTGCTGCCGGAGGCGCCGAGCCACATCCGCGTCATCGCGCCGGACGTGGGTGGCGGGTTCGGCCGCAAGATAGAGGTGTGGCCCGAGGAGGTCGCGCTCGCGTATCTGGCCCAGCAGCTCGGGCGGCCCGTGAAGTGGGCCGAGGACCGCTCCGAGAACGTCGTGACGGGCCACGGCCGCGGCTTCACGGCGGACGTCGAAGCGGCGGTCGCCTCGGACGGGCGCGTGCTCGGCATGCGCTTCCGCATGCTGGCCGACCTGGGGGCGTTCTTCCTGACGTCCACCGGCGGCCCACCCGGCAACGCGGTGCAGCGCGTCGCCGGCCCCTACGCGATCGAGGCGATGGACGTCGAATGCCTGGGCGTCGTGACGAACCGCCCGCCGACGGGCCCCTACCGCGGCGCTGGCGGCCCGGAGGCGGCGGTGCTCATCGAGCGCACGATGGACCTGATCGCCGCGGAGCTTGGGATGGACCCGGTCGAGCTGCGCAGGCGCAACTTCATCCCCGCCGACGCCTTCCCCTATGAGACGGCCACGGGGCTCACGTACGACTCGGGCGACTTCGGACGCGCGCTTGAGCGCGTGCTGGAGCTCGCGGGCTACGACGAGGTCCGCGAGCGCCAGCGCGCCGCGGGCGGGGACGGCCCGCTGATCGGGATCGGCGTGGCCACGATCGTCAAAGCATCGGGCGGCAAGGCGAACGTGCGGAACGGCGAGGCGCGCGTGGAGATCGACGCCACCGGCCGGGTGACCATCTACACGGACGTCTCGCCCCACGGCCAGGGCATCGAGACCTCCTTCGCGCAGATCGCGGCCGACCTGCTTGGCGTGCCGCCGGAGGATGTCTCGGTCCGTCACGGCGACACCGACATGCTGGCGACCGGCGGCGGGACGACCTCGAGCCGGGGGCTGGCCGTCGGTGGATCGGCCGCCTACCTCGCGCTCGAGCAGGCGCAAGAACGCCTCACGCGGGCCGCCGCAACGCTGCTCGGCTGCGCGCCCGCCGACGTTTCACTCGCCGATGGGGCCGCGACGGCCGCACCCCCAGGGGCATCCACCGGGCGGGTGCCGATCGGGGAGGTCGCGGCCGCCGCCCACCGGGAGGACGGCGAGCTCGTCTTCTCCGCGTCCTACACGCTGCCGGCGAACCCCTTCGCCTTCGCGGCGCACGCGGCGGTGGTCGAAATCGACCGCGATACCGGCGACGTCGCGCTGGTGCGCTTCGCCGCGGTGCACGACTGCGGCCGGATCATCAACCCGATGATCGTCCGCGGCCAGATCCACGGAGGCATCACGCAGGGCATCGGCCAGGCGCTCTCCGAGGCGATGGTGTACGACGACGACGGGCAGCCGCTGACGGGCAGCCTGATGACCTACGGCATCCCCACCGCCGAGACGACGCCGTCGTTCATCCTCGACCATATCGAGTCGCCGTCGCCGACCAACCCGCTGGGGATCAAGGGCATCGGCGAGCTGCCAACAGTGGCCGCGCCGGTGGCGGTCGCCAACGCCGTCATGGACGCCCTCCGTGCGACGGCGACCCGGCACATCGACATGCCGCTGCTGCCGGAAAAGGTCTGGCGCGCGCTGCGCGAGGGCGCCTAGCAGGGGAGGGCGCGGCGCCTCTTTACAGTGACCGAAGCCCACGGTAGTGTTCCGAAGTGTCCCACCCGCAGACGCGGGGCGGGCGCATACGGCTCCACGGCCCCCTGAAGGCATCGATGGCGACCACTTCCAAGTCACCGCTCAGCGAAACGATCCAGGCCAGGGCCCGCGGCGTGCGGCGTAGCCTGAATGCCACGAACTTCATCTTCGTCCCGGCGACGCTCCCGGTCATCTGGTTCCTCGGTATCCCCCTGCTGATGCTCGTGTACATGAGCTTCCACACGGGCAACCCCATCGACGCCGGGGACTGGACGCTCCGGAACTACATCGGCACGTTCTTCGGCTTCATCAGCGGCTTCCGCTCCGTGACGATCCCGCTGATGCTGGCCACGCCCAGCACCGAGACCATCGGCGTCCTCCTGTTCCGGCTCATGGAGCGGGACGGCAACTTCGCCGGGATGGCCGCCCTCGGCATGATCATGGTGGTCTTCACCGGAGGTATCGGGATCGGGCTGCGCAAAGCGATCGAGAATGCGTTCGGTGGAACGCGCAGATAAGCGACCCCCGGCGACAAGGAGAGATCAATGACACAGCCATCGCAAGAGACCCCTCGGCGGAGCGGCCTGGTCTACGACGAATGGATGGAGTCCATCGGCATCCCGATCCACCGGGGGCACTACCAGTCCGATCTGCGGACCCTGGAGCTGGGATGGTGGGAGGACCGGGGGTGCAACGCCGCCTTCCTGCAGATGAAGGGCATGGAGGGCGTGAGCGAGGCCCGGATCATCGAGATCCCACCGGGCAAGACGCTGCCGCCGCTCAAGATGGCCATCGGCGAGACGATCTACGTGCTCTCCGGCTCCGGCCTGGCGAGCGTCTGGGCGGGCGAGGGGCCCAAGACGAGCTTCGAGTGGGGTCCGCACGCGATGTTCCACGTGCCGCGCTACGCCTACGCCCAGCTCTCGAACGCCCGGGGCGACCAGCCCGCGCGTCTGCTCCACTACAACTACATGCCCATGGCCATGACGGTCGTGCCTGACCCCGACTTCTTCTTCAACAACCCGTATGAGGAGCCGAGCCTGCTCTACGGGCAGGGTGGGAACCCCTACTCCTCGGCCCACGCGGTGCTCGGCGCCGGTGCGAAGGACAAAGCGGCCGAGGCCGAGGGGGCCGTGAGGGACGACAGCATCACGGCGGCGTCCCACGGCGGCGCGTGGTGGGTCGGCAACTTCTTCCCGGACATGGCCCAGTGGGACAAGCTCTCCCCGTACCGGGGCAGGGGCGCCGGTGGGTTCTCCGTCAAGATGATGTTCCCGCAGACGAACATGAGCGCAAGCATGTCCGTGTTCGATGCGTCGATGTACAAGAAAGCGCACCTGCACGGTCCTGGGCGCGTCATCGTGATCCCCCGCGGCGAGGGCTACTCGCTGCTGACCGAGCCCGGCAAGGAGGCCGTCGTCTGCCCCTGGGGCGAGGCCGCGGTCTTCACGCCCCCCGGCGGCTGGTACCACCAGCACTTCAACCTCGGCACGGAGCCCGCGCGCTACCTCAAGTTCGGCCACCTGCCGCAGTTCGCGGGTGCGGGCGACTACCGCGACCAGATCGAGTACCCCGACGAGGCACCCAAGGTACGCGAGTACTTCGAGGCCGAGCTCGCCAAACGGGGCCGCGAGAGCCAGATGCCCGACATCGTCTACAAGGACCGCGACTTCGAGTGGGACTACGGCGACGAAGACTAGCGGCGACCCCGCCCACCCGCACCACGGCGCACGCATGAGGAGAGGAGCGACACGATGCTGACCAAAGAGCAGAACGACCGATTGACGAAGGTGGGGCCCGGCACGCCGATGGGCGAGCTGATGCGCCGCTACTGGCAGCCCATCGCCGCCTACGCGGAGCTGTCCGAGAACCCGACCAAGGCGATACGCCTGCTCGGCGAGGACCTGGTGCTCTTCAAGGACCGCTCGGGCACCCTCGGACTCCTCGAGGCCTCCTGCGCGCACCGCCGCGTCCACCTGCTCTACGGCATCCCCGAGGACAACGGTCTGCGCTGCCCCTACCACGGCTGGCTCTACGACTCGAGCGGCCAGTGCTTGGAGATGCCGGCCGAAGCGCCGGAGAGCACCTTCCCCTCCCGCGTGCAGCTCAAGGCGTACCCGGTCGAGGAGCTCGGCGGCCTCGTCTTCGCCTACCTCGGTCCCAAGCCGGTGCCGCTGGTGCCGCGGTGGGGGCCGTTCGTGCGCGAGGGCGTCCGGGACATCGGGTGGGCCATCGTGGGCTGCAACTGGCTCCAGGTCCAGGAGAACTCCCTGGACCCGATGCACGGCGAGTTCCTGCACCGCTACTTCTCCAACTACGTGCTGGAGCGCCAGGGCTTCCTGAAGGACCGCGGCACGCTGGCGCATGGCCGCGACTACGTCGTCGCCGAGGACGCCGACAAGATCGAGGGCGGCTGGCGCGACCCGGCGAAGATCGCACACCACACGAAGGTCGGCTTCACCATCTTCGAGCACGGGATCTTGAAGCACCGGCTGATCCAGGGCGAGGACGAGGCGACGTCCCCCTCGTGGCGCATCGGCCACCCGATCCTGATCCCGAACTACGAGCACGGCGGCGGCGGCGGCGGCTTCCAGATCCGCGTGCCCATGGACGACACGCACACCTACTACATCTGGTACAACGTCCGCGACGCCGTTGACCACGAGGACGCGCACCAGGCGCCGGAGGACATCCCCGTCTACCGCACGCCCATGCCGGGCGTGGACGAGAACGGCATCCCGATCTGGGAGCTCTTCGACAACAACAGCGGCCAGGACCACATGGCGTGGCAGTCCCAGGGGCCGGTCACGCAGCGGTTCCTGGAGAAGCTCGGTCAGTCCGACGTCGGCGTCATCATGTTCCGGCGGCTGCTGAACGAGCAGATGGACATCGTCGAGGACGGCGGCGACCCCATGAACGTCTTCCGCGACCCCGCCAAGAACCAGGAGATCATCCTGCACTTCGACGGCGAGGAGGGCGGCGCCGCCAACAACGAGGACGTCTACGGATACGGCGGCTCGCGGTCCACGAAGGTCTCGACGGGCTCCGCGGGCAAGTACAGCCCGATAGGCCGCGAGCGGGCCCGGCTGGCCGGGTCCCCGATACCGCCGACGCCGCGTCCTTTCGCCCGGGACATACCGACGAACTCGCCGGGCTAGCCCCATCAGCACGCCATAAGCAGGAGGATCACATGGACATAACGAAGTTGAAGCCCGGCACGAGCGTCGTCACATCCTCAGGCGACGTGGTGGAGCTGCTCGAGGTGCTCGGAGGCGGTTTGTCGGCGCGCGTGCGCTTCTCCGACCCGACGAGCTCGTCCCCCGCGGCGAAGGGCTCCGAGTCGGAGATCGGCTGCGACGACATCATGACCCTCGCCGGCGAGCGGTTCGTCGGCCCCATCTAGGCGCCAGACCCTCAAGGCGCCCGGCCCCGCCCCGGTCCCCGAGCAGTCCACTCGCAGAGCGGCCCGCTCTCTAGGCAGCCCGCTTTCTAGGCAGAAGGTCTATCTATGCTTCGTGTCGAGAATCTGAAGAAGGTCTTCAACATCGACGGCCAGGAGGACGTCCAGGCCCTTCGTGGCGTGAGCTTCTCCATCTTACCGGGGGAGTTCTTCACGCTGCTCGGGCCCAGCGGCTCCGGGAAGTCCACCCTGATCCGCTGCGTCGCCGGGCTCGAATCCCCCGAGGACGGAGAGATCTACATCGGCGACGTGCTCGTCTATTCGAAGCAGAAGAACGTCTACGTCCCCACGGAGCAGCGTCCCATCGGCATGGTGTTTCAGTCCTACGCCATCTGGCCGCACATGAGCGTGTTCGACAACGTGGCGTTCCCCCTGATCCACGGCGCGAGGAGCCGGGCGGACCGCGTGCCCAGGAGCGAGGTGCAGGGCCGCGTCCACGAGGCGCTGAGCCTCGTGAAGCTCCAGGACTTCGGCAAGCGCGGACCACGCAGCTCAGCGGCGGCCAGCAGCAGCGCGTCGCCCTCGCCCGGGCGCTCGTCGCCAAGCCGCGGCTGCTGCTGCTCGACGAGCCGCTCTCCAACCTGGACGCGAAGCTGCGCGAGGAGACGCGCGAGGAGCTCAAGGACCTGGTGGGCCCGCTCGACATCACGACCCTCTACGTCACCCACGACCAGGCCGAGGCGCTGACCATGTCGGACCGCATCGGCGTGATGCGCGACGGCAACCTGCTCGGGATCGGCACGCCGTACGAGCTCTACGCCGCGCCGCCCAGCAAGGACATCGCCGCCTTCATCGGGACCGCGAATTTCTTGGAGGGCACGCTCAAGCGGACCGACGGGCTCGCGACGGTCGATACGGAGATCGGGAGCGTCCGCGTCACGCTCCCCGGCGACGCCGCCTCCCTGGAGGACGGGGTGACGGTGAGCGTGCTGGTCCGCCCCGAGTCGGTGAGCTGCACCGTCGGGGAGAAGGTTGCTGCGGACGCCGTGAACGTCTACGCCGGCACGATCCGCCGGGTCCAATTCCTTGGCAACACCATCGACGCCGACGTGCACATCAACGGCACCGTCCTGCATGCGTCCCTCGCCGCGGCGGCACCACCGCAAGACGGCGACGTCGTCAGCGTCCATCTCCCTCCCGATGAGTGCAGGGTCGTCATCTAGCCGATGTAACCTGCACGTGGCCAGGAGCGCGTGATACGGACCTGCGTAAGAACCTGATGGTCGAAAGCGTTTGCCTTTGTCCGAGCACCAACCGAACAACGACGCCAGCGAGGGCACCCCGAGCGCGGGATCACGCGCGCCGGATGGTGCTTCGTCCGGCATCGGGACCGATATCGACCTCGGTGCAGCACGCGCCGAGCGCCGTGGGCGCCGCTCCGTCCGCCACACCCGCGACCTGACCAAGGGGACCGTGCCCAGGAACCTCTGGTTCCTGGCGTGGCCCCAGATGGTCGAGGGCATCTTCAACTCCCTGGACCAGATGGTGGACCTGTTCTGGGCGGGCCGCGTCGTCGGCTTCAGGGCCATCGGCGGCATCGGTGCGGCGCAGGCCTACGCCCACCTCATCATGATGGCGCGCACGGGCATCGACATCAGCATGCAGGCGATGATCTCGCGCGCGGTCGGGTCCGGCCGCATGGACGTGGCCACCCATGTCGCCATCCAGGGCCTCGTGCTGACGGTCCTCCTTTCATCGGTGCTGGCGGTCGGCGGAGTCTTGATCGCGGAGCCCCTGCTGCACATCCTCGCGCTCAGCGACGAGGTCATCGCGATCACCATCGTCTATCTCCAGTTCCAGTTCGCCGGCTCGGCTGTCCAGGGGTGGCGCAAGAGCGCGGAGGCGACGCTGCAGGCCTCCGGCGACGTGATGACACCGATGAAGGCGACGCTCCTGGCGCGGGGCATCCACATCGCGATCACGCCGGTCCTGATCTTCGGCTGGTTCGGAGCGCCCGAGATGGGCATCGCCGGCGCGGCCGCGGCCAACATCTTCGCGCAGGGGGTCGGGTTCGTCTGGAACCTCTACGCGCTCTTCGCCGGCCGCTCGCTGCTCAAGCTGACGCTCCGGGGCTACCACCTCGACGTGCCGCTGATGTGGCGGATGATAAGGCTCGGGCTCCCGGCCAGCGGCACGCAGCTCGAGCGGGGGTTGTCGGAGCTGATGCTCGTCCGGCTGGTCGCGCCCTTCGGGGACATCGCGCTGGGGGCGTACTCGCTCACGCGCAGGCTGGAGCGGCTGACGCACATCGGCAGCATGGGCATGGGCCGCGCGTCGGGCATCCTCGTCGGCCAGAACCTGGGTGCCGGATACGTGGAGAGGGCCAAGAGCACCGTCCGGTGGGCGGTGGGCTACGTGCTGGCGATCCGGGGGGCCGCCGGCATCGTGCTGTTCCTGGCGCCCGCCGTCTTCATCGGTATCTTCAACCAGGACCCCGTCTTCCTGGCCGTGGCGATCATCTGGATCCGTATCCAGGCCATCTCAGGCATGCTCCTGGGAGGCGGGCAGGTGCTCCAGCAGTCGTTCAACGTCGCCGGCGACACGATGGCGCCGCTGCTCATCACGTTCATGAGCATGTGGGTCCTCGAGGTCCCCGCAGCCTTCCTGCTCTCGCAGTTCACCCCGCTCGGCCAGTACGGCATCCCCGTCGCCATCGGCCTGGCGATGTTCCTCCGCCTCGGCCTCTACGCGCTGTACTACCGCACCGGCCGCTGGACCCGCGTGAAGGTCCTCTAAGCAGGGCACAGCCCTGCACCCACTCGCTGCCGCGTGGCGATAGCGGCGCGGCTTGTTACGGACCGAGGGCGCGATGGATCGCGCCCCTACAGGTCGTCTGCCGGGTCCGGCCAGCGCTCAGCAGGGTCGTGAACAAGCGCCGGCCGACAAGCGCAAAGGCCTGCCCCGCAAGACGGCCGCAGCAGCGCGTGCCGCTTCAGTCCGGAGCCGTCCTTCGACAGGCTCAGGATGAGCGGATTGAGAGGGCAGGCGCACAGTCAGACGAGGTCTTGCTAGACGGCGTCTAGGTCGTCGGGGAGGCCGATGTTGTTGGCGACGAGCATGCGCAGGTAGTGGTTCCACGCGAAGGTGTCCCCGCCCTCGAGCTGCGCCCTCCAGCCCGTCCGCTCACGCGGCTTGCCGTCCCGGCGGCCGAAGCGCGCCATGTCCTGGTCCGAAAGCACCGGCGCCTCGCGGCCCGAGATCGCGATGTCCCACATGATCTGCGCCGTGCGGTCGAAGCGGATCGCCATCTGCGTGGCGAGCTCGACGGACGCGCCGGTGGCCGTGATGCCGTGGCCCTGCATCAGCAGCACGTCGCGGTCCCCGAGCGCCTTGAGCATGTCCGCGCCCAGCTCCTTGTTCGTCACCGTCACCGCGCGCGGGAAGACGGGGATGCCCGCGAGGATCATCGCGAGGCTCGACGGGTCGTAGGCGCCGAAGACCGGGCTGAACTCCAGGCGCGTCACGCCGCACATGAGCGCGTAGTACGGATGCGCGTGCACCACCGAGCCCACCTCCGGGTGCGCCCGGTAGATCTCGCCGTGGATCGTCGTCTCGCTGGGCGAGGCGTGCTCGCTCCCGACCCCCGGCCCCTTGCCGTCGAAGTCGGTCCGCCTGATGTTGTGGATCCCCGTGAACGTGTTCCCCGCCTCGTCCCCGCCCCGGCAGCGGATCCACATCTCGTCGGTACCGGGGATGCGGGCGCTCACATGCCCCGTGGACTCGCGCACCAAGCCGAGCATCCCGAGGATGCGGCAGGAAGTCGCGACCTTCATGCGCAGCTCATCAACCATGGGGGGCCTCCTTGTTTGACTGTGACTATGCGCCTACGCTTCGCTCCGGCTCCGGACTGAAGCGGCACGCGCTGCTACGACTGCCGTGCTGGGCGTGTGCTCTCCAAAACTGTGCGCCTACGCTTCGCTCCGGCTCCGGACTGAAGCGGCACGCGCTGCTGCGACTGCCGTGCTGGGCGTGTCTTTGCGTTTGACTGTGCGCCTGCTCTTCGCTCTGGCTCCGGACTGAATCGGCACGCGCCACTGCGTTCGGCTCAGCGCCGGCCCTTTTCGTGGGTCAAGGGCAGTGCCCTTGCTATGTCGTGGCCAGGTGGAAGAAATCGATGGCGTTGCCGGCCACCATCTGGTAGCGCTCCTCCTCGGGCACGCCCTCGAAATTCTTCTCGATGACACGCATCGAGTTCGGCCAGTCCGACTCCTGGTGTGGGAAGTCGGAGCCCCACAGGATGTGGTCCGTGCCGAGGTGGTGCCGCAGCTCGACGCCGATACGGTCGTACTGGAAGCCCCACAGGCAGTGCTCGCGGAGGATCTCGCTGGGCGGGCGGGCGAGCGGCACGAAGCCGAGCAGCTTCTCGGCCCAGATCACGTGCCGCTCGTAGCGCACGTCGGCCGACTGGTAGAAGAACGGTATCCAGCCGATCTGGTTCTCCGCGAACAGCACGCGGAGGCTGGGGAAGCGGTCGAACAACCCCGAGAGCACCATCTGGACGGCGGTGATGGAGCCGCTTCCGCGCGCGGGAGCGAACCGGCCCGTCTGCTCCACGAGCTCCAGCCGGATGTCTTCGCGCGGAGTCGGGTAATCGAGCAGGAGCTTGCCGGCGCGCTCGCTGGCGCGGTCCATGTCCACGTGGACCGTCACCGGCATCTCCATGTCGATGGCGGCCGCCCAGAAGCGGTCGTCCTCCGGCTTCGGGCGCGCCGTGCCGTTCGGATAGCCCGTGAGCAGCACACCGCGCAGGCCGGTCTCGCGGCTGTGCTCCATCTCGGCGATCACGTCGTCGACGTTCGTCCACGGCATCACGCCCAAGCCCAGGAGCCGGTCGCGGTCGACGGCGCAGTACTCCTCGGCGAGCCAGTCGTTGTAGCCCCGAACGACTGCCTTGTAGGCATCGTCGTCGGGGATGTTGCGCCAGAACCGGGGGCCGGACACCTGGCCGGGGAACAGGACCTCGGCGTCGACGCCGTCCTGGTCCTGCTCCTGGATGCGCTGCTCCCCCGGCCCCGTCCCGGCGGTCGCGTCGTAGGTCTGGCCGAAGGGCTCCCAGACGTCGCGCCCCTTGCCGCCGTAGAGGTCGGACGAGACCTCGCGTGGGCGCGAGCCCTCGATCACCCACGCGTCGGCGCCGTTCGGCAGCCGCTCGACGCGCGGTGCGCGGTCGCGGTACTTCGCGTCCACGCGGTGCACCCAGCGCTTGGAGTCGACCTCCACGTGCGAGTCACCGGAGATGTATCGGTACGTGCGTGCCATATGCCCCCTCAGTCCACGGTTGGAGTCTGGTGATGGAGGAAGATCTCCTTGCGCTCGCGGCCCGACTCCTCGATCGCCAGGAGCACTTCGAGGGTCGCCAACCCCCAGCTGCCGTCGGCGGGCAGCGGCCGGTCGTGGGCGATGGCCTCGTAGTAGCTCTCGATGCGCCCGTCACGCCCGTCCTTGCCCTTCTCTCCCAGGGGTATCTCGTAGATCTTCTCGTCGCCGTACACGGTCAGGCCGTCCTCGCTGAGGCGGACGTCGCCCTGGTCGAAGCTCACGATCATCGGGCCGCCCATGATCCAGCCCATGGACGGGAAGCCAGCGCCCGACCCGCTGCCGCCGGGGCGCCCGCCCCCGTAGCGCTCGTCGCGCGCGGCGTTGGCCTCCCACTCCGCGTTCGGCGCCTCGCGCAGCTCCCGGCGCGCGGACGCGTGGTTCGCGCGGTCCGGCGAGACCCCGAGCGAGACCAGCTCACGCGAGTCGAAGTGGTCGTAGCCCGAATAGACCGCCGTGGCCAGCGCGCCGTCCTCGAAGTCGAGGAAGGCCGCGTGCGCGCCGGGCACGCGCCGGGCCGGGTCCCAGGTGTCGGCCGTGCCGCGCAGCGAGCGCACCATGCCTCCGGCGATGGTCCGGATGATGTCGAACTGATGGGGGCCCTGGCGCCAGAGGATGCCGCCGCCGACCTCCGGGGTCAGCTCCTCGGGCGTCCGCGGGCGGTAGAGCCAGTCCTGGAAGCGCCAGTGGTTGATCATGCGCAGGCGGCCAAGCTCGCCGTCGCGTGCCATCTGCCGCAGCCGCAGGACGCGCGGCTCGAAGCTGTGCTTCACGTTCACGCCCAGCAGCACGCCGTTGCGCTCCGCCGTGGCGATCATCTCCTGCGCGCCGGCGATGTCCACCGTCATCGGCTTCTCGATGAGCACGTGCTTCTTGGCATCGAGCGCCATCCGGGCGTGCTCGGTGTGGAACTTGGTGGGCGTCGCGATGTAGACCAGGTCCACGTCCTTGCACGCCACCAGCCCGGCCGCGTCGGTGAAGACCTCGGTTTCGGGATAGTCCTTGTGGAACCGGCCCAGGATCTCCTCGTCGATGTCGCCGGCCGCGGCCAGCTTGTAATGGGGGTTCTTGGCGAACTTCGGGATCATCGCGCCGGAGGCTCCTCCGAGACCGATGATGCCCACGCCAACCACGGTGTCCTTCGATGCCATGGGGCTCTTCCTCCTGGGGATCTGTTGACGGCTGAGGGTCTGTTGACGGCCGGGCCATCATAGGTCGCGCGCAACCGAGCGGCAAGCAGGGCACAGCCCCGCACCTACTCGCCAGCGCAGAACGCCGCTGACAGAGACACCGGCTGGGCGCTGGCCGGGACGCTATCATGGCAACCACCAACCACCAACTCGCATCCAGGGAGCGGTCGATGAAGCGCAGCGAGCACGCGGTCCTCACCACCCACACCGGCAGCCTGCCGCGGTCCGAAGCCCTCCTCGGCCTGCTCGCCGAGCGCGAGGGCGGCCCGGAGCAGCGCGCCGCCTTCGACCAGGCCGCCGCCGGGGCCGTCGCGGACGCCGTGGACCGCCAGGCCGCGTTGGGCCTGGGCGTGGTCAGCGACGGCGAGCAGTCCAAGCCCAGCTACGCGACCTACGTGAAGGACCGGCTCTCCGGCTTCGACGGCACGACCCAGAGCCGCGACGGCCTCCCCTCGGACGTCGCCGATTTCCCGAGCTTCACCGCGGCCCGGAACAGCGACTCCGTGGAGCGCCCCACCTGCACCGGGCCCATCGCCTGGAGGGACTGGGACGCCGTGGGCCGCGACATCGAGAACCTCAGGGCCGCCGTGGAGCACGCCGACGTCCAGGAAGCCTTCATGACGGCCGCCTCGCCCGGCGTCATCACCCGGTTCCTGTCCAACGAGTACTACCCGACCCACGAGGCGTACCTCTACGCGCTGGCCGATGTGATGAAGGACGAGTACGAGGCCATCGCCGCAGCCGGCTTCATCGTCCAGGTCGACTGCCCAGACCTCGCCTCCGGCCGGAACACGGTCTTCGCGAGCCTCACGCCCGAAGAGTTCCGGGGCGTCGTGGCGCAGCACCTCGATGCGCTGGACCACGCGCTGGCAGATATCCCGCCGGAGCGCATCCGGATGCACCTGTGCTGGGGGAACCGCGAGGGGCCGCACCACAAGGACGTGCCGCTGGCCGAGATCATCGACCTGGTGCTGCTCGCCCGCCCGCAGGGCATCTCCTTCCCGGCGGCCAACCCCCGCCACGAGCACGAGTGGAAGGTCTGGGAGAGCGTGAAGCTGCCGGAGGGCAAGGTGCTGATCCCCGGCGTGATCGACACGACGACGAATTTCATCGAGCACCCGGAGCTCGTCGCGCAGCGCATCGAGCGCTACACGGGCGTGGTTGGCCGCGAGAACGTCATCGCGGGTACGGACTGCGGCCTGTCGACCTTCGCGGGAGGCTCGCGGGTGAATGGCGACATCGCGTGGGCGAAGCTCGGGGCGCTGGTGGAGGGCGCGGCCATCGCCAGCGCCCGCGCGTAGGGCCGCCTAGGGCACGTCCATGCGTTTGAGCCGCCGCACGGTGAGCAGCGTGAAGACGACGATGGTCAGGCCCGCAAGCGCGAGCGCCCAGCTCAGGTCGATGGCATTCTCCCCCAGGCTCGCGAAGGTCGTATCGTCCAGCCCGTGCAGGACGCCGACGGTGTAGCCCCGGACGCTCGCATAGCGGGCGCCGGGCAGGAACGAGTTCACGAGCGTCTCCCAGAGGAACACGTAGACCAGCGCGAAGCCGAGCGCGTGGGGGCTGAGCAGGCCGGCCCACGTGAAGATGGCCGCGTACGTCATGACCCCCACGAGGAGCGCAGCAGCGGCGGCGAGCACCGCGCGCGCACCGCCATCGCCGAGCGCGACCAGCACGATCACGACCGTGGCGCCCACGAGCAGCGGCGCGGCGATCATGGCCGATGCCATGAGCTTCGGGAGCACGATCGAGAGCCGTGAGATGGGTTTGAGCACCAGCATGTTCAGCGTGCGGTCCTCGACCTCGTTCCCGAAGGCGGCCGTGCCCAGCGTCATGACGACGATGGGGAGGACGATGCCGATCATCGTGGCGTCGATGATGCCCCCGACGAAGCCGTCGGTGAAGTCCGCCTCCTGGGCCAGCAGTGCGTTGAGCAGGATGGCAAGGCCGACCGGCACCGCGGCCAGGAAGAACACGACCGCCAGGCGCCGCCGGCCCCCCAGCTGACGCAGCGTGAGCCTCAGCACGGCGCCCATCAGCGCTCCACCACGTAGCTGAAGACGCTCTCGAGCGAGTCGTCCAGCGGCTCGACGCGGTACAGGCGGACCGAGAGATCGCGCGCCAGTGCCGCGACGGAGCGCTGGAGGTCCGCGACGTTGCTGCTCATCACGACCAGGGAGCCGTCCGTCTCGACCGCGACCGAGTCCACCGACGAGAGACGCACCAGCGCCGAGGCGAGCGCCCGCGGGTCGTCGGTCACGATCCGCAGGGTGAACGGCCGGTCGTCGAGCGCCTCGCGGATCGCGCGGTAGTCGCCGGAAGCGGCGAGCTTGCCGCTCACGATGAGCAGGATCGTGTCGGCCAGCTTCTCGACCTCTTCGAGGATGTGCGACGAGATGAGGATGGTCCGGCCCCGCTCGGCCATGGAGCGCATCAGGTCCTCGAACTCGATCCGCTGGCGGGGGTCCGTGCCGTTCAGCGGCTCGTCGAGGATCAGCACCTCCGGGTCGTGGACCATCGCCGCGGCCAGCCGCATGCGCTGGCGCATGCCGCGGGAGTAGGTGCCGAGGGGACGGTGCTGCGCGTCCTCCAGGTTCACGGTGCTGATGGCCCAGTCGGTGCTTGTGCGCACGTCCTCGACGCCCTGGAGCCGTGCCGCGAGCTCGACGAGCCCGCGCCCCGTCAGGAACTCGTAGACGGCCTCGTGCTCCGACATGACGCCGATGTGGCGGTAGAGCGAAGGGTTGGAGCGCGGGCGCTGTCCCAGGACGCGCACCTCGCCCTTTGACACCTTCGCGAGGCCCGCCATCATGTGGAGCAGCGTCGTCTTGCCGGCGCCGTTGGGGCCGAGCAGTCCGGTGATGCCGGGGCGTACCTGGAACGACACCTCGTTCACCGCGACGACGCTCCCGTACCACTTGGAGACCTCGTTGACCTCGATGGTCGCCCCCGAGACGGCTGCCCCCGAGACGGCTGCGTTGCCGGACGTCATATGCGGATCCTCTGGTACCGCCACCACAACAAGGCGCCGGGGCCCGCGGTGAAGAGCAGGTACCAGCCGACGAGGAGCGCATCGGGGAGGTCGGCGGCCGCACGGGCGATCTCGGAGTCGTTCTCCCGGTCGAAGATCAGGTCGTTGACCCGGAGTGGGATCTCGCCGAGGGCGATCAGCGTGAACCACTTCGCGGCCTCCCCCGTGAGGGCTCCCTCCCCGCTCGGACGGCACTCCGTGTGGACGATCCGTCCATCGACCTCGATCTCCTCGCACACGAAGTCCGGCGCCGTGAGCGCGGCAGCGGCCGCCGTGGACGTCAGGAACAGCCCGATGACGAAGGCCGCCGCGTAGGCCCGGCGGGTCGTGAACGCAGCTACCGCCAGCGGGATCACGGCGATGAACGCCGCGATCACCACGCCGGCGGCGAGGATGCGCAAGATCGTGCTCCAGCTATCGCGGAGGTAGGTCAGCGGGTTGTCGGCCGAGAGCACCAGCCCGACCTGCAGCACGAGCTGCCCGGAGTAGACGATCGCCAGCACGATCGCGAAGAAGGCGAGGTAACGGCCCACCACGTAGTCGGTGGGCGTGAGCGGCCGCACGAGGTAGAGGTGGATGACGTTGTCGCGGCGGTCGGCGCACAGGAGCTCGGGGGCCATGATCGCCGAGAACAGCAGCAGGATCATGAAGACGACCTGGTAGTAGTCGGCGGGGCCGGGCAGGAAGCTGGCCAGGGGCTCGGCGAGCGACGCGATGATGACGAGCACCAGGGCAGGGATCATCGCCGCGATGAAGAGGGCCGTCGGCAGTATCTTCGCCCGCGGGCCGCGCCCGAGGCCCAGCACCGTGCGCACGCCGTTCTCGAAGATGGCGCGCCGCGCCCGCGAGCGCCCCTCACGCGGGCCGTCGTAGTGCTGATATCCGAGGTCGAAGACCTCGCCCTGTGCTTCCGTCACTCCTCGCGCCTCCGGAACATCTCCGTGAGCGTGTGGCGGCGCGGGGTCAGCCGGCGCAAGCGGGCGCCCACATCGGCGACCGCGTCGCGGATCGCGTCGTAGTCGGCGTCGGTCGCGTTCTGGACGACGAGCTGCTGCGGCTCCTCGATGACCCGCACCCCGCGTCCGCTCAGCGCCCGCGCCACCCCCTCTCGGTCGTCGACCTCGATCAGCAGGTCCTCGGTCTCCTGCGTGAACTCCGAGAGCGCGCCCTCCTCGGAGACACGCCCATTTTCGAGCAGGATGACCCGGTCGGCCGTCCGCTCGATATCGCCCATCAGGTGCGTCGAGAGCAGCATGCTGATACCGAAGGAGTGCGCGGTGCGCCGGATCAGCTCCAGCATCTCCTCGCGCCCGCCGGGGTCGAGGCCCGCCGTCGGCTCGTCCAGCAGCACGAGCACCGGGTCGTGCACCAGCGACTGCGCGAGCTTGACGCGCTGCTTCATGCCCGTCGAGTACTCGCCGATCAGGCGGTAGCGCTCCTCGTCGAGGCCAACGTGCCGCAGGATGTCCGCTGCGCGGGTGCGCGCGTGGGCCGGCGGCAGGCCGCTGAGCTGCGCCATGTGCATGAGGAACTCGGACGCGTTCATGTTGGACGGCACGGTCTCGGTCTCGGGCATGTAGCCGAGCCGGGAGCGGCTCTCCACCGAGTCGTAGGGCCGCTTGCCCAGGACCTCGGCCGAGCCACTCGTGGGCCGGATCAACCCCAGGAACAGCTTGATGGCCGTGCTCTTCCCAGCGCCGTTGGGACCGAGCAGCCCGGTCACGCCCTCGTGCACCTCGAAGTTGACCGCGTCGAGGGCAATGGTCGAGCCGTAGTGCTTGGAGAGGTCGTGGGCTTCGATGAGCGGGGGCATCGCGCCGGGATTCTACACCGTGCCGCCGCGTCTACGAGCTAACGCTGGTCGCGGTCGCGGTCTGCCCGCCGTCCACCACGAGCGCGTGCCCCGTCACGAACGACGATTCGTCCGATGCCAGGAACAGCACGGCGTAGGCGATCTCCTCGGGCCTGGCCATCCGGTGCATCGCCGGGACCGACTGCCCTGCGCGCGCCTTCTGCTCATCGGTGAGCAACCGCGGCCGCGGCGGGAGCTCCCGGATCCGCGGCGTGTCCGTCGGTCCGGGGCAGACGCAGTTGACGCGTATCTCGGGGCCGTAGTCGATCGCCATCGCGCGCGTCAGGTTCACGATCGCAGCCTTCGTGGCCGAGTACGCGGGATAGCGGGCCGAGGCGATGATGCCGTAGCTCGACGCGGTCGCGATGATGTTCCCGCGGCCGGCCTCCATGAAGTGGGGCAGGGCGGCCCGGACGCCGTGGTACACGCCGTGCAGGTTGGTATCTATGACGTGGTTCCACTCTTCGTCGGACAGCTCGTGGATGCGCTTCCGTATCCCCGTGCCCGCGTTCAGGAAGACGACGTGCAGGTCGCCGAAGCGCTCGAGCGCCATCGCGACCATCGCCTCGTTCGTCGAGCGCTCGGCCACGTCGCCCTTCACGAACACGGCCTGCCCGCCGTCGGCCTCGATCAGCCGGTCGACGCGCGGCTCTCCACTCTCCAGCCGGTCCACGCACACGACCTTGGCCCCTTCGCGCGCGAACAGCCGCGCGGTGGCCCGCCCGATACCGCTATCGGCGCCCGTCACCACGGCCACGCGCCCCTCAAGCCGCCCAAGCCCAGGCCCGATGCCGGGGTGCTCGTCGTTCGTCGATGTCATCGCGTCTCCTGAGCTGTGCGTGTCCAAAACTGTGCGCCTACGCTCCGCTCCGGCTCCGGACTGAAGCGGCACGCGCTGCTCCGGCCGTCCTGCGAGGCGCACGCTTGCCTGACTGTGCGCCTGCCCTCTCAATCCGCTCATCCTGAGCCTGTCGAAGGACGGCTCCGGACTGAAGCGGCACGCGCTGCTCCGGCCGTCCTGCAAGGCGCACGCTCGCCTGACTGTGCGCCTGCCCTCTCAATCCGCTCATCCTGAGCCTGTCGAAGGACGGCTCCGGACTGAAGCGGCACGCGCTGCTGCGGCCGCCATTCTGGGCATGTGAGCGGTCCGGCCAGCGCGTAGCCACGTCCGCTTTCGACCCACGCCCTGCGCTGGCGAGTGGGTCAAGGGCTATGCCCTTGCCACGGTCACGCTCATCACGGGCGGCAGCCCATCGAGCACCCTCTCGAACGATCGGGCGCCGTCGTGGCTCATCCAGACCGTGCCGTCCGTCATGCCCGTGAACCACAGGTCCGGGTCGTCGGCCGCGGCCGCGAGCCCACGGGGAACCGCCACGCACGGCTGCGGCAAGCCCTCGGCCGAGACGCGCCAGGTGCGCCCGCCGTCCTCGCTGCGCGCGAAGGCCGACTCTCCGCCGGCGGGGCGGGTCATCCAGCTCCCAGGGCCCGCCGCCGTCACCGCCGACAGCAGCAGTCCCGGCCGGTCGGGGTGCCCGACCAGCGGCGAGGAGGTGTACCGACGGCCATCGAGCCCCTCGTTCGCGGGCTCGAAGTGCGCCCCACGGTCCTCGCTGCGGAACATACCCTTGCCCGTGCTCGCCACCACCACCTCGGGCTCCTCGGCGCTCACGGCGATGCCGTGGCCGTCGTGGTCCACGCCGTTGTCGATCTGCTCCCACGTCTTCCCGCCGTCCAGGCTCCGGACCGCCCAGCCCTCCTCGATGGCGCCGTAGACCGCCAGCGGATCCTCCGCGGTGAGCGCCAGGGACTTCAGACGGCTCACGTGCGGCGGCACGGGGCCCGTCCATCCCTTCGTCGTCGGGATCCGCTCCAGCCCCTCGCACGCGCTCCAGCTATCGCCCCGGTCGGCGCTCACGAACACGTTCGCCGGGCTCGTGCCGACGAACAGCGTGCCGGTGCGCGGGTCCTGTGCGATGGACCAGATCGCCTTGTGCACGATCCCCGCGTTGATCTCATCCCACGTCCGCCCGGCGTCCCGGCTGCGGAACATGCCCGAGGTCGTCGTGCCCGCGTACAGCGTCTCCGGCTCGTCGCAGTCGACGACCACCGCGGCGCGGAAGCCTCCGCTGCCCGCGAAGCCGGCGAGGCGCGCCGAATAGCCCTTGGCGCCCGGCTCCGCCAGGTACAGCCCGTCGCCGGTGCCCAGGTACAGCGTGTGTCCGTTGGTGGTACTCATGGGTTCCCTCCCGTCAGCCTCTCGCACCCTGCCTCTCGTCCGCCGATCATATCGCAGCACGCCCGGCGGGTAGGGGCTCACCCCCACCGCCTCACTCCCCTCACACCCTCACTCCTGGACCCGGAGGATCTGCCAGAACTCGTCGCGTGTCGCCCGCGCCCGCTCCTCGTCGACCCCGAAGAAGCCGAGGACCCGGCAGCCGATCCCCTCCGGCACCCGCAGCAGACCCAGCAGGATGTGCTCGGTGCCGATCGGGTACGTCGCGCTGAACAGCGCCGCCTCATCGAGCGCAAGCTCCATGACCGTTCGCGCAGCCCTGGTGTGCGGCACGCCCGCATAGTCGACCGTGGCCACGTCCACGCCCTCCACGCTCCTCCCGTGCAGCATGACGAACTCCGTGTGCGCGAGGACGACGGGAAGGTCGATCCCCATCTTCGCAAGCATCAAGCCGCCGGCGCACGCAGGCTCCTTCAGCACCCCGAGCAGCAGGTGCCCCGTCATCACGCCGGGCCGCTCGATGCGCCCTCCGGGGCGCGCCTCGACCGCGTGCTCCCACGCCAGCAGCGCGCACCGCCCCATGCGTTCGGTCTCCACGATCGCCGTCCTCCAAAACTATGCGCCTACGCTCTCGCTCCGGCTCCGGACTGAAGCGGCACGCGCTGCTGCGGCCGCCTTGCCGGGCATATCCTCTCGCTTGGCTGTGCGCCTATGCTCCTCAACCCCGCTCATCCTGAGCCTGTCGAAGGACGGCTCCGGACGCGCAGTCTACGCCCCTGAACCCTGCGCTCCCGGTTTCACCAGGGTCTCGCGTCCGACGAATGCCAGCAGCAGGGAGCCTGCGAGCAGGATCGGGGCGTAGGCGATGAAGGGCACGCCAGGATTGAACGCATTGGCGAGGATGCCGCCCACCAGCGGCGCGCCGACGGCCCCCACCTCCGCGATCGTTCGCCGCGCGGCCTGGAGCCGCCCTCGCGCAGCGGCCGGCACGACGTCGTACGTCGACGTCGCGAGCGAGCCCAGCGACAGCCCGTTGGCGACGCCCATCACGGACACCAGCACCGCAAGCTGGAGGAACGTGTCCGAGAAGGGGAGCAGCACGAACGCCAGCGCGGGCAGCCCCGTGCTCGGCACCGTCGCCCACTTGCGCCCTATCTTGTCGATGACGAACCCCGCCGGCACGATCATCGAGAAGATCACGATCCCCGATATCGAGAACAGGAGGCCGATCTGCGCCGGGGAGAAGCCAAGCTGCGAGCCCGCGTAGAGCGGCAGCATCGCCTGGAGCGTCAGGCGGAACACGAAGCTGCTGAAGGTCGCGAACACCAGCACCGCGTAGGTTGCCCGCAGCGGACGCTCGATCTGCTTGAACAGCCCCACCATCGCCTCGACGCGCCGCACCGGCGAGAGCATGCTGCGCAGCGTCGTGGCCCGGCGCGGCGCGGGCGCCCCGCCACGCGATGGATACGCCTCGTGTGCGACGGTCCCGAGGACGACGGCCACGAGTGCGAGCGCCGCGAACACGACGAAGATCGCCTGATACCCGACCCGCTCGGTCAGGATGCCACCCACCAGCGGCCCCATCGCCATCCCGCCCGAGTGGATGCCGTGGAAGCCGCTCATCAGCCGCCCCCGCTGCCGCAGGGGCACGAGGTCGATCCCCGCGATCTCACGGCCGATCGCCCAGATCACGTCGCCAGCCCCGATCACGAACATCGCGCCGAGCACTACCGCGAACGCCGGGACGAGCGCTGCCGCGACGGCCGCCAGCCCCACCATGGCCGGGCCCGCGATCATCGTCCTCCGCGAGCCGAAGCGGTCCACCAAGAAGCCGCTGGCAGGCGTCCCCACGAACCGGCCGAGGGCGAACGCGGTGATGACCTGCGCGGCCGCGCCCACCGAGACGTCGAACTCCGTGACGAACACCGGTATCGCGGGCAGCACCATCGCGAACCCCAGCCCCGAGATCAGCGCGGAGGCGTAGAGCGGTGCGATGGCCCGCATGGTTCGGTTGAGCCGGAGCGTTGCGATGGTGTTCCCCGAGCGCGCGCCGAGCGTGCCGGCGCGGCCCGCACAGGCTAGCGCCGGGACGGCCGGCCCACAAGCGCGGTTCGACAGGGCGGGGCGGTTGCGGGTACGCTCCCCGCGACGCGAGGCATCAGCGGACCCGTACTGGAGGCTTCGTTTGGTCCAGCAGAGCAAGCTCACCTACGACCCGGCCGCGCGCTTCGAGGTCGAGTCCACCGAGGTCGTCTACCGCGACGATGGGCGGACGCCGCTGCCCATGACCGTGTTCAGCCCGCGTCACGATGCCCCGGGGGCGGGCGGCCCGTTCCCGGCTCTCGTGCGGGTGCACGGCGGCGCGTGGAACGTGGGCGACCGCGCGGGGAACGAGCGCATCGACCGCGCGCTCGCCGAGTGCGGCATGGTCGTCGCAGCCATCGAGTTCCGCCGCGCGCCCGACCACCCCTATCCCGCGCAGGTCCAGGACACGAACTACGCGGTACGCTGGCTCAAGCTCCACGCGGACGACTTCGGGATCGACCCCGCCTGCTTCGGCGGTGCGGGCGATTCGAGCGGCGGGCACACGATGATGCTCAACGCCATGCGGCCCGACGACCCGGCCTACGCCGCGCTCCCCCTCGACGGCGGGGAGGGCGTGGACGCCTCGGTGGCCTATGTGATCGCCATCTGCTCCGTGCTCGACCCCTACACCCGCTACTTCTACGACCGGAGCGACGGGACCCCCGAGAGGGCCAAGCGTGCCGAGGCCTACTTCCTGACGACCGCGGCCATGAAGCAGGCCAACCCGCAGATGATCCTCGAGCGGGGCGAGCCCGTCCGCCTGCCGCCCGTCCTCATCATCCAGGGTGACACCGACGACAACATACCGAACAACGTACCGCTGATGTTCGAGGAGTCCTACACCGCGGCGGGGGGCTCGGTCCAGCTCGAATGGTTCCCCGGCATGGCCCACCAGTTCGCCCGCCAGGCAGGCCCCGAGTCCGACCGCGCCATCGAGATCATGCGCTCGTTCATCGCGCGGCAGATCGGCGCGTGGGCCGCATAGTCGCGGGCCGGGGCCACCGAAGCTACGCAACGCAGCCAAAGGAGAAGACGATGAGCTACAAGGCGCTCGACCCGGACAAGACGGCCCTCCTGTTCTTCGACATGCTGAACCAGTACCACACCAACGATGAGCCCCTCGTGCTCAACTGCGTGCGGCTGCGGGAAGCGGCCGACGCGCACGGCATCCCTGTCTTCTTCGCCATGGCCGACCACCGTCCCGACGGCGCGGACGCAGCCACCCTGTATACGGACACGGGCTACGGCCTCGAACCCTGGCCCGACCCCGAGCACGGTGCGGGAGGCGTGCGCCGGGCGATGGTCTCCGGCAGCAAGGAGATCCAGGTCATCGACGCGCTCGCGCCGAAGTCGGAGGACTACGTCATCAAGAAGCACCGGTGGAGCGCCTTCCACCAGACGAGCCTGGAGCTGAGCCTCCGGACGCGCGGCGTGGACACCATCGTGCTGTGCGGCGGCTCGACGCGCATCGGCATCGGCAGCACGGCCTACAGCGCGCGGGACCTCGACTTCAACCTCGTCATCGTCCGCGACTGCTGCTCCGACTCGCTCGAGGACACCATGGCGCAGTACATGGAGCGCGTTTTCCCGGTGATGGCACGCGTGCGGACGGCCGATGAGACGATTGCCATGATGGACGCGGGCAAGGCGGGCTAGTGCCCCGCGGGCCAATGCATCGCGCCCCGACGGCCCGATAGTGCGTTGACAACGCTATAGGGAGAGGGGATAGCATAGGAGCGGCCTGGCGCAAGCCTGCGCTGTGAGCCGGGATCGGAAGGGTATCGAGAGGTGTGGATGATGCGGAGAGCAGGTCAGGGACGGATGCGATTGTTCATCACCATCGCCGGTGTGCTCATGGTGGCGCTGGCGCTCAGCGGCGTGACCGCCGCCGCAGGTCCACCCACCGACCGAGGCCCGGCGACGCACATCGTGGTCTTCAACGACGGCGTCGACGCTGACGCCGCGTCTCAGGACCTGGCCCAGGCGCACGGCCTCGTCCGTGAGTTCGTCTACAGCCAGGCCCTCAACGGCGCCTCCTTCATCGTCCCGCCGGGCCGGGTGGCAGCCATCGAGAGCGACCCCCGCGTCGCGTTCATCGAGCGCAACCAGATCGTCAAGGCATTCGCTCAGGAGCTCCCGACCGGGGTCGACCGCATCGACGCCGCGCTGAGCTCGACGGCCAACATCGACGGCGCCGACGACCGGGTGGACGTCGACATCGCGATCATCGATACCGGGATCGACCTCGATCATCCCGACCTGAACGTCGTTGCATCCATCAACTGCGCCAGGGGCGGACCCTTCGGCGGCGGCTGCAAGGGGGGCGGCGACGACGGCAACGGCCACGGCACGCACGTCGCGGGCACCGCCGCGGCCCTGGACAACGGCATCGGCGTCGTGGGCGTTGCCCCGGGCGCCCGCCTCTGGGCCGTGCGGGTGCTGGACAACAGCGGCTCCGGATGGATGTCTTGGATCGTCGGCGGCATCGACTGGGTGACCGCCAACGCAGACCAGATCGACGTCGCCAACATGAGCCTGGGCTGCGCGTGTGACAGCGCGGCGCTCGATGCCGCCATCGCGGGCTCGGTCGCCGCGGGCGTCGTGTACACGGTGGCAGCGGGCAACAGCGGGAGCGACGCCGCGGGCTACAGCCCGGCCAACCACCCGGACGTGATCACCGTCTCGGCCATCGCCGACTTCGACGGCCAGGGAGGTGCGCTGGCCGCAACGACCTGCCGGAGCGACGCTGGCTCCGACGACACCTTCGCCACCTTCAGCAACGACGGCTCGCTGATCGAGATCGCCGCGCCCGGCGTGTGCATCCTCTCGACGTGGAACGACGGAGGGTACAACACGATCAGCGGCACCAGCATGGCCTCGCCGCACGCGGCTGGCGCTGCGGCGCTGTACATCGCCGCCAGCGGCACGGTTGCCGATGGGGCGGGGGCCGCCGCGGTACGCGATGCCCTGATCGCCGCGGGGACGCCCCAGGGCGACGCCGACGGCTTCACCGGCGACACCGATGGCCACGCCGAGCCCCTCCTGAACGTCGGCGACACGGCAGCCGAGCCCGACACTGCTGGGCCAGTGATCTCCAACGTGGCAGCCGGCAATATCACCGACACCTCGGCTGACATCACCTGGGGCACGGACGAGGCCAGCGACAGCGTCGTGAACTATGGCACCACCACGGACCTGGGGTCCAACGCCTCGGTGGGTGGCCTGGTGACCAGCCACCTGGTGGGTCTGAGCGGGCTGACCGCCGAGACGACCTATTACTACGAGGTGCAATCCACGGACAGCAGCGGCAACTCCGCCACCGATGATAATGGCGGGAGCTACTACACCTTCACCACCGCTGCGGCAGATACGACTGGGCCGGTGATTTCCAACGTGGCAGCCGGCAATATCACCGATACCTCGGCCGACATCACCTGGGACACCGACGAGGCCAGCGACAGCGTCGTGAACTACGGCACCACCACGGCCCTGGGGTCCAACGCCTCGGTGACTGGCCTGGTGACCAGCCACCTCGTGGGCCTGAGCGGGCTGACCACCGGGACAACCTACTACTACGAGGTGCAGTCCACCGACAGTAGCGGCAACCCCTCCACTGATGACAATGGCGAGAGCTACTACACCTTCGTCACCGCTGCGGCGCCTGCTGAAGCCTCAACCGTGAGCGTTGGCTCGATCACCTACGCGACTAGCGGCGGAAAGAACCGCGATAAGCACCTGCTCATCACCGTGGCCCTTGTGGATGACCTGGGCAACCCGGCCTCCAATGCTTCCGTGACCATCGACCTGTTCCGCGACGGAAGTTTCGTCGCCTCAGGCACGGGGACCACGGGCGAGGCGGGGACACTGACCTTCACGCTCAACAATGCCGCATCGGGCTGCTACGAGACAACCGTCACCGATGTGAGCGCAGGTACGCTGACCTGGGATGGCGCCACTCCGGCCAACGGACTCTGTAAGTAGCCGACTGAGCGGTACAAAGAAGCCGTCAGGACTCGTTGTCCTGGCGGCTTCTTTGTGGCTGAGGCCGTGGGCGGTCCGCACGGACGAGCGGCTACATCTGGAAGACCAGCGACTTCACCGTCACCGGCACGGTCCCCGACGGCTCCAGCACCGTCCCCAGGTCGATGTAATCGAAGTCTCGTAGCTCGATCCCGTCGATGGACAGGATGTCGTTCCCAAGGCCGAAGTCGTCCTTGAGGATCGTGCCGACGAGCCCCCCCAGGTCGCGGTCGAACACGAGGTAGATGGGCTTTCCGCCTTTGATCGTGCCGGGCAGACCGGCGATCAGCCCGCGGCAGAAGGCGGCGATCCGAGCCGCGGCGGGCGGCCCGTCCCACCGGAACACCAGCGCGACCTCCGCCTCTCCCTCCTCGAGGTCGAAGGTGCGGAAGTGGTGCAGCACCCGCGCCGCGACGGCCTCCGGGTCGATGTCCCCGCTCAGGTCGACGTCGGGCCGCAGCACCTGGAGGTTCTTGCGCGGGAGCAGCACGTCGGCCGAGCGATAGAGCGTGTTGCCGCTCACCTGCACGGTGTACTGCGAGGCGCCCATGACCGTGGCGCGGATGCGCTCCGCCGCCGCCTCGAGCGGCCAGGAGAGCGCGCCGTCGGCGATCCGCGCCCGGAGCGCGGCCCCCATCGCTGCGCCGAGGTCCCCGAAGGATGCCGGCTCCTGGCCGTAGACGTACTCGCCCACGCCGCCGGAGAACACGATCGCGTCGTACTCCTTCGGCCCCTCAAGCGGCTCCGTGAGCCAGAGCGCCGCTATCTCGGCGGCCGGCTTCTCGTCGCGGATCAGCGCCAGGATGGCCGAGGCCATGTGGACCGCCACGCGCTCGATCTCCTCGGCCGGCGGCTTGTCGCCGAGGTTCCAGGCCAAGCCTGCCTGAGCGGCGAGGGTCTGTCCTCCCGGCTCGAGGATGGTGATGGCGCCGGCCTCGTCGGTCGCCATCAGGCGGCCGCCGACGTGCAGCGCCGCGGTGCCCAGCACGCGGCCACGCTCGGCCACCGCGAGCTTGGTCGTGCCGCCTCCGATGTCGACGTTGAGCACGCGGCACCCCCGCTTGGCGGAGAGCGCCACGGCGCCCGAGCCGTGGGCGGCCAGCAGCGCCTCGAAGTTGTGGCCGGCGCTCGCGCAGACGAAGTTGCCGCTCCGCTCGGCGAACAGGTCCGCGATGGCGCGGGCGTTGTCCCGCCGGATCGCCTCGCCGGTCAGGATGATGGCGCCCGTATCCACGCCGTCCGGCGCGATGCCCGCGTCGGCGTAGGCCGTGGCGACGAGCTGCCCGAGGGCGTCGTCGTCGATGCGCTCACGGTTGGGCGTATACGGCGTGAACCAGACGGGCGAGCGGTAGAGGGTCGTGCGCTCGACGACGACGAAGCGGCTGGAGAGCTCCAGGCCGAGCCTGCGGAGCACGAGCTTCGAGAAGATGATCTGCGAGGTCGCGGTGCCGACGTCGATGCCCACGCTGGTGAGCGTGATCGTATCGAGCTTCCAGAGGGGGTGCTCCTCCTCCTGCTCGTACAGGTCGTCGCCGTCGTGATCGTGCTCGCCTGGGTCGTCGTGCATCGGTTGCTCCACACCGCTTGTGGGGTGACGCAGCACCGAGCGGACCCCAGGAGTAAAAGGGCTCCGCTCGGTCCTGTGATCTCGGTCGGTTGCTGGAAGACCGGCTCCGGCTTACTCGTTCCCGGTGTGCTCGTCTTCGAAGTGGGCGTGGGCCGCCTCGGCGCCCGCCTCCCCCTCGCACCACGGGACCATGTTCTTCATGTGACAGACGAGGCCCCGCTTCTTGAGCTCCTCCTCGAAGATGCGGTGGATCTCCGGGTTCTCGTCCTCGTACTCGGTCTGGTGGCCGCCGGCCTTGGCGCTGACCTCGCCGCCGCGCAGCACCGTGGACTCGCTGGCCTGCCACCGGTCCCGTGCGTACTTGCGGGAGATGCCCTGGCCCAGGACCAGGTACGTGGCTGGCGTCTCGCCCACGTTGAAGTGCTGGTGGAGCCACAGGCCTGCGCCCGCGCCCGAGAGGTACAGGCTGCCCTCCTGCCAGTCGCAGCGGATCCGCTCCTCCTCCTCCCGCTGGGTCAGCACGTAGCCGACGCCCTCGGTGATGTAGAGGTGCGCGCCGGGGCCGTGGCGGTGGGCCTTCTTGTAGTGGCCGGGCTCGAACCGCGACATGTGGGACTCGGCCATGCCGCTGCCCATGATCATGAAGGCGTTGGTGCCGCCGCCGCCGCGGCTCTTCCACTCGTACAGCGGCAGCTTCTTCACGTCCGGGATGAAGTTGGTCTCCCACACCCGGCCGCGCCAGAGCGTCGCCTCGGCGTTGAAGTAGTCGGGCGCGCCGGTGAAGCGGTCCTTGAACTCGTAGTTGTTCTCGAAGACGAAGTCCTCGCTGAGCCAGTTCCGCATGAGCGCGGGGAGGTCGGTGACCGCGAACCACCGCGCGGGCTGCGACATGCTGGCGTTGAAGAACTGGTGGGAGGCGTTCGTCGGCAGCACGAAGTAGCTGTGCGGGCCCCACTCGAAGGTCTGCTTCTCGCCGCCCTCGTGCCACACCGAGGTCGAGCCGTGCCCCGAGAGGACATAGATCGTCTCGGTGTACATGTGCCGCATCGGTGCGGTCGAGCCCCCCGGCGGCAGCTCGACGATGTGCTCGTCCTGGTCGTCGTCGCCGTCGAGATAGATGAGGGCGCCCTTGACGCCGTCGCCCTTGCGCGGCCAGAGGTCGACCTCGACGTCGAACATGCTCTTGATGTAGATGCCCCCGACCTTGGGGACGTCCTCGCGGTCGCGCCAGTCGGTGTAGACGTCGAGGCGGACGAGTGCCGCCTGCTTCTCGGGGTCCGGATCCGTGGGTCTTGCCGTAACCATGCACCCCTCCCTCAAGGACCGGTTCAGCCGGCGATCCGGTGCGTCGGAGCACACCGTTCCCGCAGCTTATCACCTCACGCGCACGCCCGGGCGTGCGCGTGAGGGCAGGCCACCAGGCGCGGCCCTGTCAAGGCGGACCGTGGATGGACTACACTCCGGCGGCAGCGGAGCGGAGCCTCGGGAGGGCGCTCACGATGGCGGATGAGACGCCGCGGTGGTCATCCTGACGCCCCACGCGATGGCGGCGACCGAGACCGGGTGCGCAGGGCGGCGAGATGCCCGCCTCCGCGCTGAACCCGAACGTCCTGCCGAGATGGCGCGGGCGCCGAAGCCCGCTCTAGGTCCCGCGCAGAGCGTCCGCGAGGGCCATCGCTGGCGCAACATGGTCCGTGTTCCACCGCTCCAACCCCTGGTGCTCGCCGGGTGGGTCCGCGGCCGGTGGCAGGACGCCGCCGTTGTAGAGCCGGGCGGCGTTGGTGCACGTGACGGCCACGCGGGCCTCCACGGTGAGGTGGCCCAGGTCCTGCTGGATGATGGCGTCCGATATAGGCCACGTGCAGGCGGGGTGCGGGTAGTCGTTGGACCACATGAAGGTGTCCTGGCCGTAGCGCTCCGCCATGTGCCCGCCGACGCGGTCGCTGATGAAAGTGGCCCACACCTGCTTGCGCTCGAAGATGTACTCGCTCGGCGGCCGCGGGATCGCCGAGCGCCCGGCCTCGTTGCGGGAGAAGAAGTAGTAGTCGTACTCCTGGGCGAAAAACGGCAGCCAGCCCATCCCTGCTTCGGCGATGACGATGTTGAGGCCGGGGTGACGCTCCAGCACGCCGGACCCGATGATGTGACCCAGGGCCTGCATGCAGTCGAGCTTCGAGACCTGCGGCGGCAGCAGCTTGGAGCGGTTCCCGCGCTCGTTGCCGCGGAGTGCGTTCGGGCCGGTGTTGATGTGCAGGTTCACGGGCACACCGAGGGATTCGGCCATCGCCCACAGCGGCTCGTAGTGCAACGAGCTGAAGGGGAGCTCGTCCGGGGGGCCGATCCAGATGTCGGCGCCACGGAGCCCGGCCTTGACGCATCGCTCGAGCTCGGCGGCACCGTGGGCGCCGTTCCACATCGAGATCATGGCGAGCCCCCACAACCGCTGCGGAGCGACGGCGCAGAACTCGATCATCCAGTCGTTGTAGACGCGGATGTGGGCCTCCTCCAGCGCCGGGTCGCCCAGGAGCCAGGCCTGCTTGGCGTAGGTCGGGAACAGCACGTCGGCGCTGACGCCGTCGAGGGCGAAGTCGCGCAGCCGCTCGTGGGGGTCCCAGCCGCCCGCGCGCAGGTGGTGGTTCGTCTCGTAGAGCACGTTCTTCGGGAAGCGCATCGCGCGGTCGCGCAGCCCCGCCGGGAGGCGCGTCTCCCACAGATCGGGCGGCTCCGCCATGTGCGAGTCCGCGGAGATACGCTGCTCTCCGGCGACGGCGGCTCCGCCGGCGCTCGGGTCGATGGCGGGTCGTGGGTCGGGCATGGTGGGCCTCCTCGGGGCGGCCGGCGCTCATGTCGGTGCGCGAAGCCAGCCAGCGGGTACGCTACGCGCGGGCCCACCGCTCGTCAATCGGCGTCCTCTTTGATCTCCAGCCCTGATAGTGTTGCAGCGGCACATGGACGTGAGGGAAGGGGACACGCAAATGGCAGAGCTGCCGTACATCTCGTCGGACTCCCACATGAGCGAGCCGCTGGATCTCTGGACGGAGCGCATGGACACGAAGCTCCGCGACCGCGCGCCGCACATGGAGCCGGTCTACGACGGCGTGGAGGGCGCGTGGTGGGTCTACGAGGGCTACCCGGCGCACGACCTCGCCGTCGGGATCGCCGGCGGCAAGACCCGCACCGAGGAGGAGAAGGTCGAGTTCATGAAATCGGGCGGCTACGGCGACGCCAGGCCCGGCGGATGGGACCCGGCCGCGCGGTTAGAGGACATGGCCGTCGACGGCGTCGCCGGCGAGGTGCTCTACACGACCCTCGGGTTCCGCCTCTTCTGGCTGAAGGACCCGGGCCTCCAGCGCGAGTGCTTCCGCGTGTACAACGACTGGCTCGCCGAGTACTGCCGCTACGCCCCTGACCGCCTCAAAGGGCTCGCGCTGATCTCGCTCTACGACCCGGGCTTGGGCGCCAAGGAGCTGGAGCGGTGCGCCCGCATGGGCCTCAGCGGCGCCATGATCTGGGTCACCCCGCCCGAGGAGCAGCCCTACCACCTGGACCTCTACGACGTCTTCTGGGCGAAGGCCCAGGAGCTGGGCATGATCCTGAGCCTCCACCCGCCGACGGGCATGGAGCGCCCGAAGTACGAGTTCGGCCGCGAGAACAGGGCGCTGCGCTCGACCATCGCACCGCACGAGATCCAGAAGGCGCTCACGATCTTCATCGCGTCGGGGATCCTGGAGCGGTTCCCGGAGCTGCAGGTGATCTCCGCCGAGTACGGGGTCGGCTGGGTGCCGCACTGGCTCGGGCGCCTGCGCGGAGCCGTCGGCACCGGGCCGAGTCGACGCGGCGGCTTCGCCACCAAGCTCACCATGCCGCCGGCCGACTACTTCGCGCGCCAGGTCCACGTCACGTACATCGACGACCCCGTCGGCATCAAGTACCGGGACGACATCGGGGTGGACCGCATCATGTGGTCGAACGACTACCCGCACGCCGCCTCGACCTGGCCGGAATCGGGCCCGCTCATCGAGCGCGACTTCGCCGGGAGCCCGCAGGACAAGCGCAAGATCGTCTGGGACAACGTGTCCAAGCTCTACGGCTTCGACCTCTAAGTCCTCAGGGCCGGGCGGAGCCTCAGGGGAGCGGCCACGCGGCGGAGGTCACCTCCCACCAGTTGCGGTCCATGTCGGCGAAGATGAACGAGGCGTCGTCCTTGCCCCGGGCTTCGAGGTCCCAGACCTCGGTGACGCCCAGCTCCTTGCCGCGCGCCGAGAAGGTCCCGTGCGCCTCCTGCACCTCCTCGGACGAAGCGACCTTGAGCGTGTAGCGGTTCACCGGCGCGAGGTAGCTCCGCTCCTCCGCCGGCAGCACCACGACGTACCAGGGCGTGTCGGCGTGGGCGATGTAGGTGGAGTAGTGCCCGCCACCGACGATCGAGAGGCCCAAGACCTCCGTGTAGAAGCGGTTGCTCGCCTCCTTGTCGCTCGTCTGCAGCGTGCCGTGGCTGAGTGCCTGGGGCACGTAGCCGCGGCCTGGGAAGCGCTCGGCCGGGAGCTGCTCCCCCCAGTGTCCGGCGGCGACCCTGCGGCCGTGTCCCGCCGCCTTGGGGTTGTAGTACTCGAGCTCGAGGGTATTGCCGCCCGGCTCGTCCAGGTAGATCGAGTAGGCGAAGTGGCTGGCGCTGGGCTCCTTGAGCCCCGTGATGCCGTAGTCGTCCTGGCGCTCGTGGATGTACGCCCACGCGGCCTCGATCTCCTTGTGGTCCGCCACGCGGAAGCCGTAGTGGTTGCCGCGGGGCTTGGTCGGCGCGTCGGGGCCGCCCTCGTGGATGACGAGCAGCCAGCCTGTGTTCGGGTGCTTGACCACGGCCGTGCCGTCGCGGCGGTCGACCACCTCGGCGGCGAGCAGGTCCGAGAAGATAGGCAGCGTCTCGTCCAACGAGCGGCATTCGTAGTGGCCGTGCACGAGACCATCGAGCTTGAGTATCGCCATCGGTCCACCTCCCGGCGGCACCTCCCGCCCACGAGTGGGCACATGGTACGGCGAGCGGCCACGAACGCAACCTCACCGCCTGCCCGCGTGCGGGGGCGCTCCCTTGACCGGCCCGCGCCTGCTGGGCAAACTGCACCGGCACCCATCAGTCCCGGAGCACGAAGGAGGCACAGAGATGAGCTTGGACGTCCGCCGCGTGGTGACCGCGAATGACGAGAACGGCAAGGCGACGGTGTGGATCGACGACGTGGCGTCGAACTTCCGGATCAACCGGCCGCTGGTCTCCTCGGTGCTGCTCTGGTCCACCGACGGCACCCCGCCCGACGTGAGCGGAGACGAGGACCTCGGCGCGCGAGCGCTCGGGCGGCCACCGGCGCACCGGGGCTCGATCTTCCGGATCGTGGAGTTCGAGCCGGGCAACGCGGCCGACATGCACGTGACGCCAACGCTTGACTACGCGGTCGTCATGTCCGGCGAGATCGACATGGAGCTTGAGGACGGCGCCGAGGTGCACCTGGTGGCGGGGGATGTGCTCGTGCAGCGGGCAACCCTGCACAACTGGGTCAACCGGGGGACCGAGCCGTGCCGGATCGCATTCATCCTGATCGACGCCTCGCCCTAGTGCCCGGAGGCGGGTTCGCGTTATAGTACGCGGGACGTCCGGTCCATCGGAGCCTTCTCGAAAAGGAGCGCATCATGCCCATAGAGATCTACGACACCCGGAAATTCGCCCACGAAGCCAAGCGGCGCAAGAACGTCTTCGACACGAGCCGGTTCCACGCGTGGATCCACTACTACAAGGTGGATCAGCAGGACGAGATGCACTGCCACAACCAGGACCAGACCTTCCAGATCGTCGAGGGCGAGTGCACCATGAGCTTCCCCGACGGCGGCAAGGCCGTCCTCGGCCCCGGGTCGCTCGCGACCATCACGGGCGGCTCCTTCTACCAGCTCCACAACACCGGCGGGAAGCCGCTGGTCATGATCGGCACCCGCTCGGGCTCGGTCAAAGACACCGTCAAGGTCGAGCACGGCACCGGCCGGATCATCGACTACGCGGCCGAGCGAGAGGCAGCGGGCCAGCCGAGCGCATAGCCGGCTCCGGTCCAGGCGCTCCGGCGCCCACTCGCTCCACATGACAGTGGGCTAGGCTTGTCATCCTGACGGCGCTGGGCGTGGACCGCCCAGCGCCGTCTCATGTACGACACCGCAAGCAGTGGAGGCAGCCATGCAGCGCCAAGCCAAGCCCGTATCCTCGCCGCTGGCGCCCGCGCGCGCCTCGGCCGCCGTCTACGGCTCCGACCTGATGGTCGAGATGCTCCGCGAGCTCGGCATCGAGTACATCGCGCTCAACCCCGGAGCCAGCTACCGCGGACTGCACGACTCCCTGGTCAACTTCCCCGGCGGCGGCCCGGAGATCATCCTGTGCCCCCACGAGGAGATCGCCGTGGCCATCGCCAACGGCTACGCACGGGTGACCGGCAAGCCCATGGCCACCGGCCTCCACGACGTCGTCGGCCTGCAGCACGCCGCCATGGCCATGTTCATCTCCTGGTGCAGCCGCACGCCGGTCCTGAACCTGGGCGGCGGCGGCCCGCAGGACGCGACCAACCGGCGCTCCACCGACTGGATCCACACCGCCCTCGTCCAGGGCAACCTCGTGCGCGAGTTCGTGAAGTACGACGACCAGCCGGCGAGCATCGACGCGGTCCCGGAGTCGTTTCTGCGCGCCTACCGCATCGCGACCACCGAGCCCATGGGCCCGGTGTACATCTGTCTCGATTCCGACGTGCAGGAGGCGCCCATCGAGAAGCCCATGACCGTCCCCGACGCCTCTTTGTACCGTGCACCGGCGCCGCCGCGGCCCAACCTGGACGCGCTGAACGAGGCCGCCGCGCTCCTCGTGGGCGCCGCCTGGCCCGTGATCCTCTCGGGCGAGATCGGGCGCAGCGCCGAGACGCGCGCCGCCCTCGCGCAGCTCGCCGAGCTCCTGGGGGCGCCCGTGATCGCCGCCGAAGGCGTCGGCCTGCCGACCGCGCACCCCCTCGAAGTCACGCCGCTGCGCGAGGACGTCCTGGCGCGCGCGGACGTCATCCTGGGCCTCGACGTGCCGAGCCTTGGCGTGCCGCTCGGGCCCGTCGTCCGCGAGCGGGGGGAGTTCCACCTGATCGTCTCGCCGGAGACCAAGGTCATCAACGTCACGATGGCGGACCAGCAGAAGCAGAGCTGGGTGACCGAGGGCATGTGGGTCACGCCGGTCGCGGTGCCCATCGCGGCCACCGCCGAGCAGACGCTCCCGGAGCTGCTCGCGGCGTGCAGCGCGCTCGCCGCCGGCGACCCCGGCCACGGCCGCAAGGCGCAGGAGCGGCGCGACGAGATCGGCCGCATGCACGCGGGCGCCGCCGAGCGCTCCGCCGAGCGCACGCGAGAGCTGTGGGACGCGAAGCCCATCGCCTCCGGCCGCCTCTACGGCGAGCTCGTCAAGAGCCTCGCGGGCCGGCCCTGGGCCATGGTCCAGGGCCACAACCGCCGCTGGGGCGAGATGGACGTGAGCGAGCCCGACCACGCCATCGGCGCCGGGCGCGGCGGCGGCGTGGGCACGGGACTGCCGTCCTCGATCGGCTCCGCGCTGGCGCTCAAGGGCTCCGGGCGCCTGTGCGTCACCGTCCTGGGGGACGGCGACTTCTTCATGACCTCGAACGCGCTGTGGACGGCCGCGAAGTACGACATACCCCTGCTGGTCCTCATCTACAACAACCACTCGTACTACAACGACGAGGAGCACCAGGAGCGCATCGCCGTGCGCCGCGAGCGGCCCGTCGAGAACAAGGGCGTCGGCATCCGCATCGAGGACCCCGCACCGGACTTCGCGGGCCTCGCGCGCTCCCTCGGCGTCGCGGGCTTCGGGCCGGTCTCCGACCCCGCGCAGCTCGGCGACGTGCTGGACGAGGCGCTCACCGTCGTCGCCGGCGGCAAGCCGGCCGTCGTGGACATCGAGACGCAGGTGCGCTGAAGGTCCAGTCGCTTCGGGCTACTCCAGGTCGTGGGTCCCGGCGGCGAACAGTCCGTCGATATCGAGCGCGCTCGGTATGATCTTCTGGTCGACGTCCATCGCCACCATGCCTTCCATGGCCGTGCGGTTCCGCGCCAGGCCGAAGGGCAGCGGGTCGCCCCCCACGATCCCCCGGTTGCGGATCGATTGACGGTCGCGGCCGTTCGGCGACCCGATGCCATCGAGCCCCGCGACGTAGCGGTCCTTGGATGCCGCGAAGGCGCGGAACAATGCGCTGGCGACCCAGGGGTTGGCCTCCAGCACGGCGTTCTTCACCGTCATCAGGTGGCCGATGGGGTACACGCCCGTCCGCTCGTAGAACCCGAGGGCGGTGGCGTCGCGCTCCTCCGGGGTGAGCAGCGCGCGGATGTCCCCCTCGATCTTCGACCGGAGCTGTATCCCCGCGTCGATCTCGCCGGCCTCCAGCATCTCCTCCAGCGTGCGGCCGTCCGCTGCGCGCTCGACGTTCGGCGGCTCCTTGTACTGCGCAACGTGCGCGTCCTCGGTCACCACCCACCGCACGGCGTCGGTGTCCACGCCGAATTCCGAGCGCAGCAGCGCGCGGGCTTGTGTGTTGTTCGTGACGGTGTAGGAGCGCATCCCCACGCGCTTGCCTTCGAGGTCCTTCGGCCGCTCGATGCCGGAGCGCACGTTGGTGACGATCTCGCTCATGGTGAGGTCGCGGTTCGAGAAGACGGGCAGGGCGGTGATGGGGATCCCGAAGGAGCGGGCGCACAGGTATGTCGTGATGGCGACCTCGGCGACGTCGAATTCGAGGTCGCGCACCATGCGCCGGTAGATCATGGGCGGCGGATCAACCTCCACCCGGTCGAGGGCGATGCCCTCGGGCGTGACGCTCCCGTCCTTGAGCGCGTCCCACTGGCCGTGGTTGAGGACGGCGATACTCAGTCGCAGCTCATCCGCCATGCGTGTTCTCCCTACGTCGCCGGATCGGCCTACTTCGCCGGATCGGCCGCCTAACCGAACTGCCCGCCGAGCCCGATCGCGTCGGCGCGGAGGGCGCCGTGCTCGAGGATGGCGATGAGGCCGTCCCAGCCGCCCCCCTTGCGCTCTCCGCTCGATGGCTGGCGGTCGCGGCGGCGCAGCTCGGCCTTGTCCAGGTCGGAGATATCAGGCGCGCCGCCGCCGAGGTGGGCCAGCCAGTTGATGCGGGCCAGGCTTTCGAGGGTGAGGGCCCGCGACGTGACCTCCTCGACGCTCCGGCCGGTGACCACGATCCCGTGGCCGGGCATCAGCACCATGTTGTTGTTGGCGAAGAGGTCCAGGAACGGCGCTGTCTCCTCGGGGGTGTGCAGCGTGATGGACCGGTCGAAGACCGGGGCCAGGTCGTAGAGTGCGATGCGCATCGCACTCGGCTCGAAGCCGCTGAAGATGGGCCGCAGCTTGACGCCGTTGAGCGTGCACAGCAGCACGCCGGGGGGATGCGCGTGGATGATGGCGTTCACGTCGGGACGGTACCGGTAGAGGTCGGTGTGCAGGTAGATCTCGCCGATGCGCTCCACGTCGCCGTTGTCGCCGACGGGCTGAGCGTCGTCCACGCCCACCCGCATGACGCTGGAGGGCTCGGCGAAGCGCAGCCCCTTGTCCACGAGTGGACGTCCGCGGATCAGTATGTTGTCGGTCCCCGGCTCCCGCACGCTCACGTGTCCGGTCGAGCCCTTCACGAGGCCGTGCTGGGCAAGGATCTGACAGGAGAGGGCGACCTTCTCCTTCAGCTCATCGACGGTCGGCTCTGCGGATGTCTTCTGCGTCATGCGTCTCGCTCCTGCGTTCGGATCGGGGGCTGCGGCCCCCGTGGGGCCCCAGGCAGCGCCCCAGGCAGCGCCTTGGACAGCGCCTTGGACAGCGGGCCGGAGCATACACCAACGCGCCCGGGGGCTCGCTCTCGGCCCGCGGATGAGGGAGAATCGCCCACGCAGCGAACGCCCCGCGACGCGAACAGGAGCCCTCATGCCCATCATCGACGTCCACGCGCACCACGTGCCCCCCTCCGTCCTCGACCTGGTGGGCTACGAACCGGGCAGAGGTGGCGGGATGCAGGGAGACATCGTCGATCTGTCCGTGCGCGTCGCGGACATGGACGCCCAGGGCGTCGAGATGCAGGCGGTCTCCGGCGTCGGCGGCATCTTCGGCCGGGACCTGGCCACGGCACGCGCCTTCAACGACGCCATGGCGGAGTCGCTCGCGCACTATCCGGACCGCTTCGTCGCCCTCGCCATCGCGCCGCTGGCCGAGCCGGAGGCAGCAGCCTCGGAGGTCGAGCGCGCCGTGAAGGACCTCGGCATGCGCGGCGTGGCCATCGGGTCCCACGTCGACGGCCGCAACCTCGACGACCCGGCGCTCGGCCCGTTCTTCCGGAAGGTCGAGGAGCTCGACATACCGATGTTCATCCATCCGGTCGCGCCGCAGCTCGGCCTCGACCGGCTCGGGAGATACCACCTGGCGAACCTGGTGGGGAACGTCACGGAGACGGCCGTGGCGGCCGCCAGCCTGATCTTCGGGGGCGTGCTCGACGAGTTCCCCAAGCTCAAGCCGTACCTGGCGCACGGCGGCGGCTCGTGCCCGTACATCAGCGGGCGCTGGGACCAGGGCTGGCGCGCACGCGGGGAGGGGGGCATGCCCACAGCGCCCAGCGCGTACCTCAAGCGCCTCTACTACGACGCGCTGACGCACTCCCACCAGACGTTGGAGTACCTGGTCCGCTTCGCCGGGGCGGACCACGTCATGCTCGGCTCGGACTACCCCTACAGCATGGGCGACAGTGACCCGGTGCGGCAGATCGAGAGCGCGCCGGGCCTCTCGGACGGCGAGAAGCGCGAGGTGCTGAGCGAGACGGCGAGCGAGCTGTTCAAGCTGTCCTGACGGGAAGAGACGGCCGGCTTAGAGCGCGGTAAGCTCCTCGAGCGTCGGCTCGGGCATGCCGTCGTGCCAGGTTGGGTCGCGGAGCTCGAGGCGGTTCCCGCTGGGGTCGAAGAAGTAGAGCTCCCGTCCGGTGAACGTGCCCGTCTTCCGGTACTCCAGGTGAGCGATCCGGACGTTCTCCTCCTTGAAGACCTTGCAGGCGAGCACGAGTGTCTCCGGGCTCACGGTGAAGGAGTGGTGGACGCGCCCCTCGGGCGGCTCCGTCGCGGGCTTCTCGCGCTCGCACAGCAGTATGTTGTGGTCCCCCACGTTGAAGCACGACATCACCTGGTTGCCGAGCCGCCCCAGCGGCTTCAGGCCGAGCAGGTCGCCGTAGAACTTCTCCGACTCCGTGAGGTCGTTCACCGCGATCGACCAGTGCGTGACGCCTTCCATCTTGAGCTTCCCCATCGCCGGCCCCCTTTCGACGCGCCGCCGATCTTGAGGAGCGGCGGCAAGCAAGAGGATACGCCCCAGGCGCGGCGAGCGCGACGGCACGGCGTTTGACGCTCGGGCCGTCCAGGACTAGGGTGCGCGCAGCACACGTGAGGAGGGGGAGCCATGGCTGAGAAGACCAAGGTTGAGCACAAGCTGCAGCCCTTCAAGTACGAGAAGCCCGACATCAGAGAGGGCCGGGGGAAGGGGAGCACGGGGCTGGCCAGGACCGACGTGGTCGGCGTGAGCGTCCAGGCCGTCGTGGACGGCGGGGAGACCAACCTCCACGCCCACCCCGGCACGGACGGCATCTGGTTCGTGCTCGCGGGCCGCGCCCGCTTCTACGACGACGTCACCTCGGTGGCGTGCGAGCTCGGCGCCCACGAAGGCGTGCTCGTCCCACACGGCGTGAAGTACTGGTTCGAGAGCGCCAGCGACGAGCCGCTGGAGATCATGCACATCACGGGCCGCGTCCCCGGCGCGAAGAGCGAGCGCATGAACTACACGCCCATCCTGCCGCAGCAGGAGCAGCGCGGCATCAACGTGTACGAGTACCAGGAGAAGCGCAAGTCCTAACGCCCGCGTTCTCTTACGCGGCCCTCACGACGGCACACAGCTTTGTACGAACGCCCACCACAGATGGAGAACCCATGCCCGCTTACATCGGACTGAGCACGAAGGTCGTGCAGCTCAAGGGCTACAACGGCGACACGGTCGACGCGTACGCCGGAGCGCCTGATGCCCCGGGGCCCGTCCCCGGCGTCGTCGTCATCCATCACATGCCCGGCTGGGACGAGTGGAGCATGGAGGTCGTGCGCCGCTTCGCACACCACGGCTTCGCGGCGATCTGCCCCAACCTGCACCAGCGCGGCGGCCAGGGTACCAACGAAGAGATCATCCAGCGCATCCGCGACGCCGGCGGCGTCAACGACGCCCAGTCCTTCGGCGACCTGCAGGCGGCGGTGGACCATCTGCTCGCCTCGCCGCTCTCCAACGGCAAGGTGGGCATCATCGGCTTCTGCTCGGGCGGGCGTATCTGCTACATGGCGGCAGCGCGCCTCGATGGGGTCGATGCCGCGGTGGACTGCTGGGGCGGCAATATCACGAGCCCGCCGGCCGAGGTGACCGACCTGCGCCCGGTGGCGCCGATCGACATGACGCCCGATATCAAGTGCCCGATGCTCGGCATATTCGGCAACGACGACACCAACCCCGGCCCGGAGCAGGTGGACGCGATCGAGGCCGAGCTCAAGAAGCACGGCAAGACCTACGAGTTCCACCGCTACGACGGCGCGGGCCACGGCTTCTTCGCCTGGGAGCGCCCGAACTACCGCCAGGAGCAGGCGGGGGAGGCCTGGGAGCGGGTCTTCGCCTTCTACGAGAAGCACCTCGGCGCGCCCGCGACGGCCTAGGCGCGCTCCTCGGCCTCGCGGCCCCCTAGTCGTCGAGCTTGACGAGCTTCCCGTCTCTCGCGGTGATCTGGTTGCCGGTGAGCTCCATCGGCGCCTCGGCCGCGAGGATGTAGCGGTCCTTGACGACGTCGCCGACCCAGCGCATGCGCGCGCGGTTCTCGGCGGGCGTCTCGTCGGTGGCGATCCCACGCAACCCGTCGTTGGGCTGGGCGTCGCCGCCGCCGGGGCCCATGCTCACGATGCAGATGTTGTGCTCACGCTCCTCGGCCGCCACCTCCTTGGTGAACGCACGGATCGCGACCTTCGAGACGTGGTAGACGCAGGCGCCGATGGAGTCGGGCTCCCGGTCGTTGCGGACGTTGCCCTGGCCGAAGTTGATGATGTGCCCCCCGCCTTGGGCCACCATGAAAGGGATCACGGACTTGGTGGCGTGGAAGGTGCCGATGAGGTTCGTGCGGATGATGTTGTCGAAGAAGCTTGAGTCCATGTCGCGGATCGCCGGCCACCGGGGCGAGCCGGCCATGAAGTGCGTGACGATGCCCGCGTCGTTGATGAGCACGTCGATGCGGCCGTAGTGCTTGTGCACCTGCGCCATCGCGGCTTTGACCTGCTCCTCGTCGCGGAGGTCGGTGTGGACCGGGAGCACCTGCGCGCCCAGCTCCGCGACCTCGCTGGCCACGTCCTCCATCGGCGCGATGTCCACGATCGCGAGCCTGGCGCCCGCCGCCGCGAACTCACGCGCGTTGTACCTGCCGATGCCCATGGCACCGCCGGTGATGATCACCACCTTGTCTTTCACGGCCATCGTGCACGCTCCTCGCCCGCCTGGGGTGTTGGGCCGCCTCGGCGGCCGCGCGCAGGGTAGCTGGTTCCGGCTGATCCCGCCACCGCACGCCCGCTTTTTTGACAATCTCCCGCCGGGCACCTAGCCTCGCGGGGCGGCAGCGGGCATCCTTGCGCCAGGGCCGCATCCGGACCATCCGAGGAGGCCAAGCATGACCCAGCAAGTCGACCTGCCGAAGCACACGTCCTGGGAGCGGTGGGTCCAGAGCGAGGGCCTCTCCGTCACCCAGCAGCAGCTGATCCCCGACGTGCTCACCCACCCACTGGAGCCGTGGGCGCGCACGGGGGTCGACGCCGCGCTCCTGGACTTCACGCCCGAGGACCCGCCGGGCGGCGGGCACCTCGTGCACCAGGGGACCTCACGCTACATGTGCGAGATCCCGAAGGGGGGCACGTACAAGGCCGAGCGCCACATGTACGAGGAGATCTTCTACGTCATCGCCGGGCGCGGAGCGACGACCGTCTGGTACGACGGCAGTCCCAAGCAGACCTTCGAGTGGCAGGAGGGCAGCGTCTTCTCCATCCCGCTGAACGCCTGGCACGAGATCTACAACGCCAGCGGCGAGCAGCCCGCCCGTTTGTACGCCTGCTTCACGGCGCCCATGGTGCTCAACATGTACGGGATCTCGGACTTCATCTTCAACTCGAACGCGACCTTCCCCGACCGCTTCGACCCCTACGACGAGACGTACTTCAGCGGCAAGTCCCTCCGTCTGCAGGACCGGCTCGTCAAGACCAACTTCGTCTCCAACGTGCTCACGATGGGGCTGGACGACCACGGACGGCGCGGGCCCGGCACGAACATGCACGCCATCATGGCCAACGGGCATTTCGTCTGCCACGTCTCGGAGTTCCCCGGCCAGACCTACAAGAAGGCCCACAGCGCGGGGGAGTTCATCCGGCACCGCGCCGGGCTGACGTCGGACGTCGCGTATCTGTTCCTCAACGGCGATGGGTACGACATCCAGTGGGCCTGGGGCACGACGCCGGGCCCCGGCGTGCCCTTCGAGCGCATCGACTACAAGGCGGGGTCGCTGCTGACGCCGGGCTCCGGCTACCACCAGCACTTCAACGCCACGACCGAGCCGCTCCGGTACGTGGTGCTGCGCTTCGGCAGCCCGGAGCTGCTGGGGCGGAGGGCCGTGGGAGGGCTCTCGAAGCCGCCGCAGATCGAGTTCGACGAGGAGGACCCAGCCGTCTGGGAGACCTTCGTCGAGGAGCTCGCGAGCCGCGGCCTCAAGCCCAAGATGCAGGACTACAAGGGGAAGTAGCGCCGCGCCCACCAGCGCGGGGCGCGCTGCGGCTTCATCCGGCGCTCTCCAGGACCACGTCGAGCGCGTCGGCGCCGATCTCGAACCGCGTGCCGAAGGGCGCCGAGATGGACTGGATGTGCTGCACGGTCTCTCGCGCCTGCGCCGGGGCGGAGAACTCGGGTGGACCGTTGCCCTCGTACCATCCCGGGAACAGGGACACGCGCCGGATCCGGCCGTCCGTGACCAGGCAGCGCGTCAGCATCGCCGGGTAGCTCGTGGTGCGCTCTCCGTAGTGCATGTCGTGGACCAGGTTGCCGAGGCAGTAGAGGATGGCCTTGCCCCGATAGACCTCGATGGGCTGGAGCACGTGTGGGTGATGCCCGGCCACCAGGTCGGCGCCGGCGTCGATGGCGAAGCGGGCCATCTCGGTCTGATAGTCCATGAGCTTGCCTGTCCCGCCCGAGGCTGAGGACACGCCCCAATGCCAGGAGACGATGACGACGTCCGCCTGCTCCCGGGCTGCGCGTATGTCCTCTTCCAGTGCGTCGCGGTCCTCGCCGTGGTCGGGCACCGTGTGGATGATCGGTGGCGAGCCCGGCACGTGGTGCACGCGCATGCGCGGCTCGTAGTAGGTCGCGACGCGGTAGTGGGCGACGCCGCCGCGCTCGGGGGTCGCCGCAGCCTCCGGTGCGCCAACGGACGTCCGGCACACGAACGCGACCCGCGTTCCGTTCCGCTCGATGATGGCCGGGCGGCGCGCCTCGGCGAGCGTGCGGCCTCCACCGCCGTGGACGATCCCCGCCTCATCGAGCACATCGAGGCACCGGAAGAACGCGCCGAGGCCATGCCACGTCGTCACGTTGTTCGCCAGGTTGACGACGTTGAAGCCGGCGCGCGCGTAGGCGGCCAGCTTCCACTCGTCGGTCCGGGGATGGGAGTCGTGGTCGTCGGGCGCGAGGTATCCGAGGTCGGCCACCACCGTCTCCAGGTTGCAGAACGCGATATCCGCGTCCGCCAAGAGGTGCCGCGCGGTGTCGAATGCGGTGTCCGGGTCGGGCCTGCCGACGAAGGTGTCGCCGACCATCACGATGCTGACGTCGCCCACCCGAACGCCTCCTCCGGCGTGGTCTTAGCCGGCCTGCCCACCACTCCGCCTGACCGTCCCCCTCAGCGCCAGCCGGCCTCCTACGTGCGCCCCTGGTTGTGGGTCCAGGGCTGTGCCCTGGTTGTGGGTCCAGGGCTACGCCCTGGTGCCCTGGTGCTCTTGGTACCAGCGCTCCGCGCCCGGATGCAGCGGGACGTCGAGCGGCGTCGCTTTGGTATCGCGCCCAAGCTGACCGATGTCCGTATACGCGCCCTCCTCCCAGGGGATGTCGTCCACGCGCGCCGCGAAGGCCGCGCACACGCGGTAGGCGACGTCGTCCGGGAGCGAGGCTCGCGTGTAGAGCGGCCAGCCGCTGAAGTCGATGCCGACCGTGTCCGCGTCCAGCCCTGCTCTCCCCGCGGGGATCGTGGCGCGGCGCCAGCCGATGGCCTCGAGATGGACAAGCGTGTCCTCATCGAACGTGAGCGGCCGCAGGCCTGCTGCCAGCGCGGAGGGGAGCCAGCCGCCGATGCCTTCGTCGAAGACCGCGTCGATGGTGCCGTCCGCGATCGCCCCCATGCGCCGGGGGTCGCTCGGCGAGCCGATGAGCTGCAGGCTGCCCCCCCACGACTCGATGTCGGCCATCGTGAAATCGTGGAGGGCGAACATCTGGTCCATGAGCACGCGGGTGGCGTGCGCCTCGCTCGCTCGGATCGACACGCGCAGCGGGTATCGCTTGGCCTTGAGGTCGGCGACGGAGGTGAGGCCGGTCCGCTCATGGACGGCCATGACGAAGTGGTCCCACGACGGAAAGTTCGCGACGACGCGGACCGGGAGCGGCTCGGAGAAGAGCCCGGTGCCCCTGTAGGCCTGGGTGAGGCAGCCGGACGGGTTCAGGAACGCCATCTCGATGCCGCCGCCCACGACGTCGTGGGCGAGCAGGGGGGTGCCCGTGGCGAAGCGCAGCCACGGCTCGAAGCGCTCACCCGTCCCGTTGCCGATGACCATCGAGATGTCGCGGTCGTCGCCCGGTCGCTCCCGGTCGTTGACGATCTCGAATGCGATCTGCCACAGCGTCATGGCGCGCGCGGTGCTTCCTGATGCACGGGGCCGGCTCTTGCTCTGGCTTTGACTCTGCACGGGGGAGGCCTCCTCAACCGGGGGGACTTGGCTATGCCGACGGGCGGGGCCGTCCGCACACAATCAGGATGCGTCGGCCGCCGTCTTGGCCGCTGCGCTCTGGACCTCGGTGGTGAGGTGGAAGTAGTCGATGACGTTGCCGCCGATCATGCGCTGCAGCTCGTCCTCCGGGACGCCGGTGAAGATCTCTTCGATCACGTGCTGGGACTCGGGCCAATCGGTCTCCGCGTGGGGGAAGTCGGTGGCCCAGAACATGTTGCCGACGCCGATCTGATCGCGGACGCGCACGCCGGAGATGTTGTGCATGAAGCCCCAGGAGAAGTGCTCGCTCACGTATTCGGATGGCTTCCGGCTGAGTCTCTTCATGCCCGTGAGCCGCTCCGCCCAGGGGATGGCCCGGGCGTACTGGTCGTCGAGGGTGTCGAGGAAGTGGGGTATCCAGCCGACCTGCGTCTCGGCGAAGTAGAAGCGCAGCTTCGGGAAGCGGTCGAAGACGCCCGTGAAGATCATCTGGAGCGCGTTGCCGGCACCCCTGACCGCGTACTGCGTGAACTTCGAGAAGGGGTCGACCCCGCCTGCGACCTCGTTGAGGTCGTAGTCGTAGCGGTAGGAGGTCCGGACGGGGGTCTTGCTGGCGAACTGCACGTGTCCGGTGAGTGGCATGTCGAGATCGAGCGCGGCCGCCCAGAAGAGGTCGTCCTCCGGTGAGGGGTACTCCCCGCCGCTCGGGTACTTCGAGAGGTACACGCCCTTGAGCCCCGCGCGGGCGCAGTACTCCATCTCCGCGATGGCGTCCTCCACGCTGGTGTCCGGCAGGAGCCCCATGCCCATGAGCCGCTCGGGGGCCACGGCGCAGTACTCCTCCGCCAGGAACTCGTTCCAGGCACGGATCGTCGCCTTGTAGGCGGCGAGGTCGTCGATCCCCGCGTAGAAGGCCGGGCCCTGGACGTAGGTGTAGAGGATCTCGCCGTCGATGCCGTCGACGTCCTGCTCCTCCAGGCGCTGCTCGGGGCTGCCGGCGCCCGGCGAGCCCTCGAACTGGCCACCGATGGGCGAGCGGCTCTCGTACGGTCCGATGAGCCCGCCGTGGAAGCGGAACGACTTGTCGTTGATGACGGTCGTATCCGTGCCGTCGGGCAGCCGGACCGTCCGGGGGGCCTGGTCCCGGTACTTGGCCGGGATGTGCGGGGTCCAGCGCTCCGCAGCGAGCTGCAGGTGCGAGTCCCCCGAGATGACGCGGTAGTCCCTGACCATGCCTTCACCTCCCTACGTTTCAACAGCCAGACCGGAGTGGGGCTGTTTGAAGTGCTGCCGGCTATTTGCCGGAAGCGCGCGCGCCGATGTTCGCCCCCGACTCCTCGCCCTCGCCGTATCCCCATTTGTAGTCGAGGTTCTCGTAGGCCTCGGCCGGCATGAGGCTCTTGAGGCCGTGCTTGCCGAGCTCCTCCTCGAACTTCTCGCGGATCCAGAGCTCCTCGGCCGGGTACTCGATCTGGTTGCGGGCGCGGTCCTCGACATCCTCGCTCCAGCCCGAGAACTGCGGGAGCGGTGCGAGCGCGAGGTAGCGCGCCGGCGTCACGCTCACGTTGAAGTGCTGGTGGAACCAGCGGTCGGGCGGCGTGAACATGCTGCCCTCGTGCCACGGCGCGACGATCTTCTCCCCGCCCTCCGGCCACATGATGGAGTAGCCCTCCCCGGCGGGGATCACGATGACGCGGCCGGGGCCGTGACGGTGGCCCTTCTTGTAGGTGCCGGGCGGGAAGACCGACATGTGGCCGCCCATCTGGGAGTTGGGGAACGAGACGTCGACCACGTGGCCGCCGCCACCGCGGGCGCGGTGCGGGACGAGGTCCTCCCAGGCGCCCATGTCCGTGAAGAAGTTGCCGTACCAAGTCGCGCCGCGGCCCATGGCCGGCGCGCGCTTGGCGACCGCGTACAGGTCGTCCCCCTTCGGCTGGAGCAGCTCCGGGTGGGCGTAGGAGTTGTTGAAGTAGAAGCCGGGGTCCGGCTCGAGCGACATGGCGACGGGCAGGTAGTTGTTGTGCAGCAGCCGCAGCGGCTGGTCCCCCCGGGCGTTGGCGAACTGCCGGTAGCTGCCCCGGGGGATCAGGAAGAGCGAGCGCGGGCCGAACTCGAAGCTATGCTTCGCCACGCCCTCGGCCCAGACGGTGGCGATGCCCCACCCGCTCACGGTGTAGATCACCTCGTCCAGCGCGAACCGCATCGGGGGCACCGACGCCTTGGGCGCGATCTCGGTGATGCGCGCCTCGGCAACGCCCTCCATGCCGGAGAGCTGGACGAACGCGGCGTCACACTCCCGCTCGCCCCAAGGCGCCACCTCGATGGTCTTGAGGTCCTCGATGAAGTAGCCGCGGTGGACCGGCACGCCCTGGGCCTCCATCCATCGGTCGTACACGTACTTCCCGTCCCCGGCGCCGCCGCGGGCGATCTGGTCCTGCGCGTCCGCTTGCTGAGTCAACGTTGTTGCTCCTGAGCCTCGATTCGCCCGCCTAGGATAGCGGATGGCCAGGCACCGCGTGGTGCTTTGCTTTAACAGGGCGCTCGCTGCCGCGACGGGGCACCCGCTCACGGCTGGAAGGCGGAGAGCTGCAGCAACGGCTCGGTCAGCGTGCTGCGCCCCGAATCTCGCCACACCTGAACCGTGTACACGCCGGGCTCGCGCGCCAGCGCGCCGAGGTCCGCGCGCAGCTCGAAGCCGAGCGCCGTCTCGCTCCAACCGCTGGCGACGACCTCGCCGGCGCCTAAGTCCGGGTAGAAGCGGCCTGCGCCGGGGGGCGCGAGCACGCGGATGGCCGGCTCGACGCATTCGGTGGTGAACCCGCCGCCCACGCAGTAGCGGTCCAGGGTGCCGATCTCGGCCGGGGAGCGAGCCACCGGCGTGGGGTCGTAGTAGACCGACACGACGTTCGCGATCTCGATGCCGGGGACGCGCTTCCTCAGCGAGAGCGAGAGCACGCCCGCACTCGTCAGCCCGAGGCCGCTCCCCTCGACGTCGCCTCCCTCGAAGTGCTGCGTGAAGGTCACCAGCCGCCCGTTCCAGGCGATCCCAAGGCTCACGGCCCGGTGCGTCTCGCGCAGGATGTTGTCCCGGTGGCCCCAGTCCGCGTGGGCGTCGTCGTACATCATGCCCCACTGGGCCTCCCGGACCGCCACGTCGGGGACCGGGAGCGCGCACGAGACCAGGAGTGCGTCGCAGCGGCTCTGCCGCCAACGCTGCGACGTCCAGCCGTCGAAGGCGGCGTTCTCGGCGGCGTAGCTCGTGCCGCCGGTCTGCGTGTAGACCATGTACGGCTTGCGGCCGTCGACCCACCAGTGTCCGAGGTACTCGTGCTCGAGCATGTCCTCGGCGTGGAGCTGGGCCGCCGGGTTCGAGCCCATCGCCACGGGAGGGAGGCCGTGGTCGGCCCGGTCGCGGTTGATGAGATCAAGCGCGAAGATGCGCAGCTCGTCCAGCTCCGGGCCCGTGAGGAGCTGCCCTCCGCCGAGGGTGCCGGAAGCGCCGGTGCCGGAAACTCCCGGTGGCGGTGGCGATGTCTCCTTCGCGGGATCGAGGGTCCAGATGCTGCGCGCGGTCGCGAGGAGGCGGACGAGCGGCTCCTGGACGGGGAGGGGGAGCAGCGGCACCCACAGCACCAGGGCTATCCCACCCAGGACGAGCACCGCGATCCCATTCAGGAGCTTCTTCATAGACGAACTCGGGCGGCACGCTCGGCGGGCGGTATGCTGCTGCTCCCGAGCGGGGCTCAAGAAGCGCAGTGTATCGAAGGATAGCTCGCCATGGCGCCGTCGGTTGTCGCTGCGCCCTTCGCCGATGACGAGCCACCTCCGCCCGGAACGCGGTATGCTACCGCTACCGCGCTGAGACGCCGTCGTCCTGCCGGCGGCGTCCTGCCCACGATGCCCTGATTCAGTGCCGCAGGCTGGGATCGAGGCGTCGTCTGCCGGCCGGGCGGGCGCGATCGAACCCGAGGAACCTCGTGGCGGGTGCAAATCCAAAGGGCGGGACGAACGGAGGGTGAGCACATGGCAGAGCTGAACCAGGAGGTCCCGCGGCTGCGGGTCGGTACCGAGTGGATGGACCTGACCCTCGAGGCGGGGCCCTACATCGTGGTCACCGTCCGCGGCTATTCGGCCGCACTCGCGGTCCGCGATGCGTCCGGGGCCTCCTTCGAGCTGCTGGCGGGCGCAGGCTCCATCTGCACGGGCATCGAGCTCCTCCGCGAGGAGAACGAGGGCGAGTACGAAGGGGTCCGTTTCAAGATCCGGCGGGAGAGCGCGGAGCGAACGGCACGATACGAGATCGAGGGCTGAGCGTCCTCAGGCGAGGAGAGGCATGACGACCAACGTTCTGTTCGACGGGAAGATGCAGGAGCTGATCGCGGCGGTCCAGGAGCTCGATGAGAAGACGGCGGCCTTCAAGGCTTTCGTGCAGCCATCGTTCGAGCTTGGCGACTTCCACACCCACTACGACCCGGTCACGGACGCCGCCAAGGCCGTCCACGACGTCTACCACGAGCTGCTCCACCTCCACGGGCACGATCACTAGAAGGCCCCTCGCCCACGCCACGAGAGACCCGTCGGGCGAGGGTCAGGCGCCGGCCGGGCCGCTCAGCGGGCCGGGAATCCCGCGCGCGCCAACTGCTCCCTCGCCTCGTCCGGCGACATGCGCTCGATGTCCAGCGTGAGTTTCACGACCTGGGTCTTATGGTCGGCCGTTACCCTTTCCACGCCCGGCAGACCGCCGAGCTCGCGCACGATGCGGTGCACTCAGCCCGCTCAGAAGATCGCTTTGTCGAGGACCGTCAGCTCGATCTCTTCTATGGTCGCCATGGCGGGTATCTTACGCGCATGACGGGAACCCCACGAACGCTAGGGCAGTGGGGTGCTTGGAGCCTCAGGCGCTAGCCGCCACGACGCCGAGCCTCGTGGAGATCGGCGACGCACCGGCGAAGCTCCGCGGCGTCGACCGGCTTCGCCAGGGAGGGGCCGGGGGCCGAGGCCAGGAAGGCGAGCGTGTCGCTGCTCACCGTGTCGCCGGTCACGAAGATGAACCGGCGGGCCATATCCGGGTCCGTTTCTTCCGCGAGCTCATAGAGGGCTTGGCCGCCCATGCGCGGCATGCGGAGGTCCACCACGACGCAGTCGAAGGATGCGGACTGGAGGTGGTGCCACGCATCGGCGCCGTCGGAGGCCGTCTCGACGTCGTGATCGTCGCGCATCAGGGCCCTGGCCATGAATTCCCGCGCGGCGGGCTCATCGTCCACGACCAGGACCCGCATGCGCGGCGCGGGCTCGGGGTCGGGGGCCGGGACCGACAGCTGCGGGTGCTCCCCGACCGCAACCGGCAGCTCGATAGTGAACGTTGCGCCTGCCCCGTCGCTACTCTCCGCCCAGAGCTTGCCACCGTGCTGACGGACGATACCCTGACAAACGCTCAGCCCGAGGCCCGTCCCCGCTCCGACCTCCTTGGTGGTGAAGAACGGCTCGAAGATCCTCCCCAATACCTCTGGAGAGATGCCGGGGCCGTCGTCACTCACACGGATCTGCACCATCCCCTCGGATGCGCTGCAGCTCACCGTCACGACGCCGGGCCGGCTGGCCGCTGCGATCGCCTGCTCCGCGTTGCTCAGGATATTCAGCACGACCTGCACGAGCCGCTGCTCATCGCCCCAGACCGGGGGCAAACTCTGCGGAACCTCGATGCGCACCTCGACTGCGCTCCGCCTCATGTCGTACGCCTTCAGGGCGCAGGCCCGCTCGATCACCGTCCGCAGGTCGACCGCCTCGCGGTCCGCGTCGGGGCTCCGCGCGAAGGAGAGCAGGTTCGCCACGATAGCCGCGGCCCGCTTGCCCTCGGCATAGATCTTCTCGATGTCGCTCCTCGCCTGGGGGGGGAGGTCCTGCTCCATCAGCAGCTGGGCGAAGCCAAGCACGCTATTGAGCGGGTTGTTGATCTCGTGGGCCACGCCGGCGGCCAGCTCGCCGATGGATGCGAGGTGCCGCGTGCGCTCGAGGCGCTCCGCCTGGGCCTCGTGAAGCATCCGCTCCGCTTTTTTGCGCTCGGTGATGTCCTCGACCATGCGGAAGATGCGCTTCACCGGGCCTGCCTGGCTGGGAACGGCAGTGATGGTGATATCCACCGAAACGACAGCACCGCTGCTGTGCGCGAGCTGCTGCTCGAAGCGCAGCACGTCGATCTCGCCACTGGCAAGGCGCCTGAAGGCATCGACGCTCCCCGTTATGGTGCGGCCGACCCTGAGATCACGTAGCCTCAATCCACGCAGCTCCTCTCCGCTGCGGCCAAGCATCTTCTCCAGCGCTGGGTTCGTCTGGAGGATGAGCCCTGATTCCCCGGACACCGCTATACCGACGGGGGCGGATTCGAAGAGAGCCCGGTATTGTTCCTCGCTCTGCCGAAGCGCCTCTTCGACCCGTTCCTGCTCGGTAACGTCCTCCATGATGCGCATGACACAGACGAGCCGCCCGTTCGTATCGCGGACGGCGGAAGCCGTCACCTTGGCCCGGATCGTCGTCCCGTCGCCCCGCAGGTAGTCCCTCGTGAACTGCACCGTGTCGAGCTCTCCGGCTGCCATGCGGGTGTGCATCCGGTGTCCGGGCCGGGACTCCACGTCCTCGGCGTCCCACCCCGTATCGAGGATCTGTGCCCCCACCAGATCCTCTTCCGTGCGGCCGAGCATGCTGGCCAGCGCCGCATTCACGTGCAGCACCTTCCGGTCTCCATCGGAGATCGCGATGCCAACCGGGGCGGCCTCGAACAGGATGCGGTACCGCTCCTCGGAATCCCGGAGCGCTTCGGCCGCCGCCTTCCGCTCCGTGACGTCCTGGTGCACCGAGACCCACACCGACCCGTGCTCGATGTGCTCGAAAGGCGACACGGAGGCGTGGGACCAGAAGGGAGTGCCGTCCTTCTTGACGTTGCGGATCTCGCCCTCCCAGGAGCCCTTCGCGTTGAGGGCCGCGACGATCTCCTGGGCTGTCTCCTCGGGGCTCTTCTCGCCGGGGGCGTTGACCACGGAGACGTGCTTGCCGATGAGCTCGCCCGCGTCGTAGCCGAACATCTCCTCGAACCGCTCGTTGGCGTAGACGATGACGCCGTCCCTGGCCCGGATCAACTGGACGCCCTCCGCCATGTTCGTCACGATCCCGGCGAGCAGATGCTCGGCGTCCTGGCGCCGGTTGCGGGCGGTGACGTCGCGGGCCACGCCGATGAACCCGGAGCCTTCGTCATCGGGCAGCTCGCCCACCGAGAGCTCCATCGCGAACGTCGATCCGTCCTTCCGGCGCCCGCGGACCTCCCGCCCGATGCCGATGATCTTCGGGATGCCGGTCCGCGCGTAGTTCTCGAGGTAGCTCCCGTGCTCTGCGCGATAGGGCTCCGGCATGAGCACGTTGACGTTCTTGCCGAGCACCTCGGACCGGGTGTAGCCGAAGAGGTGCTCCGCAGACGGGTTGAGGTACGTGAGCCGGCCCCGCCGGTCGATGGTGAGCACCGCGTCGACCATGCTGCCGAGGGCTGCTGCGAGCCGCTCGTCGCTCCGCCAAACCACTCCCTGGAGCCTGCGCCGCTCGAGCAGCTCGCTTTCCAGGCGCGCCCGGACATCCCGCAGGTGTCCGACCGCCAGCGCCACTCCGGCAAGCGTCACGGTGCTCAGTGCGCCGCCATGGACAAGCCACCAGGCGAGGCCCTCCTCCACGAACGCCGTCACGAGCAGCAGGTTCAACAGGAAGCCCAGCAGACTCGCGAGCAGCCCAGCACGGGCTCCGAAGCTCCAGGCGGCCAGCAAGGCCGGCACGGTCACCGCGATCAGGACCGAGCCGCCGACGATGGGGCGCAGCATGAGGACGGCGGCGACGTACACGACCGTCGCGCCCAGCACCGCCGCGAGCTTCGCGTGCGAATACGTATCACGAACGGCGAAGAAACGCTGGACATCCATCCGTGCACCCCTCTTCGGTGGAGGTCGTGCCCCTCCTACCCGGTACCCGTAAACGGCGCGCCCGGGCACACGCCCATAGAGTCTCGTAGCGAGCCGCTCGGCACGCATCAGCCAAAGGGATGATTCCCTGAAGGCTGGCAACGCCAGCCAGCCAGCTTTTGGAGTACCGGCCAGCTCCAGATTGACGGGCCGTTACCCTTCCGCTAGCGTAGCCGTCCGACGGGCCTTCCTCCTCCCACCATGGTCAAACACCTCGCGCGCATCTCACCGCGGTCGATCGTCGCAGGCGCCGCCCTCCTGGGGATGCTCCTGCTCATCACTCTGCCAAGCGCCGTGCCCACCAGCGCCGCCCCGCTCGCGGCCGGCCCGGATTTCGGGCTCCTCAAGGACATCAACCCATCGGGCTCGTCGTTCCCGCACAACCTGGTCAATTTCTGTTGCGGCAAGCCCATCTTCTTCGCCGCGAACGATGGGACCACGGGCATCGAGCCCTGGGTGACCGACGGGACGACCGACGGCACCACACTGCTGAAGGACATCAACCCCTCCGGCGATTCTTCGCCCTCGGCCCTGGTGGGCCTAGGGACGTGGATCTTCTCGGCGGACGACGGCACGAGTGGGGTCGAGCTGTGGAGGACCTTCGGCGACGAGACGAACACGGTGCTGGAGAAGGACATCAACCCGGGGCCGGGCAGCTCCTTCCCGATGGACATGGTCCTGGAGGGCTTCTCGACCTTCTACTTCACCGCCGATGACGGCGCGAAGGGGCGGGAGGTGTGGAGGAAGAAGTTCAGCGGCTTCACCCAGACCGACATCTGGCCCGGCGCCACCGGCTCGAATCCCCAGGACCTTACCGTCGTCGGCAGCACGCTGTTCTTCGCAGCCGACGATGGCACGAGCGGCGTCGAGCTCTGGTCGTCGACCGGCACGACGGATGGGTCGACGCTGATCGCGGCGATGGTTCTCGACATCAACACGGGGGGCTCCTCCGCGGACGGACAACCTCACCAAGGTGGGGAGCACGCTGTTCTTCGCGGCCGACGATGGGACGAACGGCCTGGAGCTCTGGAAGAGCGATGGCACCGGCGGTGGCACCGTGCTGGTCAAGGACATCCGGCCGGGAGGGGCCTCGTCCGGCCCGCACAACCTGATCGCGGTGGGCACGACGCTTTATTTCGCGGCCGACGATGGGACGAACGGCATCGAGCTCTGGAAGAGCGACGGCACCGGGGCCGGCACCGTGCTCGTCAAGGACATAGCAGCCGGCGCCCCCAGCTCCACGCCCGCTGAGCTCGCGAGCGTGGGCGGCGTGCTGCTCTTCGCGGCGGACGACGGGACCACCGGCGTGGAGCCGTGGACCAGCGACGGCACGGGGGGCGGGACGACGCTCATCAAGGACGTGGCCGCGGGGACGGCTTCCTCCAGCCCCGCGTCGTTCGTCAGCGGAGGTGGTGCAGCGGCCGTGGTCTTCGTGGCGACCGAGTCCACCGCCGGCCGGGAGTGGTGGGTGACGGACCTCACGAGCGCGGGCACGAAATTGTTCTTCGACCTGAACCCAGGGGCTGCTTCGTCGTCCCCGAGCGATGAGGCGGTCTCGTCGCTGAGCGGCGACCTCATATTCGCCGCCGAGGTCGCCGGCGCCAGCACGGAGCTCTACAGCGTCCCCCGCGACCAGTTCGAGGGGCTCGAAGTCACCAAGACGAGCGACGCAGGGTCATCGGCGGAGATCTGGGAATTCGTGACCTTCACCGTAACGGTGACGAACCACGGCACCGAAACGATCGACGTGGCGCTGAACGACTTCCACACGGGGGCCATCTATGAGGATACCGAGGGGGGGCCGGGCGCTGGGCTGATAAGCGTCTTCACTGGACGCACATTCGTGCTTGGATCGATCTCCGCAGGGTCGAGCGGCACGCTGACTTATCGCTCCCGTTACTTGCAATCAGGCACGTTTTCCAACACCGTTACCGTCGTGGGAGACGGCGCCAGCGCCACTGCATTCGTGACGATCGAGGAGCCGGAGGCGGCAGTCAAGCTCACGAGCGCAGCCGGGGTGACGTCTGCGGGCACCGTCGTCGAGACCACGCAGATAACCGGCGAGACCATCGAACCCCCGGACGGAGGCTGTTCGGAGTCGCACCTGACAGGAAGCATCACGATCGCGGGCGCCGGCGATGGCCCCTTCGCCGACCCGGACCCGGCTGGGTGCGGTTGGGGCCCGGCCTTCGCCCTTCCGGCGTTCTTCGCGGCCGACGGCGTGCTCGGTGTGGCGGGGCTTTCCTGTTGCGCTAACGAGACCACGGTCTATGTCTGTGACGAAGACTACGTGTGCACCGACCTGAACGGCGCGACGCTATCCTCCAACCCCGCTTCGCCCGATTTCCACGCGTCGTTGGCCGGCGCGACCAGCGCCGCCACGACGTCCGTGCTGATCGGCAGCGGTTGCTGCGACGATGTGCTCACGTTCGGGGGCTTCCCGGACGCCACCGGATCGCTCGACCGCTTCGTCTCCTCCGGGGCTGGGGACGACCTGCTCACCTGCACAGGCGGCCCGGGCTGCGCGATGGACGGGGGCGATGGGGACGACGCGCTGGTCGGCGGAACGGGAGGCGACGCCCTGTTGGGCGGGCCCGGCAACGACACCTGCGATGGCAAGGCCGGCGACGACACGTGCCTATTCGGTCCGGCATCCACGTCGCAGACCGACACCGTCACCGAGGGTGCGGCCGGCGGCTTCGATACCCTCGACTTCAGCGCGCTCTTCGCCGATGACCCGCTGACCGTCGACCTGCGGGTCGACTCATCGATGGCTACGCACACGAACCGCGTGGTGAGCACGGGAGGCGCCGGGCAGGTCGACTACTTCGAGCAGGTGATCGGGGGCGCGGGCAACGACTCGTTCACGCTGGCGTTCCTCGCTACGGCGACGAGGACCATCGACGGCGGTGCGGGAACGGACACCCTGACCGTCGACGCGGGCGGCGGCGTTGCGACGGACAACCCCGGCGCGGCGGGCTCGGGGACCGTCACGGGGCCCGGCGGGACGATCACCTACGTGAACATCGAGAACGTGGTGCTGACGAACGTCGCCGGCGCGACACCGCCCCCGGTCCCAGGCCTGAGCACGTGGACGCTCGGCGCGCTGGCTCTGGCCCTGGCGGCTGCGGCCTTCGTCTCCACGCGCCGCCGCCGAGAGCCGGGCTAATCGATGTGGTCCGCGACCTGTGCGCCCCTGGGCCACACGACGGCTGCTGCTTCAGGGAACTCCAGGTAGACGGTCTCGCCGACCGCGTATCGCTTGGTGGCCGGCAGCGGGATAACGGCCTCCGTGTCCCCGATCTGCCCCTTGTATTCGTAGCGGTCGCCAACGAACGTCACTTCTTGGACGACCAGGCGGACGATGTTCCGGCCCTCGCCGCTCGGGGGCGTGTCGTACGTCAGCATCTGCTCGGGGCGGATGGCGACCGTCACCTCGTCTCCGACAGCCATCTTGGAGGGGTCCATCGTCACGTGGATCTGGTTCTCCTGGTCTCCCGCGACGGCGACCACCCCCTGCTCGATCACGATGCCACCGATGCTGATCGTCTGGCCCAGGAAGTCTTGGGCGAATGCGGTCGCGGGGTGCAGGTAGATCTGCTCCGGCGTCCCGATCTGCTCGACGCGGCCCGAGTTCATGATCGCGATGCGATCGGACAGGCTGAGTGCCTCGGTCTGGTCGTGGGTGACGTAGATCATCGTGACGTCGACACGGCTCTGGAGGTCCTTGAGCTCCTGACGCATGGTGACGCGCAGCTTGGCATCGAGGTTGCTCAGGGGCTCATCGAGCAGGAGGACCCGCGGGGAGTAGACCAAGGCCCTGGCGAGGGCCACGCGCTGCTGCTGTCCACCGCTGAGCAGCGGAGACGGGCGGCTGCTGAAGCCCTCGAGGCCGACCAGCCGGAGCGACTCCTCCACCCGGTCTCCGATATCCGCCTTCTTCAGCCCACGCATCTTCAGCGGGTAGGCCACGTTCTCGAACACGGTCATGTGGGGCCAGAGCGCATAGCTCTGGAACACCATGCCCATGTCCCGCTTGTCCGGCTGAACGAACCGCCGGTCGCTGACCGAGACGACCACGTCGTCACCCACGGTCACCTTGCCGGCATCAGGCCTCTCCAAGCCGCCGATCATACGCAGCGTCGTCGTCTTCCCGCACCCGCTCGGGCCGAGCAGCGTGAAGAATTCGCCCGCCTTGATGTCCAGGTTGATGTGGTCGACCGCGGCGACCGAGCCGAAGGTCTTGAGCAGCCCCTCGATACGAACGGCGGCGCCGGTCCCCGTGAGCGAGACCGTCGAAGCACGCTGCGCCGTATCCACGAGGTCGGTCATGGGCCCTCTTTTCCTCTCTCTTCTTTCCCGCTCGCTACTCGCTGCTCTCTACCGGCCGTCCCGCGCCGGCGGAGCAGCGCTGGGGTCGGCCGCCGGGACGCCCTGGCGGGCCGCGTCTCGGCTCCGTGCATCGTGGCGGACGCCGAGCCGAAGTCCGAATCTCCGTGCGACCAGCGCGACGCCGACCGTCATCATGATGATGACGATGGTGACGACACCGGCCTCCTCCCGCATCCCGAGGCCCGGCGAGGACAGCTCCAAAGTCAGTATGGACAGTGTCTTGGTGCCAATGGCCGACAGCAGGATGATGCTGCTGGTCGTCGAGGCAGCCAACACGAAGTTGAAGGTGCCCAGGAGGATCAGCGTGGGCATGATCAGGGGCAGCCAGACGCGCAGGTAGGTCTGGACCCAGCTCGCGCCGGCGATCCGCGAGGCCTCCTCGAGCTCCGACCCGAGCTGGATGAACACGCCCTTGATGAACGTCGTGCTCGTCAGCTTGCCCTGGAGGATGACGACCAGTATGAGGAGGTAGATGGTGCCGTAGAGGGGCAGGAAGGGGCGCCAGCCGAAGAGCTCGGTGCCCAGGACCGCCCAGAGCAGCCCGATGCTGGACAGGATGCCCGGGATGGCGGCCGAGAGCCAGATCATTGTCTCCAGCGCCGCCCTGAACCGCCACTTCGTACGCACCAGGATGTAGGCGAAGATGGAGAAGAGGACCGGGCTGATCAATGCCGTCGAAAAGGCCAGGATCAGGGTCGTCCTGATCCCGTCCCAGAACTGCCCATCGTTGAACACGAACTTCCAGTGATCGAGCGTGAATATCGGCTGCCACTCGAAGTAGCCGATGCGGTTCATGAAGCTACCCAGGATGAGCGAGAGGAACGGCGCGACGGTCAGCAGGAAGATGAGCGTCACGATGCCGCCGAAGATCACCCAGCGCCACCGGCCGATGTCGATGTAGCCGGGGCGGAAGCGCCCCGTCACCGTCTCGAAGTTCCGCCGGCCGAGGAGCCAACGCTGGAGCGGCAGCAGGATCGCAATCATGATTATCGTGATCGAGCCGAGCGCCGTCGCCTGGCCCCACTGTGGCACCTCGTCCCGGATCAGCGAGAAGAGCTTCGTCGAGTAGACGAAGTAGTTGAAGCGGACGCCCAGGAGCCACTCGATCTCGAAGGACTCGAACAGACGGACGGTGTTGAGCGCGAAGACGACGACGAGGATCGGCGTCATGACCGGCAGCGTCACGCGCATCATCGTCTTGAACGTCGATGCGCCCGCCATGCGGCTGGCCTCCTCCATCGTGGAGTCCATGTTACGGAACGCAGGAGTGAGCAGCATCACCTTGGCCGAGATCGCCGTGGACAGGAGATGCACCAGCACGATTCCAGGGACGCTGAAGATATCGAAGATAAAGCGGTCGACGAACGGCAGCTTGGCGGCGAGGATGTTGATGAAGCCCAGGTTCGGGTCCAGCAGCATGATCCATCCCGTCGCAACCGCGATGGTCGGGAACATGAACGACACCCAGAACATGAACTCCAGCGTGTAGCTGCCGGGGATGTGCAGGCGCGCCAAGGACCACGCGATGAGCACGGCCACGGGGAAGCTGATGCCCGTGTAAAGGAACCAGATCAGGACCGTGTGCCAGAGGGCGAGGAAGATGCCAGGCTTCGTGAACGCGATCTGCCAGTTGTCGAGCCCGAAATTGAACCCCTGCTGGGGAATCGCCGACGTGTTGAAGCTGTTGATGAGGATCAGAAGGGTGGGATAGAGGACATAGCCGGCGAGCAAGACGACCAGCACAGCGACGAACACCGTGCTGTTGGCTGGCCGGTGCAACTCTATCAGAGGCCGCCGCCGGGTCAGCGTCTCACCTACCTTCGCCATGAACTTATCTCCGGCCCGTGTCCTATCACGTTGCGGAGTGGCCCGCGGGCGAGGGCCACTCCGCCGTTACTATGCCTTGCGCGCTTCCGAAGCGCTGTCGCAGCGACCGCCTACCGCAATCCCGCCTCGTCGGCAAGCTGCCTGTTGAATGCGAGGCCAGGGTTGTTCGTGGGGACGCTCGGGTCGGCCTCCGGGAAGAAGTATTCGACCCCTTCCTTACGGATGTAGTTCTCCAGCAGGTTGTCCGTCGGAACGTCCACGCGGAGCGAGTGGCTGAGCCCGTTGATCCCGCCCGCCGCGTATTGGTTCTCCTTGGTGAGCCACCAGTTGAGGAAGACCTTCTGAGCGTTGGGGTGCGGTGGGTCGTTCAGCAGCGACAGAGAACAGAGGCCGCCGATGCCGATCACACCACCTTCCTTGAAGCCCTGAGCGAAGTGGTTCTTCACGGGCAGACCGAAGCTCTCGAGGGCTTCGATGTCGCTCGATGCGTTGCCCGTCGGCATGAAGATGGACTTCACGCCCTTCGCGAGCAGGTCCACCGCCTGCTGAGCGTCAGCCACCCACTCCGCGTCCTGGTCGAGTATGAACGCCCGGATGAATGCCTCGCCGAGCTCCGGCTTGTTGATGAAGTGCTCGGAGTCCGTCTGCCCCGGCTCCCAAGGGAGCTTGCCTACCCACTGTCCCTTGAAGCGCCCGTCAACGAGGTCCCACCACGAGGTGAGCTGCGATACGTCCACCAGGTCCGTGTTGTACGAGAACGCGACGTTCGGCGAAGCGCAGAACGCGATGGTGGTGTCCTCGAGCCCATTCGGGAACCAGAGGTGACCATCGACCCAGGTGTTCGGGTCGACGACGTCGGCCAGGATGAGGTGGTCTGAGATGTTGTCCTTCAGGGCGCCGACCCCGGCCACGTTCTTGGTCGACGTCACGCCCGTCATCCAAACGTCCGTCGTGAAAACGCCTGCTGCCCGCTCGGCGCTGATCTTCGCGAACTGCACCGATCCGCCGCCCGTGCCTGCGATGACCTCGATGCCCATCTCGGCTTCGAATGCCTCGAACCGCGGTGCGTAGGTCCGGCTCGCGTTGCCGCCCAGCGCGATGACGACCTTGCCTTCTTCCTTCGCGGCCGCGAGGGTCTCGTCCCACTCGATCTGCCAGGCCGGCGGAGCCAGCGTCGGGGTCGCCGTGGGCGCGGGCGTGGGTGTCGGCTCCCCAGGTGCCAGCGTCGCCGTCGGCTCCGCGGGCGGGGACGTGGGTGTCGCCGTTGCGACCGGAGTGGCCGTTGGGTCGGACCCGCACGCAGCCACCAGGAGCGCCAACACCCCAAGGGTGCCGGCTACCACCGACCATCGCACCATGCTCTTCACCGGTGTGTTGCTCATCATCGGGTAGCCTCCGTTCCTGTGATGCCCCGGACCCTCATCGCCGATCTTGGGTTGACCTCGATCTATCTATGTCCTACCTACGTCTCAACGCAGCGGACGGCTCCATCGGTCCATCGGGTGCTTGCGCCTGCAGCCCCCCCTCTTCACTCGCCAAAAGTTTCCGGGACTATAAGCGCGCACCGGGAAGGTGTCAATCGCGCGCGACCCTCGTGGAGGGGGCCGTGGCCAGCTAGGTGGAGGAAGCGACGATGCAGCGCGGCGTCCCCCAGCGGAGTGGAGATGCCCCGACCGAGAAGGGCGTCCGGCTCCCGTCAATCCTCGAGCTTGGAAAGCGCGATAACGGGGATGATACGGGTGGTGCGGCGCTCATATTCAGCGAACTGCGGATACGCCCCTGCCTGCTTCGCGTAGAGCCGGTCCCGTTCTCCGCCCGCGACGACTTCGGCGCGCGCCTCGATGGTCTCGGTCCCCACTTCGATCGTCACGACCGGGTTGGCGACGAGGTTGTGATACCAATCCGGGTGCTTGGGACCGCCGCCCTTGGTTGCGAAGATCACCCACCGGCCGCCGTCGGCCAGGTACATGACCGGGTTGACGCGCCGCTGCCCGGTCCTGGCGCCGGTCGTGCCGAGCAGCAGCACGGGCCTCCCTTCGAAGTTGCCCCCAACGCGGCCGTCGTTGCGCCGGAACTCCTCGATGATCGTTCGGTTGCGCTCCTGCCGGCTGGTCATCGCAAGCCTCCCTCTCCGCCTTCGCCACCATTATCTACCGCCGTTCGCGGTGCTACGACCTCTCGATCGATCCGAGGTTCGGATCGCGCAGCTCCCGGTGCGCGGTGCCGATCCCGACGACGAGGAGCGCGCACGCTCCCGCCCCCACGAGCAGGGCCAGGGGCGCGCCGAGGGCCGCCGCCACGACCCCGCTGAGGGCGTAGCCCAGCGGGGGGCCTCCGCCCGCGAGCATGCTCCGGAACGCCGCCACCCTCCCGCGCATCGCGTCCGGCGGGAGCGAGAGGATCACGGCGTTGCGCGGGATCATCTGCACGGAGTTGGTCGCACCCAGCAGGCTGGCGGCGAGCAGGCTCACGTAGAACCAGTCCGAGACCGCGAGGAGCGCGAGGGCGGCGGCATACGCCAGCACGCCGAAGATCGTGTAGAGCCCTTTGTATCGCATGTCGCCGAGGGTGAGCATGAACACGGCCGCGACGAGGCTCCCCACGCCGGGCGCCGCGCTGAGCAAGCCATACCCGCCGGCCCCGGCCCCGAGCATCTCGGCGAAGATCGGCAGCAGCGCCCGATAGCTCCCGAGCACGACCGCTCCGAGATCGAGCACCAGCAGCGAGATGATCACGGGCTTGCTCCGCACGAAGCTCATGCCGTCCACGAAGCTCTGCCAGGGACCCTCGCTCGGCTTCGCCGAGGCGGCCGGCACGCGGATCCCGATGATGACGCTCACCGCCGCCAGGTAGAGCAGCGCGTTGAAGAGATACGCCGGGCCCAGGCCGACCGTGGCGATGCCCACGCCCGCGATGGCCGGCCCGGCGATCTGCGAGACCTGGGCGATCGTTGCGTTGAGCGCGATCGCATTGAGGAGACGCTCCCGCGGCACGAGGTTGGCGATGAGCGCGGCGCGGGCGGGCTGCGTCATCGCGGCGAGGGCGCCATTGAGCACCGTGATCACGTAGAGGTGCCAGACCTCGATGGCGTCGGTTACCGCGAGGGCCGTCAGCACCACGAGCACGACGGCGTTCATCGCCTGCCCGGCCTGGATGAGCCGCACGCGGTCGATGCGGTCGGCGAGAACGCCGCCCACGAGGGAGAGCACGATGTGCGGTCCGGCGCGTGCGAGGCCCGTGAGGCCGAGCAGGAGCGCGCTGCCGGTCAGGTCGTAGACCTGCCAGAAGATCGCCGTCTGCAGCAGGTGACTGCCGAGCGACGTGAACAGGTGGGCTATCGCGAAACGCCGGTAACCGCCGTAGGCGAGGGCGCTGAGCGCTTGCCGCAGGCCAGATGGGGTCTGTGTCAACGGGGGTCGCCTCACGGGCCGCCAGCACCAGGGGGGCTTGCGCGGCCAGGGATCCTAGCGATCTTGCACGAGGGGAGCGAGGGAAGGGTACAGCATGGCGGCCCCACCGCTAGAACGGGCAGGGGACCTGGTGGGAGAGCAGCACCTCTCGCCGCTGGCGCGACGATCCCAAGATGGCGAGGACGACTTCGAGGCTCGCCATACCCCAGCGTTCGTCCGGAAAGACCGGCCGGTCCTCCGCCAATGCCTCCTTGAGCTCGGCGATCTCGCGGCGGCCCGGCCCGCTTGGCTCCAGGGCGACCTCCTCCCTCCCCGCATCGGTGTAGACGTAAAGCCCGTCCGGCGACTGCCGGATATCGCCCCGCTCGCAGCTCACGACCGTCAGGCCGTAGAAGGGCTGGCGCCTGCGCCCCTCGCCGCCCTGGGAGCTTTCGGCGACCTCCTTCTGCTGCCCTCCCTCGCCGATGCCCCAGGTGAGCTCCGTGATGTCGAAGTAGCCGTAACCGTTGAAGACCATCGTGGCCGCGGTGCCGTCCTCGAACTCCAAGAAGGCGCTGTAGTCACCCTCTCCGAGGGGGAACGCCGGATGCCAACGGCCGGCGAGCGCCCTCACGCTCCGCACCATGCCGCCCCCGATGCCGCGCACGATCTCGGCCTGGTGCGGGCCTTGGCGGTAGACGACGCCGCCCCCCTGGGCCGTGTCGACGTCGGCGGCGCGGCGCGGCGCGCCGGAGATCCACGGCTTGAACTCCCATGTGTTGATCTGGATGACGCGCCCGAGCCGCCCGCTGGAGACGATCTCCCGCATGCGGCGCACGGGTGGATCGAAGAGCTTGGAGTGGGCTTGGACGTACCTGACGCCGTTGCGCCCGATGGCCTCGGCCATCGCCTGGGCCTCATCCAGGCTCACGGCCATCGGCTTCTCGCAGATCACGTGCTTCCCATGCTCCGCGGCCACGATGGTGTGCTCGGCGTGGAACGCGTTGGGCGTGCAGACCCAGACGACGTCGACGTCAGGGCTCGCACACATGGCCTCGACGCTCGCGTACGTCTCCACGCCGTAGCGCTCCCGAGCCTCGTCCCGCGGGCCCTGACGGGGAGCGGCCACCGCGGTGAGCTCGACGTCCGGCATGCCCTGGATGCTCGGCGCGAGCGAGCGCGTCACGGCCCCGAATCCCGCGAGCCCGACCCTCAACGCTGGAGCCATGACTGCCTCCGCATCCAACCGCCCCGCAGCGGGCCTCTCTCCTACCGGAACAGGTGGGGGTTGGCCCTGGTGTGGTCCGCCGTGCAGCCCGGACTGGACGTGGGGTTGGCGCAAGGGTCGCGGGGCTAGGTATCCCGCACGTTGGTCGGGCCGACCACCCCGGTGCAGGAGGAGACGAACGCCTTCATGCGGCAGGGCACCCCGAGCTTCTTGAGGTCGGCCTCGAACATCTCGTGGACCTCTGCGACTTCGTCCTCGTACTCGATCTGCCAGCCACCCTCGCTGATGCTCACGTCCGAGCCGGTGGTGGTGCTGCTCGGCGTTCCGATCCCCTGGCGCAGCGCGAGGTAGCGGGCGCGCTCGGAACCGGTGTTGAAGTGCTGGTGGTAGGTCGCGTCGGCGGGGACGATGACCATGCTGCCCACCTTCCAGTCCGCCCGGCGTATGTCCGAACGGTCCTCTTTGTTCCAGAGGAGTGAGAAGCCGGCGCCGCTGAGGATGAGCAGGTGCGCGCCGGGGCCATGCCGGTGGGCCTTCTTGTAGGTGCCCACGGGGAACTCGGAGATGTGCGCCCCCGTGACGTTCCCCGCCATCATGATGTGGGCCTGGATCCCGCCTGCCCCCCTGGTCAGATAGTCGAAGAGCGGCATGGTCGGTGCGCTGGGGACGAAGTTGCTCTCCCACCGGCGTTTCGTGTACGCCGTGCCGCTGGCGCTGAAGAAGTCCTCGTCCCCCGCGAACCGCTCGGTGAACCGGAAGTCGCTCTCGAAGATGAAGTCGGTGTTGCGCCACTGGCGCATCACCGGCGGCGCGTTGGTGACGGCCGCATAGCGGGCCGGGTCCGTGCCGCTGGCGTTGTAGTGCTGGTACCAGGCATTCAGCGGGATGGAGAAGAGGCTCCCGGCGGCCCATTCGAACGTCTGCTTGTGGTCCTCGTCCCACCACACGCTCGTGGCGCCACGGCCGGAGAGGACGTAGACCATCTCCTCATAGAGGTGGTGCTCCGGCTGCGAGCTCCCGCCGGGCTTGATCTCCACGACCTGGCAGTCGTTGGGCAGATAGTCGTTCGGTATGTTGATGATGGCGCCCTTGCCACCCTTGCGCTCCCACACGCCAAGCTCCAGGGTCCCGAGGTCCTCGAAGGCGAAGTCGACGATCACGGGCACCCCTTCGCGCTGCTGCCACTCACGGTAGACGTCGGATCCGGGGAACTCTTCGAGGTTCTCCGGTGTCTCGGCTCGTCTGATCTCCGATTCCATCGCTTCCTCCCCTCCGGCCCTCTCCCGATGCACGCGGGGCATCATGCCTGAGCGGGCCCCACGTGTCCACCGGAGCCGTGGGGGCGCCGTCCACGCGCACGCCGCGTTATACAACCCCAAGCCGCCAGACCTATGGTCGCTCCGGCCTGCGCACAGGGCTCCCGTGACGCGAAAGACGCACAGGGCGGGGCTCTCTCGTGCGATCCGGTGCCGGATCGGGTGCGATGGGGAGAGAACAGCCATGAAAGAGCGCGGTTGAGCACGCGAACGAGGAGCCCGCAGACCGCGGCCGCCCGCCTCGGCGGCGCCGTACGCTCCGAGCAGAGCACCTTCATCATGGCGGCGGTCCTGCTCGTCCTGGGCTTCTTCCTGATCTGGCCCGTGGTCCTGATCCTGCTCACCAGCTTCAACACCGCCCCCGACATCTTCGTGGGGCCACGCACGTGGGGACTCGAGAACTGGCGCCTGGCGTTCGCCGAGGCACGCATCCCCGGTGCGATCGCGAACACCTTCATGGTCTGGGGGCTGCAGTTCGGCATCGCCATGCCGGTCTCGGTGCTCATCGCCTGGACGCTGGCCCGGACGCGGGTCCCGTTCAGCCATACGATCGAGTTCATGTTCTGGGTGGCCTACATCACGCCGGGCGGCGTGATCGCCTGGATGCTGCTCCTGGACCCGGACATCGGCTACCTCAACATCCTGGCCAGGAACCTCCCCTTCGTCGACCGCTCCTTCTTCAACATCTTCAGCGTCTCCGGCATCGTCTGGACCGGCCTCATGGGCAACGGCATCGCGCTCAAGGTGATGCTGCTCACGCCGTCCTTCCGCAACATGGACGCGGCGCTGGAGGAGGCGGCACGCGTCGGCGGCTCCTCCACCCTCCGCACGATGATGCGGATCACGATCCCCATGATGATCTCGCCCATCGCGCTGGTCTCGGCACTCCAGATCATGCGGATCTTCCAGTCCTTCGAGACCGAGTTCCTCCTGGGCGTGCCGATCGGGTTCTACGTCTACTCGACGCTGATCTTCGATCTGGTCCGGCAGTACGAGCCGCCACGCTACGGGCAGGCGACCGTGCTTGCCTCGATCACGCTGATCGTGCTGACGCTCATCATCCCGCTGCAGCGCTGGATCCTGCACCGGCGGCGCTACACGACGCTCACCAGCGGCTTCCGGCCCGGTCTCGTGGGGCTCGGCACGCTCAAGTGGCCGATCTTCAGCCTGTTCGTGATCCTCCACCTGCTGCTGACCGTGGTGCCCGTCTCGGCACTCGTGCTGGGCAGCTTCATGATCAGGACCGGCTACTTCCAGATCGACCCCGTCTTCACTACATGGTCACCCTCCCGAAGGCCGGAGAGCAGGTCCCGAAGCAGGAGGGCGTCCCCTCCTGGAACCAACCGATCTACGACGAGGATGGGTTCCTGCTGACCGCGGAGATCTCAGACTAGGACACCATGGTTTTCGTGGCCCAGGGGCCGATCTCGGATCGCCCCACCGAGGGGCTCGCGTCCATCGACAGGGGCATCGCCATGTTCCGGCACATGCTCGAAGAGCAGCTGGCCATCGTCGCGGACGGCGGG
>JADFQE010000030.1 GCA_022561985.1 Chloroflexota bacterium
GGTACGCCGTCACCGCCGATATCTCCTTCATGCACCCGAGCGAGCGCGAGTTCGCCGATCTGCTCGACTACTACCGCATCCCCTACCTCTACGAGCCCCGCTCCTTCCCGCTGCGGTGGGAGGGCAACCGCGTGGTCGAGATGCACACGCCGGACTTCTATCTGCCGGAGTACGACCAGTACTTCGAGCTGACGACGATGAAGCAGAACCTGGTGACGCAGAAGAACCGGAAGCTGCGCCACGTCCAGGAGCTCTACCCCGAGGTCAACATCCAGCTGCTCTACCGCCGCGACCTCATGCGCCTCATGGGCAAGTACGGCTTCGGCCCGCTGGCCGAGGTCACCGACCGGGGCACCGAGCGCATCCTGTTCACCGAGGAGCAGATCCAGACGCGGGTGAAGGAGCTCGGCGCGCAGCTCACGAAGGAGTACGCGGGCACCGAGCCGATCCTGATCGGCGTCCTGCGCGGGGTCATCGTCTTCATGGCGGACCTGATGCGCCACATCGACCTGCCCCTGCAGATCGAGTTCATGGAGATATCGCACTACGGCGAGGAGCGCGAGGAAGCGATCGAGGTCCTCCGCGACGTCACCACCGACCTCAAGGGGCGCCACGTGCTGCTCATCGAGGACATCGTGGACACGGGCCTCACGCTGCGCTATCTGCTCGCCCACCTCGACGGCAAGGGCCCGGCCAGCGTCAAGGTGTGCACGCTGCTGGACAAGTCGGTCCGCCGCGTCGCCGACGTCCCCGTGGACTACATCGGCTTCGAGGTGCCCGACTCCTTCGTCATCGGTTACGGGCTGGACTACGGCGGGCGCTACCGCAACCTGCCGTACATCGGCGTGCTTGACCTGCCCGAGCCCAAGGCCGTCGCGCAGCGCTAGATGCAAGCATGAGCGTGACTCTCAGTGAGATTCGGACCGCGCTAACTCCTGCTTACCGGTCAATCGATCTTCGCTCGGTCATCGTAGCGCTGGGCGACGGCGCCGGATGGCGCAACATCGTGACGGTCATTCGCTTTTCTGACGAGTTACCAGAATCGGTACGCGAGGCCCACAAAGCTCTGTGCTCATCGATTGATATCCCGCAACAATTGCTCACCAAAGACCTCGGCCCCGAGCATAATTTGGAGCCCTATGTAGGCTTGAATATCGAACTTTCAAGCTATGCGCCAGACGAATTCACGCGGCTTTTCAGGAGATCAGCGCATTCTGTACTTGACGTCGACTCTCGTGCGATTCACCTAAGAGACGACGACAAGGTTTCAATACCGTTCGACTCTACAGAACCGTATCTGACTGACGGAGCGTACTTGGGCCACGACGGCCAGCATCTGTACTACTGGAGTTGGGGAAGTAAAGACGACTCGTGGTCGACAGGCGACGGGACCCACCGGGTAACTAAGAGCGAGATCGATTCGCAGCTCCGGTCGCTGGGACTCCGGTCGCTTGCCGAGTTCGCGGAGCAAGTCGTTGGCCTGCCATGGGCCAACTCGAACTCTCTTGAGATTCTGATGCCTGTTCAGATATCCGTGCACGTGCAGCAGAGTGTCGGCACAGTGAAAGTGAGTGGTAGCGCCCCGGCCGCCATTGCTCCATTCGAGCTTGAGCTAGAGGTGTACGCCCACTCTCATGGCACCTACGTAAGGCACGGGCAAGTACGCCGCCCTGACATCACGTTTGCGGAACCTGTCGACCGACGGATTCAGTTTGAAGCGTCTGTTGACGTAACGGACCGCCCCAGTCCGTCCACGGCTGAGCTCACACTGTTTAAACGGCAACCGGGAAGAGTTGAGCTGTGGCGCCACCGCGTCGCCTTACCATCCGGTGACCCATTGTTCGACACTTTCACAGAGTTCGTGCCAGCGGAGGAGATCACTGAATACCTCGCCTCTCTTGTAAAAGGAACGGGAGTTCGCGATTCCAGCGCCTACAAGCGCTACAGCAAAGTAACGAAAAGAGATATCGACGGTTTGCTCGAGCACGTGACGGCAATGCTAATGTCACTCTGCGGCCTTAACCCTTTGCCGCTCGCCGAGATACAGCATGATTCGCTTCCGGGGGACCCCACGTCAGGTGGCGCAGACATCCTCGGAATATCGGAGTCTGGCGTGCCCCTCCTCGTCGCGTGTACCATGGCTGCCCCGTCCGAACACGACGTGAGTCTCCTCGAAGCGGCTCGCTTGAGTATCAACGCCCGGTCGCCATCGAACCAAATCCCGCATCACCTAGTACTAGTGAGTGGCAAGCCTGCCGCAACGATGTCCTCTCAAAAAGTCATAGTCCTATCGGCATCAAGCCTGACAAGCGTCTGGGATTTGATCTGCCTCGGGGACAAAACAGGTGCACGCGCGATTTTCGGGATAGAGTCGCCCGGAATCGCACTTTAGAAAGCCCAGCAGCGCTAACCCCGCGTTAGTCCTTGCCCGCCGCGTCCGTGGGCACGAATGGGACCACGCCGCGCTCGGCGAGACCCTCGTTGAACATCTTGAGGACCGCCGGGTCCTCGTCCTCGAACTCGATGTTGATGCCGCCGGTGTCGCTTTGCCGCTTGGAGCCGGCACCGGTGTAGCGTGGGTTGCCGTAGCGGAAGACGACGTAGCGGCTCGGCTTCGCGCTGAGGTTGAAGTGCTGGTGGTAGTGGCTGCCGGGAGTCATCAGCGTGCCCGGGCCGTAGTTGAGCCGCTGGAACTCGACGCCCGGTCCCGGCGTGACACCGAAGTCCCACTGGAGGTCGTACCCCTCCCCGTTCAGGAACAGGTACGCGGTGCTCGAGGGAAGGCCGAGGCCGCCGGTCCGCCCACGCCCCTGGTAGATCTGGGTGTGGGCCTTCTTGTACGTCCCGGCCGGGAACTCGGACACGTGGCAGATGAAGTGTCCACCGGCCATCAGGATCATCATGTTGGCACCGGGGCCGCGCGCCCGCCAGCGGTCGAGCGAGACCGCGTTCACGTCGGAGATGAAGTTCGTCTGCATGAACCGGTCGGCCAGCTTCTTGGTCGTGCCGCTGAAATACGTCTCGTCCGTCGGGTTGAAGCGGTGCGGGAACGCCACCGGGCAGTTGAAGACGAACTCCGGGCTCGCGTAGAGGTTGAAGGCGGTCGGGGCACTGCTGGCCGCGTAGAGGCGGGCGGGCTCGTCCCCCTGGCCGTTGTAGATCTCGTGGTAGGCGTTCAGGGGGATCGAGAAGATGCTGCCCTCTTTCCACTCGAAGGTCTGCCGGGGGCCATCCTCGTCGACCCATACCGTGGTGGCGCCGCGGCCCTTGAGCACGAAGAAGATCTCCTCGTACATGTGCCGCTCGGCGTTGAACTTACCCCCGGGTGGGATGTCGTAGATGTAGCGCGTCGTGCCTTGTGTGTTGATGATCGCGCCCTCGGTCGGCTCCTGCGTGAGGTCGAGGATCACGGCGGAGCAGCCCGTGCGCTCCCACGGCTTGGTCTCCACGGTGTAGACGTTGTCGATCATCTGGTCGGTGATGACGTGGACGCCCTCGTCCTTGACCCACTGCTCGAAGGGAGTCAGCTCCCATAGTCCGTACTGGTCCGTCGTCGTGGTCATACCCGCTCCTTCTCTTCAGAAGACATCTCAACAGACATCGGGCCAGGACGCGCGCCGTGCCGTTTCCGGAGACCGGCTGCATTATAGCCACGCGCCTCCGCCGGCGTCGCACTCCGGTGCCTCCGAAGCCGCCGGAACGCTGGCGCAGCGTGGCGCCGTTGCACTACACTCGACCGTGAGACAGCCGCGAGGCCGTGGGCGATCCTCTAGAGGGGCGTGGAGCACATGGTTCATTACGTCTACTCCCGGTGGGACGGCACCCAGGACGTCGACCTCTCATCCGAGCAGATCATCGACGAGCTCTCCGAGCAGATCCTGGAGGGCGGCGACCTGTCCTCGGTGCTGCGCCGCATGATGCGCCACGGCGCCGACCTCCCGCAGGGGCGCCGCATGATGGGCCTCGAAGAGCTCCGCAGCCGCCTGCGAGCCGCCCGCGAGCGCAACCTCGAGCAGTACGACCTGAGCTCGATGTTCGACGACCTGGCCGAGCGCCTCGAAGACATCCTGGCCAAGGAGCGCGGGGGCATCGGCAAGCGGCTCGACGAGATGGCCCCGCCCGCCTCACCGGCCGCCTCACCGTCCGGGGACGCGCCCGAGGGGACCGCAGCGCAGCCCGGAGCACCGGGCGAGCAGTCCGGCCAGGGCCAAAGCACCGGACAGGGCCAGGGCCAGAGTACCGGAGAGCCGGGGGACACCTCGCTGGAAGACCTGTTCCGCCGCCTGGCCGAGAAGCGGCTGGAGCAGCTCGACGCCCTGCCGTCCAACGTCGGCGGCCGCATCAAGGAGCTGCGCGACTACGACTTCATGGACCCGGAGGCGCGGGAGCAGTTCGAGGAGCTGCTCCAGATGCTCCAGCAACAGGTGCTGCAGAACTACTTCAAGGGCCTCCAGCAGGGGCTGGAGAACATGACACCGGAGCAGCTCCGCGAGGTCTCTCAGATGGTGACGGACCTCAACAAGCTGATCCAGCAGAAGCTCAGCGGCGTCGAGCCCGACATCACGGAGTTCATGTCCAAGTGGGGACATATGTTCCCGGAGGGCATCGAGACCTTCGACCAGCTCATGGAGCACATGCAGCAGCAGATGGCGCAGATGCAGACGCTGCTCAACTCCATGCCGCCGGAGATGCGCGAGGAGCTCAACGCCATGATGGAGGGGCTGCTGCGCGACCACCGCCTCCAGTGGGACCTCTTCGAGCTGGCGCAGAACATGGAGCGCCTCAACCCCGGCAGCATGACCGACCAGAACCGGTTCATGTTCTCCGGCGACGACCCGGTCACGCTCCAAGAGGCGCTGCGGCTGATGGGCGACATGAACAGCCTGGAGGAGCTCGAGGACCAGCTCCGCGACGCGATCCGCTCCAACGACGCCGGCCGCGTCGACACCGACGAGGTCGGCCGCCTGCTCGGCGAGGAGGCGAAGCATTACGCTGAGGAGCTCCAAGCGCTCACGAAGCAGCTCGAGGAGGCCGGCTTCATCCAGCGCAAGGGCCAGGGCTGGGAGCTCACCCCCCAGGCCATCCGCAAGATCGGCGAGAAGGCACTCAAGACCATCTTCAGCCGCATGCACGAGGGCCGCTTCGGCGACCACGACCGGGAGCGCACCGGCATCGGCATCGAGCAGATCGACGAGACGAAGCCGTGGGTCTTCGGCGACCCGTTCCACCTGAACGCGCTCAAGACGGTCACCAACGCGGTGATCCGCGAGGGCCCCGGAACGCCGGTGCACATCCGGCCGGAGGACTTCGAGATCAACCAGACCCACGGCATGAGCCAGTGCTCGACGGTGATCGCGCTGGACATGAGCGCCTCGATGATGTGGAGCGGCTACTTCCAGGCCGGCCAGCGGGTCGGACTGGCGCTGGACACCCTGATCCGCACGAAGTACCCGAAGGACAACGTCACCGTGATGGCCTTCTCCTACTTCGTGCTGCCGCTCAAGTCGACGATGCTGCTCGACACCTACTGGGTCGAGTACGGCGGCGGCACGAACTTCCAGGAGGTGCTGCGCCAAGCACGCCTGCTCCTCGCACGCCAGGGCGGCATCACGAAGCAGATCGTGCTCATCACCGACGGGCAGCCGACGACCTACAACGCTCCCTCAGGCGGCGACGGCCTCAGCGAGGGCTGGGAGGAGCGCATGTGGCGGCGCGGCCGGGGCGGCTACGGCGTATTCGAGGCGACGCTGCGCGAGGTCGTCCGCTGCACGAAGGACAACATCACCATCAACACGTTCATGATGGCCGGGGACCCCGGCCTGATGGACTTCGTGCGGCTGATGGCGAAGACGAACCGTGGCCGCGCGTTCATCGCCGACCCCACGCAGCTCGGCACCTACGTCGTGGCCGACTACGTGAACATGCGGAACAAGGTCATCCGCTAGCGCGCGCCCTCCAGCGCCGGTGCCCGGAGCGCCGTCTACCGCACGTAGTAGCGCTCGTGCGGGTCGATGGTCTCGACCAGGTCGAACTCCTTGCGCCGGACGCCCTCGCCCGAGAGCACCGCTTCCACGTCGGGCTTACGCGGCACCGAGTCCTTGAACGGACCGCCCGTCACGCTCTCGCCGGGATAGCGGAAGTACTCGCAGGGCAGCACGATGATGTCGTTCTCGGCGGGGTCGCGCAGGACGTTCATCGGCTCGCCGCCGTCCTCGACGACCTTCATCTGCTCCTCCAGCATGCGGCGGTACATGATGAGGCCCACGTCGGTCACGCCCAAGCGCTCGGTGGAGCGGTCCATGATGGGGCCCTGGATGATCCACGCGAGCTGGTCCTGGGCCACCACGTAGGTGCCGATGATGCGGCCGTCGGAGTCGTAGAGATCGGGCTCCTTGACCACGGCCGTCGCCGGGTCGGGCGCCTCTTGGCCGGGCTCCGTCAGCGTGCACTCGAAGGTCAGGTGCAGCGTGTGCGTGTCGTCGATGGGCACGCGGTACTGCATGCCGCGCGCCACGCGGAGGATGTTGGGGAACAGGATGGGGTGGCCGATGCGCCAGTGCTCGTCGGCCTCCGTCTCATCGCCCACGAGGCGGCGCTTGATGACGCCGTAGTCGGTGATCTCGAAGCCGATCTTCTTGTGATCGGCGCCCTTGGAGCCGACCTGCGCGTTCCAAGCGTCCCGCTCCGCGGCCGGCAGCTTCTTGTTGATGATGTAGCCGCCGTAGTAGCGGTGCAGCCACTGGAAGTGCAGCGGGTCCAGCGAGTTCTCCTGGCACTGGAGCCAGTTGCACGGCAGGACGTAGGACGAGATCCTGCGCTCCGCATCCCACGCGAGGACGTCGTAGCGCGGGAGCAGCGGCACGGGCTCGGGGCCCATGTAGGCGAAGATCAGCCCGCCGAGCTCCTGGACCTTGTATGCCTTGAGCTTGACCTTGTCCTTGAACCGGCTGCCCTCGGGCTCGGACGGCTGGTCGATGCACTGGCCGTTCACGTCGTAGAGCCAGCCGTGGTACGGGCAACGGATGCCCTCGGGCTCGGGGATGCCGTAGGAGAGGTTCGCCTTGCGGTGCGCGCAGCTTGGCTCGATCAGCCCGAGCTCGCCGACGGCGCTGCGGAACAGCACCAGGTCCTCGCCGAGCAGGCGCACTTCCCTAGTGGGGTTGTCTTCGGTGAGCTGGGAGCTGCCGGCGATGGGATGCCAGTAGCGGCGCATCAACTCGCCCATCGGCGTGCCGGGCCCCACCCGCGTGAGCCGGTCGTTCTGTTCCTTGGTGATCATCCGTGGACCTCCCCGGCGGCCGTACTCGCCGTCCGCCAAAGGGTACACCAGGGCACAGCCCTCGACCTACAACAGGTAGCGCCGTTGATCGCGGTCTATCGCTGGCGTGCAGAGCGGCCCGGCCGGCGCCCAGCCACGGTCTTGAACAACCGCGGTCGGCGCCGGCGAGTGGGTGCAGGGCTGTGCCCTTGACCTGCTTATGCCGCGATGGGCTCGGGCTCTGCCTCGACGGGCGCCTCTGCCGGAACGGGCTTCGGTGCCCAGACGGGGGATGTGGGAACGGCGGCGCGGCCGCCGATCGCGGGCTCGCGGACGGTGCGTCCGCTCAGCGCCTGGCCCAACCGGTCAGGCTGCCCGACGTACTGCGTGGCGATCATGAAACTCAGGATCGCCCCGCTGATGGTCTCGTGGAGACCTTTCTCGAATCCGAACAAGTGCTTCCTCCTGGGGGGATACTCCCCATGTGCTAGGACCGGGGCGGAATACGCAGCCACAAGGCGGGACATGACGATGCAATCGCATCGCTGCTCCGATTCGCAGCCAGCGGGTATCGAGTTCTGTCGGCCCGGTCAGGAAGGCGCTGGGAAAGAGGTCCCGGGAAAGGAGCGTCAGTGAAGGGGTTTGCGGGGCTCGCCACCACAGTCTGTGACTATCATACCATCTTACGGATTCCGTCGCAAGGGGTCCGCTTCGTCGCACACGACGTGGTGGGATGAGCGATACTCGGTTCCATGAGCACACAGGACATCCAGACAGACCTTTCCAAGCCAGACCAGACCGTCGAGATCACCACCACGGGCCGCAGGACCGGCCGCCTGCACCGCATCGAGGTCCGCCTCCACAACGTCGGCGGGCGGCTGTTCATCACGGGCAACGCGGGCAAGCCGCGCGACTGGTACGCCAACATGCGGGTGAGCGCAGCGTTCACGCTGCACCTCAAGCAGAACGTCGCCGCCGACCTCGAGGCCACGGCGACGCCCATCGTGGACGACGCCGAGCGCCGCAGCGTCCTGCGGCCGCTGCTGGAGCAGTCCGGGCACCTCGATCAGATCGAAGCGCGCCTGGCATCGAGCCCGCTCGTCCGCGTCGACGTCACCCTCTAGGGAGCCTCGGGCTAGGGAGCCTCGGGCGCCGCGGCAGGGTGCGCGTGCTCCTTGACCGCCCGCTCCAGCTTGCGCCGCGACGTGAGCAGGTAGTGCCCGCACGTGAGGCAGCGGATGCCGATGTCGGCGCCGAGCCGCTCGACGCGCCACGCCTTGCCACCGCACGGGTGCGCCTTGCGCAGCGTGAGCGCGTCGCCGAGGTGGAACTCTACGACCATCCCAGACCCATCGCATCGAGCTCCGCGTTGATGGCGCCGCGCAGCCGATCGGCCTCCGCCCGCGCCGCCTGGGCGTAGCCGGGCCCTTTCGAGGCGTAGATCACGGCGCGCCCAACGGCGATGACGGCCCGCCGCCCATCGGCGTCGACGCCGTTGCGGACCGACGCTTCGAGGTCGCCGCCCTGCGCGCCGACCCCCGGCACGAGGATCGGCATGCCGGGAGCCAGCGCTCGTATGCGCGCCAGCTCGTCCGGGGCGGTGGCGCCGACCACGAGGCCGACGTTCCCGCGCGTGTTCCAGCCCCCCGCTGCGATGGCGACCTGCTCGTAGAGGGGGCGCGCGCCGCCGGGCGTCTCGACGGTCAGCTCCTCGATGTCGGCCGCGCCGGGATTGGACGTGCGGGTGAGCACGAACACGCCGCGGTCCTCGTACGCCAGGAAGGGCTCCAGCGAGTCGCCGCCCATGTACGGGCTGACCGTGACCGCGTCGGCGCCCCAGACCTCGAACGCGGCCTTGGCATAGGCCACCGACGTGTTGCCGATGTCGCCGCGCTTCGCGTCCAGGATCACCGGGACGCCCCTGGCGTGCGCCGCCTCGACCGTCTCTTGGAGCGCGCGCAGCCCGTCGATGCCACGCGCCTCGTAGAACGCGGAGTTGGGCTTGTACACGCACACCAGGTCGTGGGTCGCATCGATGATGGCCCGGTTGAAGGCAGCGATATCGTCGATGGGCATCGACGGCCCCCACGGGTCGAGGTTGACGCCGAGGAGGCTCCGGTGGGCACGGGCCGTCTCGTCCAGGCGGTCGATGAAGCTCATGGCCCGCAGTGTACACAAGCTCCCGCGCCGGGTGACACGCCAGCGCCCGTGGCCTAAGGTGTTTTCTCTCTCGCCCGTGGCCGAACAGGAGGGTCCGATAGCACGCGCCGTCCACCCCAGAGGGGCCGAGGTCGTCGAACGCGGCCACGCCGCCGTGGTCGAGGGCACCTTCGTCCTGCGGCGCAACCGCTTCGCCGCCGACGTCGTCGTGGGCGGTGCGCCCGCGCTGGCCCACGTCCCCAACACCGGGCGCATGAGGGAGCTGCTCGTGCCCGGCGCGCCCGTGTGGCTCCGGCCGGCCCCGGCGGGGTCGGCGCGCCGCACCGCTTTCGACCTCATCGCCATCCACCATCGCGGGATCTGGGTCGGCCTGGACTCGCGGGTCACGCCGGGGGTCGTCGTCGAGGCGTGGCGCCGCGGCCTGCTCCCCGGCCTCTCTGGCTACGAGCGCGTCCGCCGTGAGGTGCGCTTCGGGGAGAGCAGGCTGGACCTGCTGTTCGAGGGCGCGCAGGGCCAAGCCTACGTGGAGGCGAAGTCCGTGAACCTGGTGGTGGACGGCATCGCGCTCTTCCCGGACGCGCCGACGCCGCGGGGTGTGCGGCACCTCGGCGAGCTCGTCCGCGCCGTGCGGGAGGGCGACCGTGCGGCGGCGGCCTTCGTGATCCAGCGCAACGACGCGGCCGCCCTGGCGCCCTTCGAAGCGGCCGACCCGGCCTTCGCCGATGCGCTGCGCCGGGCGGCCGAGGCGGGCGTCGATCTCTACGCCATCTGCTGCACCGTGGGCCCCGGCGGCCTGAGCCCCGTGCGGACGGTCCCCGTCCGCACGTCCGGGATAGGGCTGCCCGCGGCGGTGGCCCCGTGAGCGGCGCCCAGACGCCCGCGCACCTCGTGCCCGCCCAGCTCGTGCCCGAGATCTACGACCGGCTGTTGGCGCACCACGGGCCGCAGGGGTGGTGGCCGGGCGACGGCCCCTTCGAGACCATCGCCGGCGCGATCCTCACGCAGAACACGGCCTGGACGAACGTGGAGAAGGCGCTGGCGAACCTCCGGGCAGCCGAGGCCATGAGCTGGCCGGCCATCCGTGCGCTGCCCGAAGAACAGCTCGCGCTGCTCGTCCGGCCCAGCGGCTACTTCAACGCGAAGGCGCGCAAGCTCAAGGCCTTCGCGGCATTCATGGCGGAGCGCGGCGACGTGCTCGCCGCTGGCTCAGGGAGACCCGGCGGCGCCCCCAGAGGTGCCCCCGGAAGCGCCAAGGAACTGCGTGCGGAGCTGCTGGGCGTCCACGGCATCGGGCCCGAGACGGCCGACGACATCGTGCTTTACGCCGCGGGGCTGCCCTCGTTCGTCATCGACTCCTACACGCGGCGCATCGTCGACCGCCTGGGGATCGCGCCGGATGCCCACAGCTACGAGGCGTACCAGGCGCTCTTCGAGGACCACCTGCCCGCCGACGCGCCCGCCTACAACGAGTACCATGCGCTCCTGGACGCCCACGCGAAGTCGGTCTGCACGAAGCGCGAGCCGCGGTGCGGGGCGTGCGTGCTGCTGGATCTGTGCCCGACGGGCGCCCAGAGGCCACCTGCGCAGTGACGCGGCTAAGGAGGGGGAATGAGGATCAGCGACATAGACCCGTCTGCTGTCGAGCGCGTCGTCCACGAGTTACCAAGGGTGTTTCACACCAAGGACGTCTCTCGCAATCACGTAGTCGAGCTTGCGCACCAGGCCCATAAGGATGAGAGGGCGTACAACAGTGTCTTCGGGAAGTTCTTGCGCCGGAACGAAGTTGAGTTAGGGATACGACTCGATAAGTTCCCCGGCGGCTCAATGGGCGCGCGTTGGAGAAAGACCCCCTAGCAAGGGAGCGCTCCAACCCGGGGCCAATGGCGTGATCGCGTACCGTGCGCCCTCAGGCTCGAAGGGCGAACCTACTGCTCGGGCGCGCCTTCGCTCGCGCTTCGAAAGGTTCGGCACAAGCGGGCCTACGCCACGCGCCTTCTCCACGATAGCGGCGCGCAGAGAGGGATTTTCGTGACCCACGTGACCGACCGCTACGGCGCCGGCGGACCCGGCGGGCCGCTCGTGATGTGCGACTTCACGCCGCCCCGGAGCGGCGACCCCACGGTGCTCGACCGCCTCAAGGGCGTGAGCGCCGATTTCTTCTGCGCCGCGTACAACCCCGGCAAGCTCGTGCGCGCGGACTCCGTCGCGGCCGCCCACGCCGTCCGGGAGCGCACCGGCGTCGAGACGGTGTTCAACCTCGCCACGCGCGACATGAACAAGATCGCGCTCCAGTCCCGGCTCCTCGGCGCGCAGATGCTCGGGCTCGAGAACGTGATCGTCATGCACGGCGACGACCTCACCGAGCGCGAGCTCGGCCTCGGCGTGACGTCGGTGCGCGACTACTCATCGACGTCGCTCATCGCAGCCCTGCGCGCCATGAACGACGGGCAGGACTACCGCGGCGCGGCGCTCACGGCACCGACGGACTTCTGCATCGGCGCAACGCTCGACCTCGCGCGCGACCTGGCGGCCGAGGCCGCGCTGACGAAGCGCAAGGCCGAGGCCGGGGCGCATTATTTCATCACGCAGCCGATCTACGCGCCGGAGGAGCGCGAGCGGTTCCTGGCGCTCTACGAGGAGGCTGCTGGCGGGCCGCTGGCTGTCCCCGTGCTCTGGGGCGTGCAGGTCCTCGACAAGGACGGCGTGATCTTCGGGAACGTCCCGGCCGGGCTGCGCGCGCAGCTCGATGCGGGGCGCGACGGGGCCGAGGCCGCGGGCGAGCTGCTGGCGGCGCTCGTCGAGGCAGGGGTGCGCGGCTTCTACCTCATACCGCCGATCCTCAAGGGCGGGCGGCGCGACTACGAGGCCGCCCAGCGCGTGCTCGGGGCGATCGGCCGCTGAACCGCGCGCGCTGGCCCCGGACGCACGGGAGGGGCGCGATCTCCCGCGCCCCTCCCTCGGTCATCTTCCCGGTATGAGCGACCGGTGTGGCGCGCTCTTACGTCTCGTTCTCGCTCGTCACCCCAGCCTCGCCCGTGCAGTACGGGATGAAGGCCTTCATGTTGCAGGTGACACCCTTGGTCGCAAGCTCCTTCTCGAAGATCTCGTGGATCTCGCGGTCCTCGTCGGTGTACTCGACCTGGATCCCGCCGTCCTTGATGCTGACGTCGGCCGACTGGGTCGCGTTCGGGGCGTTGAAGCCGCCGTCGCCGGCCCGGAGCGCCATGTAGCGGGCCCGCTTCGTGCCGGAGTTGAAGTGCTGGTGGTAGGTGCCGTCGTTGGGCACGACCACCAGCGAGCCGACCTTCCAGTCGCACTTGACCATGTCGGAGCGGTCCTCCTTGGTCCAGAGGAGCGAATAGCCGGAGTCGCCGGAGAGCAGCACGAGGTGGGCGCCGGGGCCGTGGCGGTGGGCTTTTTTGTACGTGCCGATGGGGAACTCGGAGATGTGGTTCCCCATGTTGTTCTTGCCCATCTGAAGCATGGCGTTGATCCCGCCGGCGCCCCGCTCCTTCCAGCCGTAGAGGGCCATGTCCGGGGCGTTGGGGATGAAGTTCGTCTCCCAGATGCGCTTGTTGTAGAGGGTCCCGTTGCCGCTGAAATACTCTTCGTCCTCCGAGTAGCGCGACTTGAACATGAAGTCGCAGTTGAAGATGAACTCGGGGTCGCGGTACATCCGCATCTGCACCGGCGCGTTGGTGGTGGCGATGTAGCGGACCGACTCGTCGCCGGAGCCGTTGAAGTGCTGGTACCAGGCGTTGAGGGGAACCGTGAAGAGGCTGCCCTCCTTCCACTCGAAGGTCTGCTTGTTCTTCTCGTCCAGCCACACGCTGGTAGCGCCCCGGCCCCAGACGATGTAGAAGCTGATCTCGTACATGTGGTGCTCGGGCTCGGACTTGCCGCCCGGGCGGATCTCCACCACGTGGAGGTCGTTGGGCATGTGCCGGTTGTCGATGTGGCAGACGGCGCCCTTGCCGCCCTTGCGCTCCCAGTCGCCGACCTCGATCTCCCGGATGTCCGGGTAGTAGAACTCGACCTGGACCTTGACCTGCTCCTTCTCCAGCCACGCCTCGTACGCGTCGGGGACGCGGAAGGTCGTGAGTCCATCCTTCGGCGTCTCCGCCACCTTCATGTCGGTGCCTTGCATTACCACGGTTGGTCCCTCCTCGCTGTTCTTGGTCCCCTGGTCTTCGTCACGCCAGATCGAGAGCTCGCGTGCTCTCCTGTTGGGGGGTCGGTTACGTGTCGCGCTCGCTGGTGACGCCCGTCTCGCCCGTGCAGTACGGGATGAACGCCTTCATCTGGCAGGTCGCGCCTCGCTTGGCGAGCTCCGCCTCGAAGATCTCGTGGATCTCGCGGTCCTCGTCCCGGTACTCGATCTGCCAGCCGCCATCGGCGATGCTGACGTCGGCGCCCTGGCCGCCGCCCGCCCACGGGGCGAGGAAGCCGCCGTCGCCCTGGCGCATGGCCAGGTAGCGGGCCCGCTCCGTGCCGGAGTTGAAGTGCTGGTGGTAGGTGCCGTCGCTCGGCACGATGATCATGCTGCCCGCCGTCCAGTCGCACCGGACCATGTCGGAGCGGTCCGGCTTGGTCCAGATCAAGGAGTAGCCGGAGTCTCCGCTGAGCATCACCAGGTGGGCGCCTGGGCCGTGGCGATGGCCCTTCTTATAGGTACCCACGGGGAACTCGGAGATGTGGTTCTTCATGTTGGACTTGCCCATCTCGAGCATGGCGTTGATGCCGCCCGCGCCCCGCTCCTTCCAGCCGTAGAGCGCCATGTCGGGGGCGTTCGGGACGAAGTTGGTCGCCCACACGCGCCGGTTGTGCAGCGTCCCCGCCCCGCTGAAGTAGTCGCCCGCGCCCGTGTAGCGGCCCTCGAAGACCGTGGGGTTGTTGAACATGAAGTTGGTGTCTCTGAAGAGACGCATCATCGGCGGAGCGTTGGTCACGCCGATGTAACGGGTGGGCTCCTCACCGCTCCCGTTGAAGTTCTGGTACCAGGTGTTGAGCGGGATGGAGAAGAGGCTGCCGGCGTGCCACTCGAAGGTGTGCTTCGCGCTCTCGTCGTTCCAGACGGTCGTGGCGCCGCGGCCGGAGACGACGTAGATCGTGATCTCGTACATGTGGTGCTCGGGCTCGGACTTGCCGCCCGGGCGGATCTCCACCACGTGGCAGTCGTTGGGCAGGTGCGCGTTGTCGATGTGGACGACGGCGCCGGCGCCGCCCTTGCGCTCCCACGGGCCGAGCTCGATGTCGGAGATCTGCGGGAAGTAGAACCCCTCGTGGACCTTGACGCCCTCGGCCTTGAGCCAGAGCTTGTACCCGTCCGCGATGTCGTACTCGGTCAGGTCCCCGGATGGGGTCTCCGCAACCTTCATATCGGTGCCCTGCATGACCACGGCTGGAACCTCCCTCGGAGTGTTGCAGCGAAGGGTAGCGCACAACCGGCCGCGAGACAATCCGGCGCCCCCGTGCATGCCGGGAAGCGGCCGCGCGGGCTACGTCCAGCCGCGGTTCCAGCTCTCGCCACGCTCGATCTTGCGCGTGTAGTAGCGCCACTCGTCCGAGTGGTCGGTCTGCGGCCGCCCGAGGCGCTTCCCGCGCTCCGCCACCTTCTTGCGGTTCTCGAGCAGCATGGCCTGGAACTCCTCGGACACGCCCCGGAACCCCACGAGCATGGCCGCGTGCTGGATCTTCGCCGTGCGCTCCATGTACATGGCGTTCAGGCACGCCTGGTCGATGCTGCTTCCCACCGTCACGATGCCGTGGCCGCTGATGGTGATGCCGGGCGCGTCGCCGAGCGCTTCCACCAGGGCGTCGCCGTCCGCCACGTCCGAGACGTAACTCGGCATGGGGAAGATGGGCAGCTCGCCGCCGAAGCGGGCGGACTGGAGGTGGACCGGGCTCACGGGGATGCCCGCCAACCCCAAGACGATGGACATGGGCGCGTGCGCGTGCACGATGCTGTTGACATCAGGCCGGGCCTTGAAGATCTGCGTGTAGATCGGCGCCTCGCCGGGGACGGTCCCCGTGCCGGAGAGCTTGTTGCCGTCGAAGTCGAAGCGCATCAGCCAGTCCTGGTCCTTGTCCTCCTGCGCCACCCGGAGCAGCTTGACGGCGATCCCCGCGCCGTGGGGCAGCCGGACGCCGACGTGCCCGATGATGTCGCCGAACTCCCATTCGAGGATCGTCGAAGCGGTCCGCAGATCGCCTTCGAGGGTATCGACGTCGCTCATAGCTGCCCCTCCGCTCGCGCGCGTTCGTAAGACCGGGTCAGCTTCGCCGCAGCGGCGCTCGGGCGCAAGGGGCACGCGCCAGCGCGTGGGGCAGCTATTCTGGAGGCCAGCACCGGCGGTGCCACAAGCGCATCAAAGTTAACAGGGCCCAACGAGCCGGAGTCGTCGATGCAGATAACGATCTCGGAGAAGGCGGCGGCGCTCGTCCGCGAGCGTGGCCATAGCGTGATGGTCCACCTCATCCCGCCGCTGGGCTGAGGCGGACGCGCATCGGTGTCGGTCGACACCGACGACGGCAGGCGCCACAAGCGCGGCTACTCCCGGAGCCGCGTCGAGGATGTCGACATCTACGTCTCGAACCGGCTGGGACTCTACGCCCTGTGGGCGCAGGTCGACGTCAAACGCTCGCTCTTCGGCCGGCGCCTCTTCATCGACTTCGAGCACAGGCCCGAGCTCGAATGCCCCGAGTGACGGACCTAGCGCGCCGGGTGCCGGCGCCAAGGTTGCAGTCCCAGCCTCACCAGGCAGGCTTGAGGAGCCGGGGCTGGGTCGATCCAAACTCGAGCACGGCGCCGTTGCCCGCCCGGGCCCGCGCCCCAACGCGAGTGCGCCGTCACTGGGTGTGCCGGGTCACAGGCGGCGCCGGCCAGTCTTTGCCCTCGGTCCAATACCCGTGCTGGATGCACGCGGCCTCCAGGTCGACCATGGCGGCCACGATCCGGACGTAGTCCCGGGCAGGCGCGGAGACGGTGCGGTCCAGTCTGCCGAACGCCATCTCCTTCACCACCGCCTCGCTCAGGACCTTCAGGGAGGGCTCGGCCTTCCGCGCCATGTCGTGGACCTCCCGGATCCCCGCCTCAAGCGGTGCATCCATCATCCGCCCCTGAAGGACATCGTCCGCGACGTCCTGAAACCGGTTGCAGGCCTCGAGCCCACCCACGTACGATGGCCCATCGCCAGCACCGCCGCCGCAGGCAGCCAACACCGCTGCGAGCGCGACGGCCGCGAGCACAAGAACGTAGGCTCGTTGGCGGATCATGGCAGAGCCAGCGTACACGAAAGGCCCCGGCGCTTGAGCGCCGGGGCCTTCTTCATGCCATCGCCTGGCGAGCCGGACGGGATTCGAACCCGTGATCTCCTCCTTGACAGGGAGGTGTGTTAAGCCAGGCTACACCACCGGCCCGCGGTGTTCGGGGAGCAGGCCCACGGCCTGCGTCTAGAAGTTTCAGCCAACCCCATGATAGCCGACGATCACCAGGTCGCCTTCGACCATGACGGGGGTGATGCGCTCGCCGCCCGTGAGGCGCTCCACCTCGGCGATCTGGTCGGGGTGCGCCTCCAGGTCGATGCGCTCATAGGCGACGCCGTCCTTGTCCAGGTCGTGGATCAACGCGTCCGAGTAGGAGCAGTCCGGGCGCGTGTAGACGAGGAGTGCGGGCGTGGTAACCATCGCAGCCATGATAGCAGCCGGGCGCGGCCCACGGCAAAGCCGGGCTCCCTGTGGGCACTCCCGGACCCTATTGCTCGTAGCTCCGGAACAGGAGGCAGGCGTTCTGCCCGCCGAAGCCGAAGCTGTTCGAGAGGACGGTCCGCACGCTGGCCTTGCGCGCCACGTTCGGGACGTAGTCGAGGTCGCAGGCCGGGTCGGGCGTCGTGTAGTTGATCGTCGGGTGGATGATCCCCGTGCGGATCGTCTGGACGCAGGCAACCGCCTCCATGCCGCCCGCACCGCCGAGGGCATGGCCGATCATGGACTTGGTCGAGCTGATGGGCACCTTGAAAGCCGCGTCTCCGAAGGCGCGCTTGATGGCGAGGGTCTCCGAGGCGTCGTTGAGCGGCGTGGACGTGCCGTGCGCGTTGATGTAGTCGACCTCGTCGGGGCCGATCCCGGCGTCCTCCAACGCCCACCGGATCGCGCGTGCGGCGCCCGCGCCGTCCTCGTCGGGCTGGAACTGGTGGTTCGCGTCCGAGGAGACGGCGTAGCCGATCACCTCCGCCAGCACCTGTGCGTCGCGCCGTAGTGCATGCTCCAGCGATTCGAGCACGATGATGCCAGCGCCCTCCGCCGGCACGAAGCCGTCGCGGTCGGCGTCGAAGGGGCGGGAGGCCGCGGGCGGGTCGTCGTTGCGGGTGCTGAGCGCCCGCATCACCGCGAACCCACCGAGCCCAAGCTGGCTGATGCCCGCCTCCATGCCGCCGGTGATGACGGCGTCGGCGTGACCGAGGCGGATGGCCGCCGCGGCGTCGCCGATGGACTGCGTGGAGGCCGCGCACGCCGTGACCACCGTGCTGATGGGCCCGCGGGCGCCGAAGCGCCGGCTCACGTTGGCGGAGCCCATGTTCGGCAGGACCATCGGGAAGAAGAAGGGGGACATGCGCATGCCGCCCTTCTCCACCAGCACGCGCACGTTCGCCTCGATCTCCGGGAAGCCGCCGTTGCCGTTGCCTAAGACGACGCCGAGGCGGTCGCCGTCGACCGACTCCGGGCCGAGGCCCGCATCGGCCATCGCCTCCGCCGCCGCCGCGACCGCGAGCTGCGAGAACCGGGCCATCCGCCGCACCTCGCGCTTCTCGATGTAGCGCTCCGGGTCGAAGCCGCTCACCTCGCCCGAGATCTGCGCGGGGTAGCCGGTGGGGTCGGCCAAGGTCATGTGGGCGACGCCGGAGCGGCCCGCGACCAGACCGTCCCAGAACTCGGCGACCGACTCGCCGAGGGGCGTCATCGCGCCCATGCCCGTGACCACGACCCGCGCCTTCCCGTTGCGCACAAGCTCGGTCATGCCAGGCCCCGCGCCAGCGCCGTGGCCTGCGGGTCGAACTCGGGGTAGTGCTCGCCGGGGATCGAGAACCAGGCCTCCAACGCCTCGGCGACCACGAACAGAGAGCCGGTCACCAGCACGAGGTCGGCGGGCCCGGCCTGCGCCTGGGCGGCCCGCAGCGCCGAGCCAACGTCCCGAGCGTGCGGCCCTTCGACGACGTCGATGCCGGCGCGCGAGAAGGCGTCGGCGACCCGGTCCGGACTCACGGCCCGCGGGTGGCGCGACGCGCAGACCACGACGGAGTCCACGGTCCCCACGAGCTCCTCCGCCATCGCATCGAGGTCCTTGTCGGCCGAGCAGCCGAAGAGCACCACCGTGCGCTCCGGCGCGACGTAGTCCCGCACCGTCTCGCAGAGCCGGGAGACCGAGAAGGGGTTGTGCGCCCCGTCCACCACCACCCACGGGCCTGTGCGCAGGACCTGGAAGCGGCCGTCCCACCGGACGCGTGCGAGCCCATCGACGTAGGCGCGGGGGGGGAGGCCGAGGTCCATGGCCTCGACCGCCGCCACCGCCACCGCCGCGTTCTCCGCCTGGTGCGCACCGAGCAGCGGGAGCCACGCGTCGTAGGCGCGCAGCGGCGTCTCGATCCGCACGCTCTGCCCGCTCAGGTCGTGCCCACGGACCTCGACCCTCACCTCGTGGCCGACGCGCACCAGCGGGGCCCCGGCGGCGGCAGCGGCGCGCTCGATGACCTCGGCCGCCTCGGGAGGCTGCGGGCCGGTCACCACCGGGGCGGGAGACTTGACGATGCCCGCCTTCTCCGCGGCGACCAGGGCGATCGTGTCGCCCAGGATCGCCGTGTGGTCCAGGCTGACGGGCGCGATCACGGCCACGCGCGCGTCGACGATGTTCGTGGCGTCGAGCCTCCCGCCAAGCCCGACTTCGATGACCTGGGCGTCGGCGCGCTCGGCCCGGAAGAGGTCGAACGCCATCGCGCTCAGCGCCTCGAAGGTCGTCGGCCGCTCGCCCGGGCCGAGCGCCGCCATCTCCTCGATATGCGTCCAGACGCGCCCGAGGGCCGAGGCGAACTGGGCCTCCGTCGATGGCTCGCCGTCGATGCGGATACGCTCGCGGAAGGTGTGGAGGTGCGGGGAGGTGAACAGACCAACGCGCAGGCCACCGGCGTGCAGGATGCTCGATGCCATCGCGGCGACGCTGCCCTTCCCCTTCGTGCCCGCGACGTGCAGCACGGGCGCGGCCTCCTGGGGCCGGCCGAGGCGCTCGGCCAGCTCGCGCATGCGGTCGAGGTCGTGCTTGGGGGCAGGGGCGGCGCGCCCGGCCATGCGCTCGTAGTCCGCGAGACTGAGCAGCCGGTGGAGGGCGTCGTCATAGGTGAGCGGCGGGCGCATGGTCATGGCGTCGAGCGTAGCAGAGGCCGCTCCGGAGGGTCAACGGCGCCCGGCCCCCGCGCGCGGCGCTGGTACACTCGCCCCATGGACTTCGACGAGCTGCGCCGCTCCACCGCTGGGCTGGATGCGATGACGTACCTCAATACGGGCTGGGCCGGGCCATCGCCGGAACGCGTGCTCGCGCGCATGCGGGAGACGGCGGCGGAGGAGAGCCGCCTCGGGCCCGCCAGCCCCGACGGCCTCGCGCTGGCGAAGCATGCCGCCGGGACGGCCAAGGACGCCGCGGCCCGCCTCCTGGGCGCCGATCCCGGCGACGTCGTGCTCACCCACGGCACGACCGAGGGCGTCAACGCCGTCCTCCACGGACTCGCCTGGGAGCCGGGCGACGAGCTGCTGACCTCCGACCTCGAGCACCCGGCGCTCGAAGCGCCCGCGGCGCTGCTTTCGGCGCGACACGGCGTGCGCGTGCAACGGGTCCGGCTCGCGCCGGACGCCTCGGCGGACGAGGCGCTCGCCGCGATCGTGAGCTCGATCACCCCCCGCACGAGGCTGGTCGCACTCAGCCACATCATGTACACCTGCGGGCTGGTGCTGCCGGCTCCCGCCGTCGCCCGCGCCGTCCACGAGGCCGGCGCGATGATCCTCTTCGACGGCGCGCAGTCCGGCGGGCACATCCGGCTCGACATGGGCGAGATCGACGCCGACTTCTACACCGTGTCCGGACAGAAGTGGCTGCTGGGGCCATCGAGCACGGGCGCGCTCTACGTCCGGCGCGACCGCCACGATACGCTCACGCCGCTGGTCGAGGCGCCCGGCCTCAGCTTCGTCGAGGGGATCGATACCCTCGCGCTCACCTCAAGCAGCGCCGCGCTCCATGCGGGGTTCGCCGAGGCGGTCGGCGTGTACGAAGCGCTTGGCCCGGACCGGGCCGAGGCCCGCATACGCGAGCTCGCGGCACGCCTCAGGGACGGTTTCTCCAAGACCAGGGGCGTCGCCATCACGGGGCCCGCCGACCCGGCGGCGGTCTGCGGGCTGAGCGCGATCGCGGTCGACGGCTGGGCGGCGGATGCCCTGGCCGACGCGCTGTGGGAGCGCCACCGGGTCGCCGCGCGGACCGTTCGTCACCCCGAGGGGGTGCGCTTCAGCACCGCCGCGTTCAACGACGAGGGGGACGTCGACCGGGCCATCGAAGCCGTGCGGAGCCTGAGCGGCGAGGCCGCGGCGCGGCGGGTGGATGACCGGGCGTGATCGCCGGAGCCACACCATCCTGTAGCAGTGCGGCCCGGATGGTCCAAATGTTGGGTATTTGCTCTTGGGCGGTCACCATAGCCTGACTATAATGGGCCGACTTACCGACGACCGGCACGCGAGATCCCAATGGCCTTCGCCCACCTGCACGTCCATACCGAATACAGCTTGCTCGACGGGATGAGCAACATCCCGGAGCTCGTTCAGCGCGCCAAGGATCAGGGCATGACCGCGCTTGGCATAACCGACCACGGCGCGCTCTACGGCGCCGTCGGGTTCTACTCCGCCTGCCTCGAAGCGGGCATCAAGCCGGTGATCGGCTGCGAGCTCTACGTGGCCCCGGGGGCCCGGACCGACAAGCGCCCAGGCGACAAGAGCCCCTTCCACCTGACGGTGCTCGCGCAGAACAACACCGGCTACCGGAACCTGATCCAGCTCGTGTCCAAGGCCCACCTCGAAGGGTTCTACTACAAGCCGCGCGTGGACAAGGAGCTCCTGGCCCAGCACGCCGACGGCCTCATCGTGCTCTCCGGCTGCCCCAGCGCCGAGCTCTCCGTGCTGCTCATGGGCGGCAATACCAAGGAGGCTGATGAGCTGGCGCGGTGGTACCGGGACACCTTCCCCGCCTTCTACCTGGAGATCCAGCGGCACGAGAACCTCGAGTTCCAGGACGGGTTGAACGCCGGGCTGCTCGGCATGGGCGAGCGGCTCGACCTGCCCCTGGTCGCCACCAACGACCTCCACTACGTAAAGCCCACGGACGCGACGCTGCACGACGTGCTGCTCTGTATCGGCACGAACTCCAACGTCGACGACGCCAACCGCTTCCGCTTCTCGGACTCTTCCTACTACCTCAAGACGCCGGAGGAGATGGCGGAGCTGTTCGCCGACCTGCCGGAGGCGCTCGCGAACACCGCGACGATCGCAGACTCGACGGACGTCACCCTCGATTTCTCCACCCTCCACCTGCCGCAGTTCGCAACGCCGGAGGGCGAGGACGCGGAGGGTTACCTGCGGCGCATCTGCTGGGCGGGCTTCGAGTCCCGCTACCCCGACGGCGGGACCGAGCCGCAGAAGCAACGCCTCGAATACGAGCTCGACGTCATCGAGACCACGCAGTACCCCAACTACTTCCTGGTGGTCGCCGACATCGCGGACTTCGCCCGGCGCAACGAGATCGTCTTCGGCGTCCGCGGCAGCGCCGCCTCCTCGCTCGCCCTCTACTGCCTGGGCGTGACCGACATCGACCCGCTCGAATACAACCTGGTCTTCGAGCGGTTCCTCAACGTCGAGCGCAAAGAGATGCCAGATATCGACATGGACTTCCAGGACGACCGGCGCGACGAGGCCATCCGGTACGTGACCGAGAAGTACGGCCGGGACCACGTCGCGCAGATCATCACCTTCGGGACCCTCGGCGCGAAGGCCGCGATCCGAGACTCCGGCCGGGCCCTCGGCATGGCGTACGCCGACGTCGACCGCATCGCACGCCTCGTGCCGACGCGCGTGGGCATGACGCTTCAGACCGCGCTGGCCGAGTCGCCGGAGATGCAAGAGGCCCACGAGGGCGACCCCGCGCTCCGCAAGCTCATCGACACGGCCTTCGGCCTCGAAGGCGTCGTGCGGCACGTGAGCACGCACGCCGCGGGCGTCGTCATCTCCTCGGACCCGCTCACCGACCACGTGCCGCTCCAGCGGCCCACCAAGGGCGACGACCAGAGCGTGGCGATGACCCAGTACGCCATGGAGCCCGTGGCCAAGCTCGGCCTGCTCAAGATGGACTTCCTGGGGCTCATCAACTACTCGATCCTGGACAACGCACGCCGCCTCGTGCGCGAGCGCCACGGCGTGGACCTCAAGCTCAACGAGATCCCCTTCGACGATGCCAAGACCTACGAGCTGCTCGCCTCCGGAGAGACGACGGCGATATTTCAGCTCGAGAGCCCCGGCATGCGGCGCTACGTCAAGGACCTGCGGCCCTCCAATCTCGGCGAGCTCGCCGCGATGGTCGCGCTCTACCGGCCCGGCCCGATGGAGCACATCTCCCGGTACATCGACTCCAAGCACGGGCGCGTGCCGATTAGCTACCCACACCCGGCCCTGGAGGAGATCCTCAAAGAGACCTACGGGGTCATCGTCTACCAGGACCAGGTCCTGCACATCCTGCGGCTCTTCGGCGGCTACACCCTGGGCGAGGCCGACATCGTGCGCAAAGCCATGGGCAAGAAGATCGCCTCGCTCATGCAGCAGGAGCGCCAGAAGTTCATCGCCGGCGCCAAGGAGCGGGGGTACGGCGAGGAGATCGCCGGGGAGGTGTTCGACCTGATGGAGCCCTTCGCGGGCTACGCCTTCAACAAGGCGCACAGCGTGAGCTACGCCGTGATCGCGTACTGGACCGCGTACTTCAAGGCGAACTACCCGGTGGAGTTCATGCGCTGCGTGCTCAACGCCGCCGACGGGAACGCGGAGCGGGTCGCGGCCGCGGTCACCGAGTGCATCCGCATCGGCATACCGGTGCTGCCGCCTGAGGTCAGCCGCTCCGAGGTCGCCTTCTCGATCGATACCGCGGACGACGGCCGCACCGGCATCCGGTTCGGGCTCGCCAGCGTCAAGAACGTCGGGCCCTCCGCCGTCGCGGACCTCGTCGCCGAGCGCACGGCCAATGGCGCGTTCGCCTCCCTCGAGGAGTTCGCGCGCAGGGCGGGGGGCGAGGCCGGCAACCGGCGCGTCCTCGAGAGCTTGATCCGCGCCGGGGCGCTCGATGCGTTCGCGCACCGCGGGCGGCTGCTCGCCACCCTCGATCAGCTCACGCAGGTGATCGGGCGCGAGGCGCAGCTCAAGGACTCCGGCCAATCGACCATGTTCGACCTCTTCGGCGCCTCGGTGCCCACGCCGCTGGCGCAGATCGAGCTGATCGACGCCGCCCAGCCCCCCGAGCGCGAGCGCGCGCAGTGGGAGCGCGAGCTGCTCGGCGTCTCCCTCAGCGCACGGCCGCTGGACGCGAAGCACGCACCGGCGGACGCGATCCTCTCGAAGGAGCAGCTCGAAGCCGAGCCGGACAACCGCAAGGTGCTGCTGGTCGGCCAGGTGGCGAGCGTGCGGGTCCAGACGGACAAGCAGGGGCGGCGCATCGCCTTCGTCGCGCTGGAGATCTTCGACGGCTCCCGGGTCGACGTCGCGGTCTGGAGCGCCACCTACGAGCGGACCTCAAAGATCTGGGAAGAAGGCGCCGCCATCCGGATGAGCGGTCCCGTCCGGCGCCGCAACGGCGAGCTCTCGGTCCACTGCGACGAGGCCTCGGTCTACGAGATCCCGGCCGGGGACGAGGACGATGCGGGCGGCGCCGAGGCCGGACCCGCGCTCACGTCGCTGGAGGCCGCCACGCCCCGGGCGCAGGAGTGGCCCCCACAGCCCGCAGCCCCGCAGGCGCCCGAGCCGCCGGCCCCCGAGGCCACGCCGCCCGTCCT
>JADFQE010000117.1 GCA_022561985.1 Chloroflexota bacterium
CCGCGGGCAGAGGCGGCTGCGCGCTGGCCGGGCTGCTATTGGTGCGCGGCAGCAAGGGCGTGGCCCTTGACCCACTCGCCAGCGCGGGGCGCGGGCCTCGGGCAGAGGCGGCTGCGCGCTGGCCGGGCCGCTGTTGCCAAGCGGCAGCGAGTGGGTGCAGGGCTGTGCCCTGCCGAGTGGGTGCAGGGCTGTGCCCTGCCCTGCCGTTGACTTTGGGTTTGGGTTCCGTTAGGAATACACCTCGGCCGCATGATGGGCGGGTACGTGACGAAGTGGGAGGAAATGGATGGCCAGGACGTATCGATACATATCCGCTGACAGCCACTTCGAGAGCCCGCCGGACCAGTGGGCGCACCGGATACCGGCTCAGTACCGGGACCGGGCATCGCGCCGGATCAAGCTCGCGGACGGCCGCGACGCGATCGTCTCGGAGGGCCGGCCGATCACCTACGGGGGTACCAGCCTCTACGGGGGCGTGGCGCCGGAGATCTTCGACCCCTCCCGCATGGACTTCGACAACACGCCGGGCTGTGGGTCGGCGGAGCAGCGGCTGGCGGAGCAGGATAAGGACGGCATCGACGCCGAGGTGCTCTACGCGCTCGGCATCCGCCACACGGCGATCAAGGACAGGGACGCCTTCCTCGGCATCATCCGCGCCTTCAACGACTACTTCGCGGAGGAGTACTGCGCGGTCGATCCCGACCGGCTCATCGGCGTTGGCGTCCTACCCAACCGCGGCGTCGAGGACGACATCGCCGAGATGACGCACTGCGCCGAGATGGGGCTGAAGGTCGTCTGGCTCTCGGGCTACCCCAGCGGGAAGCCCTATCCGACGGAAGAGGACGACCGCTTCTGGGCGGCCGCGATCGATGCGGATATGCCGCTGACCATCCATACGTCCATGAACATCCACATCGGCGGGCGCGAGACCGCGCTGCTGCAGTACCCCCGCGATCCGGGGGGCGAGGACAGGCCTCCCACCGATCTGGTCCAGCGCCTCGCGCGCCAGGGGCCGTTCCACTCGGGGGCGGTGGAGGCCGCCCAGATCGTCGTCGCGGGCGTCTTCGAGCGGTTCCCCAAGCTCCGCATCTACTGGGCCGAGAACAACGTCGGCTGGCTCCCGTACTACTACGACCAGATGGACCACGAATACGAGGTCAATCGCTTCTGGGCGGAGCGGTCCCTGGGACTGCCGCTGCTGAAGAACCGGCCGAGCGAGTACCTGCGGGAGGGAGCGTTCTGGGGTTTCTTCGAGGACCCCTTCGGCATGAGGGTGCGTGACGAGGTGGGGGTCGACCGCATCATGTGGTCCACCGACTTCCCGCACGTCGTGACCCGCTGGCCTCACTCCCTGGAGGCATGGGAGAAACAGGCCGTTGGTGTGCCGGAGGCGGATAAGCGCAAGATGGTCGCCGACAACGCCATCAAGTTCTTCCACCTCGACCATGTTCCTGCCTCATAGCTCGCTCATAAGCTCCAGGCCCGCGGAATGACCAGCGGGATGAAAGGACGATGACGATGAGTACTTCAGTGACCTCGCGCATCCGGCGGCTGCCGGCCTTCTGGGCCGTCGCGCTGCTCGTGGTGCTGCCGTTCGTGCTGAGCGCGTGCGGAGCGGACCCGACCGCGACTCCAACAACGGCCGCGGCAACGCCAACGCCGACGGAAGCGGGGCCATCCGCGCCGGCCGCGACGCCGACGCCGGAGCCGACGCCCACACCCGATGCGGCCGCGCTGTTCCAGGTCGAGTGGGACGCGCTGATCGCAGCCGCACAGGCTGAGGGCCAGCTCACGATCGCTGCGGGCGGCGCGCCGTCACGTGAGTACAGAGGTGTCGTGCAGCAGTTCGAGGACACCTTCGGCGTCACCACCGTCATGTCCACTGGGTCTGGGTCGGACACGATAAACCGGGTCCTCGCCGAGCGACAGGCAGGCCAGTTCCTGGTAGACGTCGGTCTTATCAGCATCATCACGAGCGACACCAGGCTCATCCCCGGCAACGTGCTCGAACCGATCGCGCAGTACTTCATCCACCCTGACGTGACCGATGAGTCGCTGTGGTTCGGCGGCCGGCACTGGTACGGGGACGCCGGCGAGGAGCGGATCTTCATCTACTCGGCGGGTCTGGATGACACACATCCCATCTTCTACAACACGAACCTCATGAGCGCGGAGGAGGTAGGTGCCATCACGTCGATCCCCGATATGCTGGACGACCGGTGGAAGGGGCGGTACGTGGGCCTGATACCTGACGCATCGGCCGGCCTCGCTGGCCTGCAAAGCGCCTGGATCGACCCCGACATGGGCCCCGACTTCGTCCGCAAGTACCTGCTGGAGATGGATGTCACCTTCACCGGCGACCGGCGCGTCCTGGTCGACTGGCTCGCCATGGGCGCGTACCCGCTGGTCGCGTTCACCGGGGGCGTTGCGCGGGACCTCCGTGCGCTCGAGGGCTTCGGGGCTCCGGTCAAAGAGGTGTTCATCCCACGGGACACCCCCGGCCTGTCGGCCGGTGGGTCAGGCAACCCCATCGAGATGTTCACCCAAGCGCCACACCCCAACGCCGCGAAACTCTTCTTGAACTGGTGGCTTTCTCGTGAGGGGCAGACGTTCATCCACGAGAACGTCGAGGACCTGCAGCGTCAGTCGCTGCGGACCGACATCCCGATCGGGAACGTGGACGAGACCGAGCGGCGTGCCGAAGGGGCCGAATACACGTTCCAGGACGCGGACCCGGCGGTCCAGCCGCTCAAGGACGAGGCCCTCATCGAGATCGCCAAGATCTGGCTCGAGGCTCGTCCGTAGGGAAGGGCACGGCTTGGAAGGCGCGGGAACGGACGAGGAGTACCGGGACGAGCTAGCTAGCCTAGCTCCTCCCGGTACATGCCGAGCGACTTCAGCAGCGGATAGTCGTTGACGGAGAACAGGATCGCCGGGTCCGTCGAGGACTCGTTGCGGTGCTGGTGCCACCGCCACGGCGGCACGTAGAAGAGGTCCTTCTCGCTCCAGGCCAGCTCGATGGCGGGGTCCTTGTCCACGGTGGTGACACCCTTCCCACGCACGACGTGGTGCCTGGTCGACCCCGTGTGGCGGTGCGCTCGCGTCTCCTCGCCGGGGCGGAGCATCTGGATCTGCGCGAGGATGGAAACGCACGTTGGCCCGCCCGTCACCGGGTTCGTGTAGTCCAGCAGCACGCCATCGTACGGGTCGTCCTCGCCCCCATCGTCCGCTGCTTCGAGCGCCGCGATGGTCTCGTCCCAGCCGTAGCTGAAGGCGGGCGGGTCGGGGTTGTCGAGTGGCGTCGGTGGGCGGAGCGCCTGGTAGCGCTGGACGGAGAAGCCGTCCGGCTTCGTGATCGGCTGGTCGCCCTCGGCCCACTCCTCGCGGAACTGAGCGCGGAGGAAGTTCACCAGCCCAACGTTCAGGATGTCGAGCCAGATCGTCGGCTCGTCCGTGAGGTTGGCGTGGCCGTGCCACGCCCAGTTCGGCTGGACCAGGAGCGCCCCCGGCTCCAGCATCATGCGTTCCTCGTTGGCCGTGGTGTAGGTGCCGCGCCCGATGACGCCGAAGCGCAGCGCCGTCGCGGTGTGGTGGTGGACGGGGGCCTTCTCGCCCGGCATCACGACCTGGTACCCCATGCTCACCGAGCCGAGGCCCTGGCCCGGAACGCTCGCCCCGATGTTGCGGCGGAAGGTCGTGCCCTCCCTGCCGTCGCCGATGGCGACGGCATCGGCCGCCTGCATCAGCACGGGGTGGATGTCCGCCCAGCGCCATATGTAGGGCTCCAGGGGAGGTGCCTCCCCTCGGTTCTGCCAGTAGCCCCGGAGCCCCAGACGCTCGAACTCTTTGTGGACGGCGTCCAGTTTCTGCTGGTCCAGCTTGGATATCGACGTCGACACGATGGGTTCCTCCTCGACCGTTACGGCGAGCCGCGCCCGCGCCTATGCGGGCGTGGCCACCTTCCGGGACGCCTCGACCAGCGGGCGGTACTTGTCGCACAGGCTGACCCAGTACGCCGCGCGGGCCTTGGCGCGCTCGACCGCCGACGCGGAGACTTCGAGGAACGGTGGGCGGTTCGGTCCCGGCTTGACGTACCCGGCGATCTCGTGGGTGAGCTTGCCTGCGCTGCCCTCGTCCGGGCCCGGCCTCCCGCCGCCACCGCTCCCCATCAGGTCGCCGATGACGCGCTGCGCCTCCTCATTCTCGCCCCGCTCGATCAGGTCGCGGAGGTAGAGGACCGGCCAGGGGCCCATCCAGGCGTCGATGGACCAGCAGCCCGCGGCGCCCATGGCCACGAAGGGGTACATCTGCGCCTGGTTGACCATCACGCTGATGTGCCCTCGGATGATCTTCTGGAGCTGGATGAACGCGCGCGTGTCCCGGTGGCTGTCCTTCATCCCCATGATGTTCGGGCTCTCGACGAGCTTCGTGAACGCGGAGACGGGGATCGTGAACTTGTGGTTCTCGGGGTTGTGGTAGATGAGGATGCCCAGCTTGGGAAACAGCTCGGCGATGTCGTGGTAGAAGCGAACCGCGTTCGCGACGCTGGACTGATCGTAGTAGGGGACGCCGAGGAGGACCCCCTCGCCGCCGGCATCCTGGATCAGCTTCATCTTCTGGACCACTTCGCGCGGGTTCGTGCTGGTGCAGCCTAGGAACAGCGGCACCCGCTTGTCCACCGCCTCGATGCTGGCGTGGATGAGCGTGGCGTACTCGTCCCACATCAGGTTGTAGCACTCGCCGAAGCTCCCGGTGGTCGTGATGACGTCGATGCCGTCGCCGATGATGCGGTCGATGCCCTCTTTCAGGTTGTCCACGTCGACCGTGTTGACGGCCGTCATCTCGCTCGCATCGGGGGTCGCGAACGCCGGCATCATACCCATCACGCCGTGCAGGTCCTCTCTCGTCAGCATCTCTGCCCCCTCCTGTGCAGTTTGCGGATCGACGCGCTCGTTGCGTGCCGCCGATGCCCGCTCCGCGGGCGTGGCGCAAGCCTAAGTCGGGCGTCTGGGCGTGTCAAGAATCGGGCGTCGGCCGCTTTCCCCTCTGCTGATACCGCCGGGCGCGTCCCGACGAGCGTCGCCCGCGAGCCCTTCGACATGCCAGGGCCGAGCGGATAGCATTCGCGCCATCACCACCCCACGGTCATCGGAGAGTCATTTGCCGGACCAAGAGCTCACGCTGCGCTATGGGATGAACCCGCACCAGACGCCCGCGCGGGCGTACGTGGGAAGCGGCTCGCTGCCCTTCACGGTGCTCAACGGCTCGCCCGGCTACATCAACCTGCTGGACGCGCTGAACTCGTGGCAGCTCGTCCGCGAGCTCCGCGCGGCCACCGGCCTCCCCGCCGCCGCGTCCTTCAAGCACGTGAGCCCTGCGGGCGCGGCGGTCGGCCTGCCGATGAGCGCGGCGCTCGCGCGAGCCTGCTTCGTGGACGACGTGGAGCTCTCGCCGCTGGCCACGGCCTACGCCCGCGCCCGCGGCGCCGACCGCATCTCGTCCTTCGGCGACTGGGCGGCCCTGAGCGACCCGGTGGACGAGCCGACGGCCCGCCTGCTCCGGCGCGAGGTCTCCGACGGCGTGATCGCGCCTGGCTTCTCCGA
>JADFQE010000031.1 GCA_022561985.1 Chloroflexota bacterium
AGGGCGGCGTCCGGGTGCGCCGCGAGGTGCAGCATGGCCTCGGCCGACAGCACGTAGGCCTGCGGGAGGTTGCGGCGGCGGGCCTCCGCCTCGCGCATCTCGTAGAGCGGGCGCAGCACCGCCAGCGCGCGGCCGTCGAGCCGTCCCGCGCCCTTCACCGACAGGAACGCCGTCTCCGGGTCGGGGGCCGTGTAGCGGACCTCCGACAGCCGCTCGCACTCCTCGGCGGCCCACGCCTGACGGCCGAGGCCGGCCAACCGCTCATCGAGGCTGTCCCGCAGCGCGCCCAGGTGCACGACGTCCTCGGCTCCATACGACAGCGCCTCGGCAGAAAGCGGGCGGCGCGACCAGTCGGACTTCTGGAGCGCGGCCTGCTTCGGGATGACGATCTCCAGCAGGTCCTCCATGAGTGCGGCGAGGCCGAAGCGCTCGAGGCCCGCGAGCCGCGCGGCGACGTTCGTGTCGTAGAGCGGCGCGAGCGCGAAGCCGAAGTCGCGGTCGAGGCCGCGTATGTCGTAGTCGGCGCCGTGCAGGATCTTCTCGACGCGCGGGTCGGCCAGGACCCGGCCCAGGGCCGAGAGGTCGTCGATGGCCAGCGGGTCGATGACGTAGGCGCTCCCCTCCGTCGCCACCTGGATCAGGCACACCTTCTCCGGGTAGTGGTGGCGGCTGTCGGCCTCGGTGTCGACGCCGATGCGCGAGGCCGCCCCGATGTCGCGGAGCGCCCGATCGAGTGCGGAAGAGTCCTCGACCAGCGTGTAGTCGACGCTGCTCACGCGCGCTCCGTCCACGACTCGGAGAAGGCGAGCGCGCTGGTGCTGAAGGGCACGCCGTCCCACTCGCGCGGCGACGGCTCCCCCTCGGCGTGCTCGCCGTTCACGGTGAGGCGCGCGCCCGCACACGGCACGAGGATGCTGCACACGCCGTAGGGCCGGTCGGGCGCGTCGAAGGGCAGGGTGTGCCGCAGGTGCGGCTCGCCGATGTCGTACCAGGTCAGCGTGATGTCGTCGTCGTCGGAGGTGACGCGCTCCGTCCAGAAGGAGCGGACGTCGCCCGAGTGCGCGAAGTCGGCGTCGGTGACCGGGATGGTCGTGTCGGAGAGCTCCCCGTTCAGCATCCCCTGCACGGTGGACTGCAGCCACCGGGTGAGCGCGATGTTGTCGGAGAAGATCCACCAGTCGTTGTCGGTGAGCTCGCTCTTGAGGAACAGCACGTGGCCGGGGCCGCCGCCGCTGAACAGGATCCGCCAGAAGCTCGCGACGGTCGTCGGCTCGGCTCCATCGTCATCGGCGCCGAGACGGATATACGGGTTCTCGCCGGTGAGGATCACGTGGTTGGGATCGAAAGCACTGGGCATGGATGTCCTCCTTACCTAAACGATTCTACAAGGGCACAGCCCTTGACCCACTCGCTCGCGCCAGGCGGTGCTCGTCCACGAGCCCGGTTGCGCGCTCGCCGGGCCGCCATCGCAACGCGCTATCTCAGCGGCTCGCGCTCCACGACGACCCGGCGCGGGCCCGCCGTCTCGCGGCCCAGCGCCGCCATCAGCGCCGCGCTCACCATCAGGATCACGCCGATGGCGACGAACGCGGCCAGCGGCGAGACGAAGTGGTACAGCGCCCCGGCGAGCGCCGGCCCTCCGATGGCGCCGACGGACTGCGCCGCCGTCACCAGCCCGAGGAACGACCCCCGCGAGTCCGCGGGCGCGAGGTCCATGGCGTAGGCGTGCGTCCCCGTCATGGACGCCGCGCCGCCCACTCCCTGGACCACGACGACGAGGACGAGGAGGGCGTAGACGTCGCCCACGCCCATCAGGAACGACGCCACCCCGAGCAGCGCCAGCGCCGGGACCAGCATGACCTTGCGGCCGAAACGGTCCATGAGGACGCCGGCGGGGAAGGCCGTCAGGAACGCGGCCAGGGCTCCGGCGCTGATGAGGAACCCCACCGCCGTTGCGTCGGCGTCCAGGCTGAGCCGCGCGTGCGACGGGATCAGCGTCTGCATGACGCCCGCCTGCGCCACGGCCGCGCCCGCGGCGCCGATCGCCAGCGCCACGAACGCCCGGTCCCGGAACGGCCGCAGGCTGAACGTGCCCCTGCCCTGACGGCCCGCGGGCGCCTGCTCGACCGGCTCGGGCCGCGTCTCCTTCACCATGAACAGCACCGTGAGCACGATGATGACCTTGGTGATGCCGTTGAGCAGGAAGACTGCTTGCAGACCGTAGAACGCGGCGAGCACCCCCCCGAGCAGGGGCCCGATCACGAAGCCCAGGCGCATCGACATCTGGCGCAGGGCCAGCACCTGGCCCCGGTTCGACGCGGTGGTGACGTCGGAGAGCAGGACGTTCGAGCCGGTCGCCCACATCGCGACGCCCACCTGCCCGATGAGCTCGAGCACCAGGAACGTCATGTAGTCGTCGGCGAAGAACTGCCCGAAGTTCGTGGCCCCACGGATCGCGGGGGCCAGCATGATGAGCGGCTTACGGCCCAGGCGGTCCGTCAGGTAGCCGGTCAGCGGCCCGGTGAAGAGCCTGGGTATCGCGTTGACGGCGATCAGGACCCCGACCAGGAACACGTTCCCGGTCACCGCGAGGGCGAACAGGGGGCGGCCCAGGTTCTGCGCGCCGGTGCCGAACCCCCAGACGAAGAACGAGAAGAAGATGGGCGCGTTGGAGGCGCTCAGCACACGGGAGGGTGGTTCGGGCAAGAGGGGCTGCTCCTGCCGCGCCGGGGGGCTACGGCGCGCCCACCATAGCACGGGGCCAGCCGTGGCCCGCCCGAGCCCACGCGGCCCGGCACGACCGCCCATGCGGCGGGGCCAGGGATGGCCGCTTACGCGGCGGGGCCGGGCTTCCTCGGCGGCTTCGCCAGCAGCAGGGCCACCAGCACCACCGCGAACGAGCCCAGCATGATCTGGAACGAGAGCGTGTAGTTGCCGGTCACGCCGTGCAGGTAGCCCGCGAGCAGCGGCCCCACCGCGCCCACCGGGCTCGATACGGTCTGCGCGAACCCGCGGACCGCGCCCACGTGCCCACGGCCGAAGTAGTTCGCGAACAGCAGCGTGTAGCCGATCGTCCACCCACCCGCACCGAGCCCGTAGAGGACCGCGAACAGCAGCGCCGTCGCCACGCTGTCAGCCGCGATCATGACGACGATGGACGCACCGAAGAAGAGCGTCGCGATCACCACGACCCAGCGGATGTGGATGCGGTCCGCCAGCGACCCGAAGGGCACGGCCGACACCGCCGCCGTCCCGGCGTACACGAACACGAACACGCCCGCGAAGGCGTCGGCGATGCCGCGGTCCTGGAAGCTGGCGACCGCGTGCAGGTTCACCGCGGTCTGCGCGAACACGACGCCCATCGTCGCGACGACGAGCAGCCAGAAGGCCCGCGTGCGGCGCGCCTCGCCCAGCGTCCACGACGCCTCGCCCCGGCTCGCCCGCGAGGGCTGCGGCCCCGCCGCGCCCAAGGGGCCGCTGGGAGCGGCGGGCGAACTCTCGGCCGGCGGCGGGTCGCCGTCGGGCAGCAGACCCAGGTCCTCGGGGCGGCGGCGCAGGAATATCCAGGCGGGCGTCACGACGAAGACCAGGCTGATGACGGCGAGGACGCCGAAGGCGTGACGCCACGAATACCCGGCCATGATGGCGACGATCAGCAGCGGGAAGACCGCCTGCCCGCCCCGCAGGCTCATGCCGAGGAACGCCACCGCGCGCCCGCGTCTGCGCACGAACCAGTTGACCACGGCGACCGAGGTGCCGAGGTTGATCCCCGCCAGCGCCGCGGTCCGGCCGATCCCGAAGAGCAGCCAGAAGTGCCAGACCTCCTGCATCAGCGCGAGGCCCACGAGGACGCCGGCGACGATCATGCCCGCGACGACGACCGCTGCCCGCGCTCCGTAGCGGTCGAGCTGCTTGCCGACGACCGCGGAGAGCCCCAGCCCCACGAGGCTGCCGCCCGTGAAGGCGAGCGCGATCTCCCCGCGCGACCACCCCATCTCGTCCCCGATCGGCTTCACGAACACGGAGATCACGGGACCGTACATCGGGACCTGCGTGAAGACGGCGGACGACGACGCGGCGACGACGGCCCAGCCGTAGAAGACGCGCTTGAAGGGCCACAGCCGTGGGATGGCCGTGACGTGCCGGGGCTCCTGGCGCTCCATCAGGTGGCGATCGGCTCGATGCCCTGGCGTGCCATCATCGCGGCGTACGCGGGGACCATCGTGCGCTCGTCGTAGCGGGGCGCGAAGCCGAGGTCGGCGCGGGCGCGGCTTATGTCCATCACGCAATGCCCGGTCGTCGCCGGGTGCAGGTACTGCGTGCCGGGACCGATCTCGGCCTTCGCATCCGGGTACGTCTCGCGGACCGCCTCGGCGAACTGCCCGAGCGTGAGCCCGTAGCCGGAGCCGATGTTGTACACCGGGCCCACGGGCGCGGGAGCGACGAGCGCGCAGAAGATGCCGTGGGCCGCGTCGTCGTTGTAGATGACGTCGGTGAGCGCATCCCCGCCCTTCTCGAAGCGCGAGGGGACGCCGAGCATCGCGTTCTCGATCAGCTTGCTGTGCACGCTGGTCTGCCCGTGCCGCTGCGTCTTCGCGGGCCCGATGGTCGAGGCGAAGCGCAGGGCCACGAACTCGATGCCGTGCTGCTCGCGGTAGACGCGCCCCAGGTACTCGCACGCGAGCTTGAAGCTGGCGTAGATCCGGGCGGGCGCACACGGCAGGTCCTCGGTCAGCGGCCGGTACTCCGGGTGGCCGTGGACGCCCTTGACCGGCCCGTACACGCCCTTGGTGCTCGTGAAGACCACACGCTTGACGCCGTTGACGCGCGCCGCCTCCAGCACGTTCGTCATGCCCTCGACGTTCACGCGCGCCGACCGCGCCGGGTCGTCCTCGCGCAGGTAGGCGCCGAGGTGTGCGATGTGCGTGATGCCGCGCTCCGCGACGATCAGGCGCAGCGCGGCGCCGTCGACGACGTCGCAGGTCTCGACGTCGACCCGGTCGATGACGTCGTCGATCAGCCGCGTGTTCCCGCTCAGCGTCACCACGACCGGCCGGTGACCCTCGTCGATGAGCCGCCGGGTGACGAAGTGGCCGATGACGCCGGTGCCGCCGATGACCAGGTAGCTCGCGTCGTCGCTCATCGGCCCACCGTGGACATCTCCTTCGAGTTCGGGGTCAGGCGACATCGGGGTCAGGGGGCGGCCACGATGGGGACACCGGACCGCTCCGGCATCGTAGGAGCGGCCCATCGAGCGTGTCAAGGAAGCGCTCCGTGCGCCCGCGGGGCCGCCGTGATACAACTACGTCGGCCGAGCGCGGGCCGCACCGTCACCATGGTTATTTCTGGGTGACCACGTCGCGCGAAGGCGCGAAGGGGGGAGGACGGACCGTGATCCTTATCGTCGGCGGCATGGGCTTCATCGGCCTGAACACGGCGCTGCGCCTGCTCGAGGTGGGCGAGAGCGTCGTCATCACGCAGCATTCGGCGCACCGCCTGCCCCCGGTCCTCGCGGACGAGCTGGGCAAGCGGGTCTTCACCGAGCGCATGGACGTGAGGAACGCCTTCGAGGTCCTCGACGTGGTCAAGCGGACCAAGGCCGACAGCATCATCACCTTCGCGGCGCCGCCCGCCCGCGGCATCTCGCCCCAGGTCGACTACGACATCTACACCCGCGGCCTCCAGAACGTCCTCGAAGCCGCACGAGCCTTCGGCCTCAGGCGCGTGTCGCTCGCAAGCTCCGCGTCGGTCTACGCCGGGCTGCCGGAGGGGCCCTACGATGAGGACATGCCCCTCCCCATCGAGTCCCGCACGCAGATCGAGGCCTTCAAGAAGGCGATGGAGATCCACGCGCTGAACTACGCGGACCGGGCCGGGCTCGACGTCGTCGCGCTCCGCATCGGCAGCATCTACGGGCCGCTCTACTACAGCATGTTCAACCCGGCCAGCCGCATGTGCACCTCCGGGCTCAGGGGCGAGGAGCCCGACTTCTCCGACCGGCCGAACGGCACGATCTTCGAGGACGACCAGCAGGACTGGACGTACGTGAAGGACCTGGCGCGCGGCATCGCGATGGTGCACACGGCCGAGAAGCTGCCCCACGCGATCTACAACGTCGCCGCCGGCCGCGCGACCTCCGTCAAGGAGACCTTCGAGGCGGTGCGGAAGGCGATCCCCGGCGCGGCGTGCTCGGCGATGAAGCCGGGCCGCACGCCCAGCATGCCGGTGAACCCGGCGCTGTCGATCTCGCGGATCACCGCCGACTTAGGCTACGAGCCGGCCTTCGACATCGAGCGCGGCATCGCCGACTACGTGGGTTGGCTGCGTGACCAGGACTAGACTGCTACCGCCTCCCGACCGCTTGGAACGCCGTTGACGACCTCCCGTGGGACCACTCCGGTGCGACGGCCGCTGTTCTATGGCTGGTGGATCGTCGCGGCTGCGTTCGGCAACCAGATCCTCCACTCGTCGGTGCTGTTCCTCTCCCAGGGGTTCTACGTCGTGGAGTTCGGGGCCGCGTTCGGGTGGAGCCGCGGCTCGATCTCCTGGGCCTTCGGCCTCATCCGGCTCGAGGCCGGCCTGCTCGGCCCGATCCAGGGATGGATGATCGACCGCTTCGGACCCCGCCCCGTCATGCGCATCGGCACGGTGCTCTTCGGCGGCGGGTTCATCCTCCTCTCGCGGATCGAGACCCTCTGGCAGCTCTTCGCGGTCATGGCCATCGTGGCGGTCGGGTCGAGCCTCGCCGGCTTCCTGACCATCCACATCGCCATCGCGCACTGGTTCGTGCGCAAGCGCGCGATGGCGATGGGACTCACGTCCGCCGGGTTCGCGGCGGGCGCCGTCATCGTGCCGCTGGTCGGCTGGTCGATCGCATCGCTGGGCTGGCGGCCCACGGCCGTGATCTCGGGCGTGCTCGTGCTCGCGGTGGGGCTGCCGGCCTCGCAGTTCTTCCGGCGCGAGCCCCAGGACATGGGTCTGGCCCCGGACGGCGATCCGCCGCTCGCGACCGGAGCGGACGGTGCGCCACAGGAGAGGCGGCGGCCGTCTGCCGCGAGCACCGTCGACTTCACGCTGGGCGAGGCGGTGCGCGACCGCTCGTTCTGGCTCATCTCCATCGGCCACGGCATGGCGCTGCTGGCGGTCGGCACCATCCCGACGCACCTGGTGCCGCACCTGATCGAGCGCAACGGCTGGGACACGGCGGTGGCCGGCCTCATGTTCCCCGCCATCATGGTCATGCAGCTCATCGGCCAGATGGCCGGCGGCTATCTTGGCGACCGCTCCTCCAAGCGGCTCATCGCGGCCATCGCCATGTTCGGCCACGGCGGCGCGATGATCCTGCTCGCGTTCTCCACGACGCCCGCCGCGCTGGCCGCGGTGGCGGTGCTCCACGGGCTGGCCTGGGGCGCACGGGGACCGCTGATGATGGCGATCCGGGCGGACTACTTCGGCTCCCGCAACCTCGGCATCATCGCCGGCTGGTCGAGCGCCATCACCATGACGGGCAGCATCATCGGGCCGGTCTACGCGGGGACGATGCACGACCGCCTGGGCGACTACACCATCGCCTTCTGGACCCTCGGCGTGGCGACGATGGTGAGCGCGCTCTTCTTCCTGCTCGCCCGCCAGCCTCCGCCCCCGAAGCGCCCGGCGTCCACCTCCCCGTAGGGGCGCGCCCTTGACATGATGGACGTAGCTGACGATGATACACCCGTAAGGTGTATGGGTGGATATCGAGTTCGCAACGAACCGCATGGCTGCGGCAAGTCGAAGCCTGTCAGAGGCCTCCAGGCTCTTCGGTGTTCCCATAGCCCGAAAATATATCCAACGGCTGGCGGTCTTGAGAGCAACGGACGGATTCGCCCAACTCTATGGACACCGGGCACTGCGGTTGCACCCATTGAGAGGTGATCGTGCCGGGCAGTATGCGATGACGCTCACCAGCAATTACCGGCTGATCATTGAAAGGATCAGCGAGGACGAAGTTCGGGTCCAGGGTGTGGAGGACTACCATGGCGACTAGGACAGATGCTTATCCTGACGTTGCCATTCCTCCCGGCGAGTACCTCTCGGAGGAGATCGAGGCGCGGAGCATCTCGCAGAAGGAGTTGGCCAAGCGCATGCGACGGCCAGCGAACGCCATCAACGAGATCATCAACGGGAAAAAGGCCATCACCGCCGAGACGGCATTGCAGCTTGAGGTGGTGATGCCGGAGATCCCGGCGCGGTTCTGGCTGAACCTGGAGACCGACTACCAGCTCACCAAGGCTCTGGCGAAGCAACGCGCGTAGTATTTCCTGTACGCACCGGTGCGATGCTCTGCGCGGCGCGCTCATCGCCGTTCAGCGAGCGTGAGGTTGGAACTCACTGAATTCGTTTTGCGGTAGAGACAAGGCCCGCGTTGTCGCGGATCTGGAGGTTGCCGTCTCGGTCGATAATCCAATGGTCGCCGAAGCTCGATCCATCCTTCCAGTCGAATCGTTGACCCAATGGTGTCAGCATCTCAATCAATTCCTCTTTCAATCCACTGCCATCTTTGAACTCCCATTCCATGTACAGGGTGCTGTCTTCCCGATAAATCGTAATCCGGCTGCCAGCATAGGTTATTTCATCTAGCCAACTGCCGATAACATCGCGGTCTAGAGCGACCACCTTGGCCACAAGGGCCTGTTCTTCCGCGTCAGTAAGACCGAGGATGCGCACCTCAAGCGTCGGATTGAAGTGGGTGGTGGCCCACGCGCCGGCATCCACGGTCATGTCCGGAAGGTAATACAGAATGAAGGTGCGGTCGTACTCGCGCGAATCGCTTGCCTTCAGCTCAATGGCAATCGCGCGGAGTACATCCTCTGACACCTTCTCGCTCAAACGGACATCGAGGCTCCGCTTGACACCGGGAACAATACCCGTGCCGATGACTGAATACGAGCCCTCGGCTGGGATGACTGGGGTCGCCGTGGGCGTGGGCGTGGGCGTGGGCGTGGCGACGACTGTAACGCGGGGAGAGGTAGAAGTATCATCTTCACTTGGGGCAAGATTCCCAACAACAATACTCAAGAGAAACGACGCACCGACGACGATTCCCACCCATTTCAGCAAACGTTTCATGCGTTTCCTCTAACTGCCCGGAGTTTGGAACTACCGCGCGATGCCCTGCGCCGAGCGCTCCTCGCCGTCGGCGACGAGGCGCTCGGCGACGCGCGCGAGCAGACGGCCCGTCGCCGTCTCCGACCAGAACCAGCGCTGGAGGTCGTTGTTGCGGTCGTCCGGCCGCTGGCACATGCGCGCCTCCATGTAGAAGGCCTTGAGGTCGTCAGAAGCGATGCGCAGGAAGCGCGGCAGCTCGATGCCGGCGGGCCGGTCGTCGTACGGCGCGTCCTCGCCGTCGGCGTAGCTCTCCAAGAAGCGCACGAGGCCGCGGAAGCGGCGCTGCGGCACGCCGCTCAGGCCGACGGCCGTGCGGCCGTCGTGGTCGCCGAGCCACCGCTCGTAGTAACCGCGCAGCGCGGTGATCTCGCCCGCTGCGTCCCCGTCGCTGTTGACGGCTTCGGCCTGGGCCGCCTTCGCTTGGAGCATGCGCGCGGGCGCCCCGGCATCCTCCGGGAACTCCGCGAGCACCGGCGCCGCGCCGGCCCCGAAGAGGTCGAGCGCCGCCGCGAGCACCCGGTGCTGGAACGGCGGGTCGTCCGGCTTCCCGAGGGCGAAGCCGAAGGGGAAGGGCACAAAAAGCGCGCGCGGCGGCTTCACCCGCTCCGCGTGCTCCTTGATGAGCACGATGCTCGTCGTCGGCAGGCCGGCCTCCTCGAAGACGCGCGCGAGCACACAGACCGTGTGCGTGCAGTTGGGTCAGGTGGGGGTCAGCAGCACGGCCTCGACGCCCTCATCGAGCAGCTTGGCGGCGACCTCCGGGCCCGTCTCCTCGATGATCTTCTTCGGGACGCGCTGCGCGCCCATGAAGGAGTAGAAGCGCTCCGACAGGCGCCCGAGCGTGCCGTCGCCGACAAGCTCGCGGAGACGGTCGATGGGGAACGTCACGTTGATGTCGCGCATGAACGCCGTGCGGTCGAAGCCGATGCTCGTGTGACTCTGGAGGATGTCGCCGGCGGCCGAGCTCGACGGGATGACACGATAGGTCTGGTCGCCGGAGGCGAAGGGAGCGTCGCCACGCACGTGCAGCCCGGCGGTGGTCACGAGCGCGAGCTTGGCCTCCGACAGCGGCTTGCGCAGCGGCGCGAAGGGCGCGTCGTCGTGCTCCATGGCGGGGAAGTTGAGGTGTCCCTGTCGAGCGGTGTCGCTCAGGTCTTCGAGCCTCGGCATCTGTGGACTCCTTCTGCGCACGGAGCTGAGCACGGGGCGAGCGCGGGCCCCGGCATTCTAACCCCGCCCCTACTCCTCCGGCCCGACGGGCCCGCGGAGCTGCTTCGCGCGTCCCTGGCGCGCCTTGGCATCGAGCCTGCGGTGGATGGATGCCTTGGTCGGCGCGGTCGCCCGCCGCGAGCGCTGCGGCTCGGCGGCGCGGCGTATCAGGCTCACCAGCCGCTCGATGGCGTCGGCACGGTTGCGGTCCTGCGAGCGGAATCGCTGCGCCTTGATGATGACGACGCCGTCGCCGGTCATCCGCCGCCCGGCGAGCGAGCGGAGGCGGGCGCGGACGCCATCCGGGATCGACGGCGAGTGCGCCGCGTCGAACCGGAGCTGCGCGGCGGTCGCAACCTTGTTCACGTGCTGGCCGCCGGGGCCCGAGGCGGTGAAGAACGAGAACTCGACCTCGCTCTCGCCGAGCCACAGCGTGTCGGTGACGCGGATCATGGCCCCAGGCTACGCCCGTTGCGCTCCGTTGACACGCCCCCGGCCGCTGCTATGCTCGCGCCCAGCCGTGATGGGCCCGAGCCCGTCGCGCCCGTCATTCCTGGAGGCGACCATGGGACGCAGCAGCAACGCGACACGCTTCGGCCTGAACCCCCGTGGGCTCTCCTACGAGCGGATCGTCGCGGTCGCGAGGGCCGCCGAGGCCGCCGGGTTCGACACCATCGCATTCAGCGACCGGCCGCCGGAGCACAACATCGAGGCGTGGACCATGATCACGGCGGTGGGCGTGCAGACCGAGCGCATCCGCCTCACGCACTCGACGCTGAATGTGCCCTTCCGCAACGCGGGCATGCTCGCGAAGATGGCCGCGAGCCTGGATTCGATCACCGGCGGCGGCCGCGTGCTGCTGACCCTCGGCGCGGGCGGCCAGGAGAAGCACTACGCCGGCTACGGCATCGCGCTGGGCACGCCCGCCGAGCGCTTCGAGCGTCTCGAGGACACGGTCGCCATCCTCCGTGGGCTGTGGGCGAATGAGTCGTTCACCTACGAGGGGAAGCGTCTGAGCGTGGCCGAGGGCATCGTCGACCCGAGGCCGGCCGGCGGCACGATCCCCATCTTCTTAGGCGCGGGCAAGCCGCGGATGCTGCGGCTCACGGGGCGCGTGGCCGACGGCTGGCTCAAGAACGGCGGCTGGCCCGAGTCGATCGAGAGCTACCGCGAGCAGGTCGCGCTGCTCGAAGCCGGCGCGGAGGCGGCCGGCCGGGACCCGGCGGCGCTGCACCGCGTCCTCAACTGCACGGCCTACGTCGGCAACGCCGACCCGGCGTCCGTCATGCCCCAGACCCTGGGCACGCGGGGCGGCATCATGGGCACCGCGGACCAGGTGCTCGAGCAGATCGAGACGTGGCGCGAGGCGGGCGCGGACACCTTCCACGTGCAGTTCCCCGAAGGCATGGCGGACGAGCAGATCCCCGCCTTCGGCGAGGAGGTCATCGCGAAGCTGCGGCGCTGAGCCGCTACGCGTACGCGGGGGCGGCGGCCTGCGAGGCCATGACGGCGCGCTGCGCCAGCATCGCCTCGGCGAGCGCGTCGAGGCGCCGGCTGACGACCGAGAGCGCGCGGGCCCGCACGCTGTTCCCCAGCTCCGGGTCCGCGCTCATGAGCTCCCGCAGCGCGCTCGCCTCGAAGCGTGCCGTCAGGCAACGCTCGGACGCGACCGCGGTGAGCGCGTACACGCAGGGCTCGGCGAGCGCCGACCAGCCGACGACCTGGCCCGGCCGGGCAGTCGTCATCTTCTGGTGCGGCGTATGGATCCCCCACCAGTCGGGGACGGGCATCCGGAGCTCCACGGCGCCTTCGAGCACCACGTAGAGGTCCGCGGCGGCCTCACCGGCGGCGAAGAGCACGGCGCCCTTCTTGAAGCGCACCCTCTCGGCGAGGGGTTCCAGACGCTGCACCTGCCGGGGCGATAGGTCAGCGAAGAGCTCGCTGTTCATGATGGCGTGAGCGGTCGGCGACATGGAGACCACCCCCATACGTTGGATTCAGCGTGAACGATACGGATGGAGACGGTGGCGCGCACGTGGCTTCCCTGACGGGTTTCACCGATCCTGCGCCCCTACACGCCGCAGGCGACGCCCATCTCGGCGCAGGTGGAGCGCAGCCAGTCGACGACCTCCCGGTGCAGCGGGATGCCGTGGGCGCGGTGCTCGGCCTCGGCCTCCCACTCGGGCTGGCCGGCGACCATGACGCGCTCCTGCCCCGGCGCCGGCGGCGTCGCCGTGAGCTCGCCGATGAAGTCGTCCATGGTCTGCTTGAACTCCGTGGCGTCGGTGAACGCGCTCACGTCGTAGGCCGCGACGTAGTGCCGGTAGTGGGTGCGCGGGAGGCGCGTGGCGAAGCCTGCTCCGGAGAGCACGCTGCACAGGACCTCCACCGCGGCGGCGAGCCCGTATCCCTTGTGCGAGCCGAGCTCCCGCGTGCTGCCCAGCGGCAGCCCGAAGTAGTCATCGGGCACCGGGACGGCCTCCATGATGGGCGTGCCCTGGGCGTCCGCCACGGTCCCCGGCGGCAGCAGCGAGCCGAGCCGCTTCGCGTTGCGCAGCTTGTTGACGGCGACGGTGCTTGTCGCCATGTCCAGCACGAAGGGGGGCCGGTGGAGCGCCGGCGCCGCGATGGCGATGGGGTTGGTCCCCAGCCGCGGCTCGGCACCGAACGTCGGCAGGACCGACGGGCCGGTGGCGGTCATGCACATGCCGACCATGTCGTGGGCCAGCGCGCGCATGGCGTGGTAGGAGGCCATGCCGAGGTGGCCGCAGTTGAACATGGTCACGACGCCGACGCCGGTCTCGCGCGCCTTGGCGATGGCGATGTCCATGGCCTTCGGCGCCAGGATGACGCCGAGGCCGCGGTCGCAGTCGATGTTCGCGATGGCCGGGCGGTCGCGCACGACCGTCCACTCCGGCCGCGGGTTCGTCGTGCCGTCGGCGTAGCGGTCGAGGTAGACCTTGAGCATGTTGGACACGCCGTGGCTCTCGACGCCGCGCAGATCGGCCGAAACGAGCACGTCGGCGGCGAGCTCCGCGTCGGCGGGCGGCACGCCCATCTTCTCGATGAGCCCGGCCGCCGCGGCGCGCAGCGCGTCCGCGTCGACGCGGACGGCGTCGCGCTCCGGCACCTTGAAGCTTTCGGTGAAGCTCTCGACCATGCGAGGATTCTACACGCGGCGGGGCATCGCCCTGCACCCATCCGCTCGCGCCAGACGAGGCTTGTCCACGAGCCCGGCTGAGCGCTCCCCTGGGCGCTCATGGACGACGAGGTAGCACCGCAGTCGGCGGTGCTACCTCGTGTGGGTCAAGGGCGTTGCCCTTGCTCCCACTCGGGACGCTTCACGCCCTCCCCGGAGAGGGCGGCCTCCACGTCGGGCTTGCGCGGAACGACGTCCTTGAACGGCCCGCCCGTGCCCTCGTACCCAGGGTACGCGCGCCGCTCGACGGGGAAGATGTGGATCTCGTTCTCGGCCGGGTCGCGGTAGACGTTCATCGGCTCGCCGCCGTCCTCGACGATCCGCGCCTGCTCATCGAGCATGCGCCGGAACATGATGAGGCCGACGTCGGTCACGCCCAGGCGCTCGGTCGTGCGGTCCATGATCGCGCCCTGGATCACCCATGCGGTCTGGTCCTGGCCACGCACGTAGTCGTCGCGGAGCCGGCCGTCCTCGTAGTAGGCGGAGACCTCCTCGAAGGGCTCGGCCCCCGCGTTGCTCTCCTCGCCGGGCTTGAGGAACTTGTGCGAGAGCACGAGGTGGTCGGTATGCGTGTCGTCGATGGGCACGCGGTACTGCAGCGTGTCGCCGTTCCGCAGGATGTGGGGGAAGAGGATCGGGTGGCCGAGGCGCCAGTTGTCGTCCTCCTCCGTCTCGTCGCCGATCAGCCGGCGCTTGATGACGCCGTAGTCGGTGATCTCGAAGCCGATCTTGTGGTGCTCCGCGCCCTTGGAGAGCGTGCGCGAGTTCCACTCGTCGCGCTCCTCCTTCGGCTTCTTGCGGTTCATGACCCAGCCGCCGTAGTACCGGTGCAGCCACTGGAAGTGCAGCGGGTCCAGCGAGTTCTCGTGACACTGGAGCCAGTTGCAGGCGAGCTTCACCGAGGTCGCGCTCCGGTTGCCCTCCCAGACGAGGATGTCCCACCGGGGGAGCAGCGGCGCCGGCTCCGGGCCCATGTACGCGAAGATCAGTCCGCCAAGCTCCTGGGCCTTGTAGGCCTTGAGCTTGACCTTCTCCTTGAACCGGCTGCCCTCGGGCTCCGACGGCTGGTCGACGCACTGACCGTCCGTGTCGTAGAGCCAGCCGTGGTACGGGCAGCGGATGCCCTCCGGCTCCGGGATGCCGTAGGACAGGTTCGCCTTGCGGTGCGCGCAGCTTGGCTCGATCAGCCCGAGCTTGCCCACCGAGCTGCGGAACAGCACGAGGTCCTCGCCCAGGAGGCGTACCTCCTTCGTCGGGTTGTCCTCGTTGAGCTGCGTGCTTCCGGCGATGGGGTGCCAGTAGCGCCGCATCAGCTCGCCCATCGGCGTGCCTGGTCCGACGCGCGTCAGCCGGTCGTTCATCTCCTGGGTGAGCATCGTGAGGACCTCCCTTTACTGTGCGCCTACGCTGCGCTCCGGCTCCGGACTGAAGCGGCACGCGCTGCTGCGGCCGTCTTGCTCGGCACACGCCGACGTTCCTCGGTCACTGGCGCGCGCCTCTTTACGTAGCTCCAGACTAGAGATTCGACTCTGAGCCGCCGATCCGCCCCGGCTCCAGGGTGCGCACCGTTTGGGAGACCGGGGCCTGGTCCCATTCCGGGCGCCTGGCTCCCTCGCCCGATAGCACCGCCTCGACGTCGTTGCGGACGACGATGTCCTTGAACGGCCCGCCGGGGATCCCTTCGTAGCCGGGGTAGTTGAAGCGCTCGCAGGGCGCGACGATGATCTCGTTCTGCGCGGGGTCCCGGTAGGTGTTCAGCGGGTCGCCGCCGTCTGCAACGATGTTCATCTGCTCATCGAGCATGCGGCGGAACATGATGATGCCCACGTCGGTCACGCCCAAGCGCTCGGTCGTGCGGTCCATGATCGCGCCCTGGATCACCCATGCGGTCTGATCCTGGCCGAGCACGTGGTCGCGCTTCATCCTGCCGTCCTCGTCGTAGACGATCCCGGTCTCGAATGGCACGACCTCGTTCGTCTCCTGCCCGTCCTTGAGGCCGCGCCAGCTCAACACGAAGTGGAGGGTGTGCGTGTCGTCCACGGGGACTCGGAACTGCATGTTGATCGCGATGCGCAGGATGTTGGGGAAGTAGATGGGGTGTCCCAGCTTCCAGAAGTCGTCCTCTTCCGTCTCGTCTCCCACCACCCTGCGCTTGATGACGCCGTAGTCGGTCATCTCGAAGCCGATCTTCTTGTGGTCGGCGCCCTTGACGCTCAAGCGGGCGTTCCAGGCGTCGCGCTCCGCAGCCGGCTTCTTCTGGTTCATCACGTAGCCGCCGAAGTAGTGGTGGAGCCACTGGAAGTGCAGCGGGTCCAGCGAGTTCTCCTGGCACTGGAGCCAGTTGCACGGCAGCATGTAGGACTTGGTATCGCGGATGCCGGGCCACACGAGCATGTCGTAGCGGGGCAGCAGGGGCGCGGGCTCCGGGCCCATGTACGCGAAGATCAGCCCGCCAAGCTCCTGGGCCTTGTACGCCTTGAGCTTGACCTTGTCCTTGAAACGGCTGCCCTCCGGCTCCGACGGCTGGTCGACGCACTGGCCGTTCACGTCGTACAGCCAGCCGTGGTAGGGGCAGCGGATGCCCTCGGGCTCGGGGATGCCGTAGGACAGGTTCGCCTTGCGGTGCGCGCAGGAGGGCTCGATCAGCCCGAGCTCGCCGACGGTGCTGCGGAACAGCACCAGGTCCTCGCCCAGGAGGCGTACCTCCTTGGTGGGGTTGTCCTCGTTGAGCTCGACGCTCGCCGCGATGGGGTGCCAGTAGCGCCGCATCAGCTCGCCCATCGGCGTGCCCGGTCCGACGCGTGTCAGCCGCTCGTTCTGCTCCGCGGTCAGCATGGCTGCGTCCTCGCTTCCGAGGCCGTGACGCCCACGCGCCCTGCCTCGTCTCTGGCCTGCTTCCTCAGCTTATAGCCCAGGGCACGGCCATAGTCAACGACCCGCACAGGCCGCACCGCGGTCCTCGCAACGGCGTGCGGCCGGCGCCGGCGCCCGCGCACAGAACCGGCCTGCGGGATCTGACCAGGGATCTGAGGGAGGAGAAAAAGGTCCCGAGCGACCGTGGCGCCCAGGTAGGACAGCGAATCTCGGCTCCACGGTTGCCCGTTCGGCTTCGGCCTCCACCCTACTGTTCCCCGGTCACTCGGGACCTCCCCAGCGTACATCAGCGCTTGCCAGCAGTGTCAAGCGCTAACACCCCCATCTCCAGCGCGAGTTCCGGGGTGCCAGCACGCTCCCGGTCACCCTTCCTCTGACCCCGCCACCGGATACACGAAGTCGAGCTCGTGGCGCGCCATCGGGCTGATCTCGCGCCACCCGGCCGAGCGCTCCATCCACCGGCCGTGGTGCTCGGAGCGCTGGTGCACGGCGAAGGCCTCGGCGTCCCGGAACACCTCGTAGAGACACACGACGGTCGGGTCGCTCAGGTCCTGAAGCACCTCGTACCGGACGCAGCCCGGCTCCGCGGCGCAGACCGCGGCATACGCGCGCATGCTCGCCAGGTACTCCTCCAGGTGCTCGGGCTTGATCTTGTGCGTGCCGACGACGACGTGCATGGCCTGCCTTTAACTGTGCGCCTACGCTCCGCTCCGGCTCCGGACTAAAGCGGCACGCGCTGCTGCGGCCGCCTTGCCGGGCGCGCGCCTGCCTTTGACTGTGCGCCTACGCTCCGGCTCCGGACTGAAGCGGCACGCGCTGCTGCGGCCGCCTTGCCGGGCGCGCGCCTGCGCCGCAGGCCGTTACAGAGCGTAGAGGCGCTCGGCGTTCACGCCGAGGATCTTGTCGGCGGTGGCCGCGCTCACCTTGCCCCCGTCGCGCAGGTTGCGCAGCGCGAGGATCTCCGTCGCGGTGTCGTTGTGCCCGTAGTCGGTGCCGATCACGATGTGGTCGTCGCCCGCGCACGCGATCACATACGCCAGGTCGTCGGCCGTCTGGCAGGCGACCCACATGTTGTTCTCCCGCAGCACGTCCTCGCCGGGCCAATCGCGCTTCTGGCGCGCGAACCGAAGCGCGAGGTCGTTCATGGCATACGGCAGCCACGAGGCGCTGATCTCGATGAAGCCCCAGCGCAGCTCCGGGAATCGCTGCGGCGTGCCCTGCATGATGAGGTCGTGGAACGCACCCACGGCCGGCAGCTTGAACTTCGAGAAGCCGAAGTCGCGGTCGACGACGTCGAACGCAGGCATGCTGCCCGCCGCCGCGTGGACGCAGATGGGCATGTCCAGGTCGATGGCCTCCTCGTACAGCGGGAACATGTACGGGTCGGACAGGCGGTGGTCGCCCTCGATGCCACGCATGAACACGGCACACGCGCCATGCTCCTTCCCGAACCGGATCTCCTCGATGGCCCGCTCCATGGAGAAGAGCGGCGGGATGACCGCCCAGCGGAGCCGCCCGCCTCCCTGCGCCCAGATGTCGGCCAGCCAGCGGTTGTACGCCCGGGCGAGGGCGTAGTCGGTGTCGGCGTGGTGCGTGCGCGCCGTCAGGAAGAAGCTCGGATAGAGCACGTGGACGTCCACGCCCATCTCGTCCATGTGCGCGAGGCGCTTCGCGATGTCGGATGCCTCGCGGGTCTCCGGCGAGGTGTCGTCGCCGACGTTCGCGTTCCTTCGGAAAGCGCGCCCCTCGACCAGCCAGTACTCGTCGGGCCCGCCATCCCGGGGCACGAGCACCCGCGGCTTGTGCGCCGCGTCCTCCTCGCGCATGAACTCCCAGGTGCGGTCGGACTCGATCACGTGCGCGTCTGCGTCGATCACCGGCGTGCTCATGGCTCTCCCTCCCGCTGCTCGACAGGCGCCCCATCCGTTGCGCTCACTCTAAACATCTCGGACGCCCACAGCTAGGGCGCCCCCGGATAGCGCCGCCCCTACCTGGCCAGCACTCCCCCGTCCACCGGGAGGTCGATCCCGGTGATGAAGTCGGCGTCCGCGGACGCCAGGAAGACGGCCGCGAGCGCGACGTCCCGCGGCAGGCACGGCCTTCCGATGAGATTGTCCACCGGCCGGTTGCGGTCGGGGGCGCCCGGCTCCGCCTCGGTCTGCACACGGTTCGGCGTGATGGAATTCACCCTGATCGAGTACTGGGCAAGCTGCACGGCCAGCGCCCGCGTCAGGTTCAGCACGCCGCCCTTCGCCGCCGGATAGGCGGTGGCGTTGTCCCGCCCCCGGTGCCCGGACGTCGATGCGATGTTGACGATGCGCCCGCCGTCGCCCTGCTCGACCATCTGCTTGGCAGCGTACTTGGTACAGAGGAACACGCTTTTCAGCGAGACGCCGATGACGCGGTCCCACTCGGCCTCGGGGAGCTCGAGCACGTTCGTGCGGTCGACGACGCCGACGTTGTTCACCAGCAGGTCGACGCGCCCCCACCGCCCAACGACGTCCGCGACCATGCGCTCGACAGCGGCGCCCGAGGTCACGTCGCACGTCAGGGCCAACGCCGCGCCGTCGCGCTCCGCGTTGATCGCATCAGCCACGGCGCTCGCCCGCTCCTCCAGCCAATCGACGACGGCCACCCGCGCACCCTCTTCCGCAAAGAGCTGCGCGATGCCCTCGCCGATGTTCCGTCCGGCACCCGTCACGATCGCCACTTTCCCATCGAGCCTCACGTCTGCCTCCTCGCTTGACTGTGCGCCTACGCTCCGCTCCGGCTCCGGACTGAAGCGGCACGCGCTGCTCCGGCCCTCTTGCCGGGCGAGGCCTCGCGCCTGACTATGCGCCTACGATCCGGCCAGCGCCCACCCGCCCTTGTCTCAAACCCAGGCTCTGCGCTGGCGAGTGGGTCCAGGGCTGAGCCCTGGTGGCTAGGAGAGGTACTGGGCGATCACGTCGTCCAGCGGCAGTACGTCGGCGTGCAGCACGCCGCGCACGATGCGCAGTGCGCCCTCCTTCGCTCCGGGGGGCTCCTGCTCGCGGTGGACGATCGTGCAGTCCTCGATGACGACCACCTTGTACCGGTTCTGGTGCGCGTCGGCCGCCGTCCAGAGCACCGTGTTGTCCACCGAGGCCCCCGCGATCAGGACCGTGTCCACGCCCATCGTCCGCAGGGTGTAGTCCAGGTCGTTGTGCGAGAAGCCGCTGAGGAAACGCTTGTAGATCAAGATGTCGCGGTCCACCGGCTGGAGCTCCGGTATCACCTCGACCGCCTCGCTGGCCGGCCCCATGCGCGGCGGATCGCCCAGACCGTCCGTGGCCCGCCGCATGCTGTTGACGTGCAGCACTTGGACGTTCGCCGCATAGGCGGCATCCTTGAGCTTGCGGACGTTCGCAACCATCTCGTAGCCGAAGCTGCCCGGCTTCCACCCGTATCCCTTCGCCATGTCCAGGATGATGACGGCAGTACTCATGTGTGCCTCCTTAATCAGCGAACCGCTGCTTGAACGCGGCGATCGCCTCGATGTGCTGGTCCACAGTCTCGTATCCGGCGCGCATCGTGTTCAGCGCCAGGTGCGTCGCGCCGAGCGCCTCCCAGCGATGCGCCTGCTCGACGGCCGCGTCCACGCCCTCGCGCATCCCCGTGCGCGCCTCGATCCCAACGGCGGCGGGGTCCCTGCCCGCCTCGGCCACGAACCCGCGGAACCGCGCGAGCTGCTCCTCCATCTTCGCGTCGGGCGCGCCCTGCGGGAACCAGCCGTCGCCGAGGCGCGCGATCCGCCGGAGGACGGTGTCGTTCCGGCCTCCGCCGAACCAGACCGGGATGGTGCCGCGCACCGGTCGAGGATTGATGCCCGCGCCGGGGATGGTATGCCATTCCCCCTCGAACGTGACGGACTCCTCGGCCCACAGCGCCCGCATGACCTCGACCTGCTCCTCGGAGCGCCGGCCGCGGTTGTGGAAGTCCTCGCCGAGCGCCTCGTACTCGACCTCGTTCCAGCCGATGCCGACGCCGAGCCGCATGCGGCCGCCGCTGAGGACGTCGACCTCGGCGGCCTGCTTCGCGACGAGGACGGTCTGCCGCTGCGGGAGGATGATGATGGCCGTCACGAGCTCCAACGCGGTCGTGATCCCCGCCAGGTAGCCGAACATGACGAAGGGCTCGTGGAAGGGATCACTCGACGTATAGGGCCCGCTCCAGTCCGGACGCGTGGCGGTGTCGACGCCGAGCACGTGGTCGAAGGCGACGATGTGCGCATAGCCAGCCGCCTCGGCGGCCTGAGCGAACGCCCGGACCGCACCGGGGTCTCCACCCAGCTCCGTCTGCGGGAACACAACGCCTAGCTGCAAGATCGGCCTCCTGACTGTGCGGGGCTTGGCTGTACGCCTACGCCTGACTGTGCGCCTACGCTCCGCTCCGGCTCCGGACTAAAGCGGCACGCGCTGCTGCGGCCGTCTTGCCGGGCTTGCGCTTGCCCGTGACTGTGCGCCTACGCTCTCGCTCCGGCTCCGGACTAAAGCGGCACGCGCTGCTGCGGCCGCCTTGGCCGGGCGAGGCCTCACGCTCACTATGCGCCTACGCTCCTCCATCCGCTCATCCTGAGCCTGTCGAAGGACGGCTCCGGACTAAAGCGGCACGCGCTGCTGCGGCCGTCTTGCCGGGCTTGTCTTTACGCTCCCACCTGAGCCGGCACTGACGCCGCGCCCCTTTTGTGGGTCAAGGGCTGCGCCCTTGTGGTGCCCCCAAGGGGATTCGAACCCCTGATCTTCGCCTTGAAAGGGCGACGTCCTAGGCCGCTAGACGATGGGGGCACGCAAGGGTGCCGTGGACGGGGGCCACGATAGCAGGCTTTCGGGGCACCGGCGTTAGGGGTAGATCGCGAGCTGCTCGAGGCCGGTGGATTCCGGCAGGCCGAACATCAGGTTCATGTTCTGCACCGCCTGGCCCGCCGCCCCCTTCACCAGGTTGTCGAGCACCGCGAAGACGACGAGCCGCCCCGTCCGCGTATCGACGGTCGGGTGGATCAGGCAGTCGTTGTTGCCCCACGTCTGCTTCGTCTGCGGCGGTGCGCCGACCACGTGCACGAAGGGTGCGTCGGCGTAGAAGCTCGCGTACAGATCGCGCACGCCGGCCTTCGCCGCCTCGACGGACGCGAAGGCGCCGTCGGTCAGGTCGGCGTACACCGTGTCCAAGATGCCGCGCGTCATGGGGATGAGGTGCGGCTGAAAGAGGACGCTCGGCTCGAACCCGGCCCGCATGCGCCGGAGCTCCTGCGTGATCTCCGGCAGGTGGCGGTGGCCATCCACCCCGTAGGCGAAGACGTTCTCGTTGACCTCCGAGAAGTGCGTGCCCATGCTCAACCCACGCCCAGCGCCCGAGACGCCCGTCTTCGCATCGACGATGACACGCTCGCTCACGAGCCCCTCGCTGACGACCGGCGCGAGCGCGAGCAGCGCAGCGGTCGGATAGCAGCCGGGGTTGGCGACGAGCGATGCCGCCGCGATGCCCGCGCGGTCGAGCTCGGTCAGGCCGTACACGGACGTCGCGAGCAGATCGGGCGCCGGGTGCTCCACGCCGTACCACTCCGCGTAGACGGCGGGGTCGTGCAGCCGGAAGTCGGCCGAGATGTCGATGACCTTCACGCCGGCGCGCACGAAGGGCACGCACGCCTCGGCGCTCGCCACCTGCGGCAGCGCCGAGAACACGACGTCCACGCTCTTCGTGATCTCCGGCTCGATGGTCATGCCGAGCCGCGCGAGGTGCGGGAGCGCGTCGCCGAGCTCCTCGCCGGCCGCGCTGCGCCCGGTGACGCTGACGACGTCGGCCTCGGGATGCCGGTGCAGGATGCGCGCGAGCTCGATGCCCGCGTATCCCGTGACGTTGATGATGCCGATCTTCATGACTGTGCGCCTACGCTCCTCAACCCGCTCATCCTGAGCCTGTCGAAGGACGGCTCCGGACTAAAGCGGCACGCGCTGCTGCGACCGCCTTGCTGGGCATGTGCTCTCCCGTGACTGTGCGCCTACGCTTCGCTCCGGCTCCGGACTAAAGCGGCACGCGCTGCTGCGGCCGCCTTGCTGGGCATGTGCTCTCCCGTGACTGTGCGCCTACGCTTCGCTCCGGCTCCGGACTAAAGCGGCACGCGCTGCTGCGGCCGTCTTGCCAGGCAAGCCCGCTGGCTTGCCTGGACGCTTACGCTCCCAGCCCCGTCATCCTGAGCGAAGCGAAGGATCTCGCACATCCTTCGCTTCGCTCTGCACAACTGCCTCAGCCCACCACCGGCGTGCGCCCCTGTTGTGGGTCGAGGGCTGTGCCCTCGTGGAAGGGGTGGACGATGGACTCTGCTTGGAGCTGGAGCTGGTCGAACATCTCTTCCATGCTGCATGCTGGATTGAACACGAACTTCGTCGCTCCGGCGTCGATGTACTCGCGCAGCCGTGCCTTCACCGACTCCGGCGTGCCCAGCAGGTTGATCGCCTCGGGCGGCACGTCGGACCGGCGGGCGGTCAGGTAGCGCTCCGTCACCTCGGACGGCACGCTGCCGCGCTCCACCACATAGGTACTGATCTGCACGCCGTAGTGGCCGGGGTCGAACTCGCGGCCTGCCTCAGCCGCGTGCTCCTTGATGCGCGCGATGCCCTTCTCCACCTCTTCCGGCGTGATCTGCGTCGGCAGCCAGCCGTCGCCGAGGCGGCCCGTGCGGCGCAGGCCCGGCTCCGTCCTGCTGCCGATCCAGATCGGTATGTTCGCTTGGGCCGGGCGCACCTGGATCGAGGCCTCGGTCAGCTTGAGGAACTCGCTCTCGTAGGTGACGCTGTCCTCGGTCCACAGCCGCCGCATGACGCGTATCGCCTCGTCGAGCCGCTTGCCGCGGTCGCGCTTGCGCACGCCCATCGCCTCGTATTCCACCGTCGACTCCTGACCGATGCCCACGCCGACCACGAGCCGGCCGTTCGAGAGCAGGTCGATGGTGGCAAGCTCCCGTGCGGTCGCCACGGGGCTGCGCATCGACATGAGCAGCACGCCCGTGCCGAACTTCAGCCGCTCGGTGCGGCCGGCGGTGATGGCCATGCCGGCGAGCGGGTCCATCCGCCACGCCCCGCCGACGATGCGGTCCGAGAACCACACGGAGTCCCAGCCCAGCGCCTCGACGGTATCCAGGTACCGGAGGAACGTCTCGCGGCCCTGGCGCGCGACCGACGATGCGCCGGCGACGCCTATCCTGACCACCATGCTGCCTGGCATCTCGGCGGACTCCTACACGAACGAGAAAGACGCGGCGGCCAGACGACGAAGCCGCCGGCGTCCATTCTATCACCGGGCTCGGGCACGGCCGGGCGCGGGACGCAGAACGCCCCGGCCTTCGGCTAGAAGACCGGGGCGCCTGTTCAGTATCCCGGTCGATCCGAAGAGGGACCGGGTCGCACCCTGCTGCATCCCCGCAAGGACCCATCACATAGGTCCGCGAGAGCATCGCAGGCAGCCGGCAATCGACCTACCGACTCCTAGCGATGGGCAGCGGGCGACGCAGCAGTGCGAGGTAACGATGTTTTCACTACTGAATCACCCCCTTTCTACGGCAAATGGCCGTGGGCCCATCATAGGCGCCGGGAGTGCCTGCTGCCAAGACCCTGCGCGCGCTGCTCCGGGCCGGTGCACCCCCTGAACGGTCCGGCGAGCGCCCAACCGCGGTCGTCGGCACGGGCGGTCGGCGCGAGCGAGTGGGTCCAGGGCTGTGCCCTGGTGGGTCAAGGGCGATGCCCTTGCCCTTGTTGCCAGGCGCGCATCGTTTCGCGGTCGCCGTTGGCCGTGCGGACGAGCGCGCCCTTGCGCGGGCCGCAGGCTGCGCAGTAGAGGCCGCGGAGCACGCGCAGGCGTACGAAGCGCGTGCCGCAGCTCCGGCATTCGAGGCCGACGTGGCGGCGGCCGTCCGCCCGCGGCGGGGCGTGGGCGGGCTCGGC
>JADFQE010000032.1 GCA_022561985.1 Chloroflexota bacterium
CAAGGACCTCGAGGGCAAGCGCGTGGGGATCGCCGGCTGGGGGAACACGGCCGGCGTCTGGGCCCGCGGCGCGCTCCAGAACTACTACGGCGTGGACCTCACCGCGCTTCGGTGGCTCTCGGCCCGGCCCGATGCGGGAAGCACCGCACCCGGCATCGAGATCGGCAAGCTTGAGGGCGGCCTCAACGAGATGCTCGTGCAGGGAGCGCTCGATGCGGTCATCGAGCCCAACGTGCCGCCGTCGATCACCGAGCGGGACCCGCGGGTGCGGCGCCTATTCCCCGACTACAAGGCGGAGGAGCAGCGCTACTTCAGGGACACGGGCATCTTCCCCATCTCCCACGCAGTGACGCTCTCCCGCGAGTTCGTCGAGCGCCATCCGAAGGCGCCGGTCGCCCTGCTGGAGGCCTTCCGCAAGGCCCGTGACCTCGCCTTCTACCGCATCCTGGGGCCCGACCCCCAGTACATGGTGATGTCCTGGGCGAGCGCGGCGGTGGAGGAGCAGCGCCAGCTCATGGGCGATGACTACTGGCCCTACAACCTCGAGAGCAACCGACGCTCGCTCGAAGCGCTCACCCTGTTCGCTCACCAGCAGGGGCTCACCCCCTACCGGGTCGACTACGAGAGCTTCTTCTCGCCCGAGGCCGCCGCGCTCCCGGGGGCGTGAGGGGCCGGGAGCCCTGGGCGCTCCTATCCTCCGCGGGCTGCTTTGTAGGCGTTGTCCGCGTATGCGAGCGCTTCCTCCCGCTGCAGCACGAGCTCCGGGTCTGACGTGAAGAAGTAGTACGACTGCCCCGCTATCTTGCGGTCCTGCTCCAGCGTCCTGCCCCACTCCGTCACGTCCTCGCGGAGCGTCGGCTCGACGTCCGCCTCCGAGATCGTGTGCATGAGGGTCTGGCCCTCCTTCGAGAGGAACCAGTTGGCCCAGAGCTTCTGCGCGTTCGGGTTCGGCGGCTGCGTTGGCGTGGTCATGAGGTGGATGGCGGAGGACGCGGTCATCGCCCCACCCTCCTTGAAATCCTTCCGGATCGCCGCGACGGGCGCGCCGAGCGTTCCCAGGGACTCGAGGTCCCGGCCGGCGCCGCCGATGGCGATGCCCATGGCGAACTTGCCCTTCGCGATGCCGTCGATGATGAACGGCCTATCGTTGGTGAAGGTCACATCGAGCTCCGGCGCGACGAAGGCGTCGACCCACGCCCGGCCGATGTCCGGGTGCACGTACGTGAGGTAGTACGTCCCGCCGCCCCCGCCCCCGCCGGGGATGTGCGCGACGATCTTCCCCGCCCACTTCGGGTCGAGGTAGTCGAAGACGGAGGTGAAGCCGTCGATGTCCTCCTGGCTCACCAGGTCCGTGTTGTATCGCATGGTGAGGTTCGTGGGCCCTCCGCGGGCGGCGAAGGTGAAGATGAACTTCTGCTCCGGGTCCGCGTACCAGTGCTTGCCGCTGTACCACAGAGACTGGTCCAAGACCTCCGGGTGGATGAAGAGCTCCCCGATCGGACCGAGCACGTCGGCGGGGATCAGCCGCGAGTTCACCGACGTCGCGCCGCCGAACATGATGTCCACCAGATAACGGCCGGCGGTGCGCTCGGCGAGCACCCGGTTCACGTGCCCGCTGCCGCTCCCGGTCGCGACCGTGGTTGTGATGCCGAACTTCTCATCGAAGACCGCGACGATCGGCCGGAAGGCGCGCCCCGCCGCTCCGCCCATGGTGATGACCAGCTCGCCGTCTGCCTGCGCGGCCTCGATCAGCGCGCTCCACTCCGCCTCGAAGCGGTCCACCGTCGCCGTCGGCGCGGCGGCGGGCTGCTCGGGCGTCGCCGTCGGCGTGGCCGTCGGCTCCTCGCTGCCGCAGGCGGCAAGCAGGAGTGCCGTCGCCACACCGAACACGGCCAGGAGCCCGATCCGTTTGGAGATCATGTCGTTGCGTTCCTTGATGCTTGAGATGGCATCTGCCCCAACCTCCGCTGGGCAAGGGCATGGTCGAGATGCCGACGCATTGTACAGGTTCGGAGGTCCGTCGACCGGGTTGCGCGCTGCATGCTTGACTGGTGCTGGCGCTGCGATAGACTCACCCCGCCTGCGTGCCGGAGGCCGCTGCCTCCGGCCATCCGAGGGAGCACGATGTCCACCGACGCCACCAAGACCTGGGACCCCCAGCGCCTCAAGCGGGACCGCCTGCGCATGCTCCAGGACGAGATGAAGCTGCGGGACATCGCCGCGCTCTACCTCAGCGATCAGACCAACGTCCGCTACGCCCTCGACCAGCACGTCCCCGGCGGCGAGGTGTTCGTGCCGGCGGACGGCGAGGCGCTCGGGCTGGTCCGGGGCAGGGACATGGGCTACGTCTCGAGAGGCCATTCGAACCTGCGCCCGCCCTTCTACGACCGTTCGGCCCTGCGGGCCGGCACGGACCCCGAGCAGGCGGCCCGGTTCGTCCGGGGCATCCGCGAGCTGATGGACGAGCACGGTGGGGGTGGTGGGCAGATCGCCTTCGACGCGCTGCCCGTCGATCCGCTGCTCGCCCTCGTTGCCGCGGAGGTCCGGGTCGTGGACGCCGACCCGCTCATGGAGCACGTCGTGACGGTCAAAACGCCGGACGAGGTGACCATCTACCGCACGGTGAGCGAGATCGAAGCCCACGCCATCGGCGCCTTCCGCGACGCCCTGCGCCCCGGAGTGACCGAGAACGAGCTGGCGGGCCTCGTCGTGACCGCGTGGCACGAGGCGGGCGGCGAGGACATCGCCCAGCTCAACATCTGCGCGGGGGAAAACATGAACCCCTGGGTCCGATGGCCGACGGACCGGCCCTTGAAGGAGGGCGAGTTCGTGGGTATCGACATCCACGGCCGGGGGCCCAGCGGGCTCCGGGGAGACACCTCGCGCACCTTCTTCGTCGGCCGCGCCCCCTCGGCGGAGCAGCGCGACCTCTACCGGCGCGCCCACGAGTACATCACCGGGGCCGTGGCCGAGTTCCGCGCGGGGCGGTCGTACAGCGAGGTCCTGGAGGCCCTCCCGCCGATCCCGGAGCAGTACCACGCGCGCTTCGCCGACTACAACCCCGGACACGGGGTGGGGATGGGCAACAGCGGCTTCCCCAAGATCAATCAACGCCGCCGCGGCGCCAACGAGGACCTCAAGGTCAACCAGATGCTCGCCATCGAGTGCTACTTCGGCGAGGTGGGCAGCCCGCAGGCGGTGAAGCTGGAAGAGGTGATCTGCGTGCGGGACGGCCCGCCGGAGGTGATGACCGCCCTCGTCCCCTACGACGAGGCCCTTGCTCCCTGAGCCTGGTCACCGGACCCGGACAGGCTGCGTGCACGAGACGGTCTGTGTGTGAGACCACTACGAGGAGAGAGACATGGCTGAGAAGAACATACCGATACGCTTCATCTTCCGCTCGCCCCCGATGATCGAGATGCTGACCATCATGGAGCGCAAGGGGTACTGGGAGCGCTACGGCCTCGACGTGCGGCGCTGTGAGTTCCTCAACGACGCGAGGGGCTCCGAGGAGATGCTCTTCGCCGACGAGCTCGACCTGATCTTCGGGAACCACCTCACGCCGTATTGGCGGATCCACAACGGCTATCCCATGGTCTGCCTGGCCCAGACGATCAACGACTGGCATTCGTGGATCGCCACGTCCCCGGACATCGAGACCGTCGCCGGCCTCCAGGGCAAGCGGATCATCGGCCGCTCGCTGTTCGCCGCCGACGGGCACATCGGCCACGAGAACGGCAACAAGCTCGTCCAGCTCGAGCTCCTGGGCGTGGACACGGAGCAGGTGAGCTGGGTGGACCCCAGCTCGATCGAGGACCCCGTCGAGGCCGTTCGAGACGGGTTGGCGGACGGCATCTTCCTGAAGCCTGGGCAGGGAGACGCCGCGCGCGCCGAGGGGTTGCGCGTGTACGAGCTCCCGCCCATGCCGATGATCCACAACATGACCTTCACGGCCATGCTGCCGCGGATCCAGTCGCAGCCGGAGTTCGCGCACAAGATCATCAACGCGATGCTCGATGCGGCCGAGTTCTTCGTCAACAACCCGGAGGAGACCGTCGAGATGCTCCGCGACCCCATCTCGCCCTTCCCCGAGCGGGACATGGAGCGGCTGGAGAAGCAGTACGACGAGCGGGTGGCGGAGTACGACATATCGCTGTACCCGCACGCCCAGTCCATCGTCAACGTCCACCGGCTGGCGGCGATGGCCTACCCGGAAGTGAAGAGCATGAACCCGCTGGAGCTGTGGGACCTCCGCCCGCTGCGCGAGGTGTACATGGAGCGCGCGGCGAAGAAGGCGTAGGCGGCAGCGGGCGGGGCGTTAGCCCTGCTCGAAGTCGTCGGTGCCGTTGACGCGGACCATGCCCTCGTCGTCGGGCTCCGGCCGTGAGAACTGCGGGTCGCGGCCGTTGCGCACGTCCTCGACCGCTCGCTGGAGCAGCTTGCGGGTCATGATGAGCAGCCGGTCGCCGGAGCCCAGGTGCTCCTTCGTGCGGTCCGCGATGGCCCCCTGCGTCTCGTTGACCATGCTGTCCTGTGCGAGGAGGCCCTTCACCGACCCCTCCGCGTGGACCGCGCGCAGCGGGATGCCGGAGATCGTGTCGACCTCGCCGTAGGTCCTGAAGTAGTCGTTCTCCGGGCCGGGGGCCACGAAGGCGTCCCGGGAGACGGCGTAGCTGAACTCGGCGCCGTCCGTGCTCTTGCGGGAGGTGAACGACACGATGAAGCGGCGGCAGTGCTCGTCGTCGACGGGCACGTACCACGACTGGTGCTTCTGGATGAGCGGCGTGGCGCCGCTGTTGCGCGAGTCCTTCCGTATGCCCATGAACCCGTCTGGCATGTAGAAGTGGCCGTAGGATGCGACGACGGTCTCCCGGTGCGGCGTGGGCCCGAAGGACCGCCGCCACACCCCCCACTCGGTCTCCTGGAGGCTCACCTCGACCTTGGGCTGCGCGAAGACCTGCTCCTTCACCTCGGACCACTTGTCCATGTGCAGATAGGTGGAGTGCATCGGGTCCAGCGCCCCCTCCAGGTTCTGGAGGTAGTTGCTGTTGATCGGGTAGTAGTCGGCGATGCGGGTGCCGTCGCCGCGCAGGAGGTTCTCGAAGGGCGGGAGCGGCGGCTCCCTGTCGGCCGGCCCCATGTAGGCGAAGACCATCCCGCCGGAGTCCCGGCACGGGTACGCCGGATGGCGGATCTTGTCCTTGAAGGAGCTCTCCTCCGGCTCGCCGGGCTGCTGGAGGCAGGCACCGGAGACGTCGTAGAGCCAGCCGTGGAAGGGGCAGCGGATGCCGCCGTCCTCGACGCGTCCGTAGGCGAGCGAGGTGAGGCGGTGCGAGCAGCGCAGCCCCAGGAGCCCGGGCTGGCCGGAGTCGTCGCGGAACAGCACCAGGTCCTCGCTCATCACCTTGAGCTGGACCGGCTTGCCGCCGGGGGTGATCTCCTCGGAGAGGGCCACCGGCTGCCAGTAGCGCCGGAAGACTTCGCCCATGGGCGTGCCGGGGCCGGTCATCGTAAGAACGTCGTTCTGATCTGCTGCCAACACGAGATCACCTCCCGGTTCACTCCGATTCGAGCGTCATTCTCCCACGCCGCGGCGCTCTATTCAATCCGTGCGGCCGCCGCGCGCTCCCCCGCCGGGCCGCGGCGGGCCATGTGGGTGGCCGCCACGAGGCGTGTAGCCGCGCTGCGGGAAGGGTGGTACCTTACGCCGCGCTCGCCTCCGGCCCCACGTTCGCGTCGCGGAACGGGCCGCATGCGAGCTGCGTGCATCTGGACTACGGAGGAATGACCATGGCTACCAAAGGAACCCGGCACATCGCACCCGTGGGCATCCGTTCCCGTCTGATGCTGGAGGTGGCCTCGGAGCTCGTGGGCGTGAGAGGTTGGCCGCACAAGCAGGTCCGCCTGACGCTGCGGGAGCAGGGCGGCGAGAAGTGGGGGCCGACGCTCTTCGCGAGCGACAGCCCCTCCGTCATCGACGAGGTCGCCCGTGGCGACGTCCAGCTCGCGCTCATCAACCCCGGCGTGGTCCTGACCCTGGCGCATCGGGGCACGGGCCCGTTCAAGGAGCCGGTTCCGGTGCGCGCGGTCACGGTCATCCAGAGCTACGACCAGCTCCTCCTGGCGGTATCGGAGAAGACGGGGCTCACGTCGCTTGCCGACATCAAGGAGAAGCGCTACCCCCTGCGGGTCTCGCTGCGTGGCCAGCGGGACCACGCCACCCATCTCGTGCTCGCGGAGGTGCTCGCGGCCGCCGGATTCTCCTTCGACGACATCCGCGCCTGGGGCGGCGAGGTGCGCTACGACGACGACACGCCGGCGAAGAACCCGAACCGCACCGGCGCCGTCGAGCGCGGGGAGGCCGACGCCATCTTCGACGAGGCCGTCGGGTCGTGGACGGAGGAGGCACTCGGCCTGGGCATGCGCGCCCTCCCCATAGACGGCCCCGTCCTCGAGCGCCTCGAAGAGCAGGGATTCCGGCGGGGGACCATGACGAAGGCGGTCTATCCCAGCCTGGGGTCCGACCTCCAGACCCTCGACTACAGCGGCTTCATCGTCTACACCCACGCCGATGTGTCCGACGAGATCGTGAGTGGCATCTGCATGGCGCTGGAGGCGCGCAAAGACCGCATCCCGCCGGACACCGGCGAGGGCCCGCTCCCCCTGGACCAGATGTGCAAGGACACGATCGAGGGGCCGCTGGGCATCCCGCTGCACCCGGCGGCCGAGCGGTTCTGGCGTGAGCAGGGCTACCTGAGCTAACACGCCATCGGGCGAGAGGAGAGAGCCATGACGGAGAAACGACCGGGAGGCCGGATAGACCTCGCCAAGTTCCGCGAGGTGATGCGCTCCTCGCAGGAGCGCGGCCGGGCCAACCCCGGCAGCCGTATCGTCTCACGCGCCAAGATCACGCTCATCGAGGACCAGCTCAAAGAGGCGCGGGTGGGCGACTACACGCTCATCTGCGACGAGGCGCGCTCGCGCAAGGGGGGTGGAGCGGGTCCGGGGCCGCTGAGCTACTTCATCGCCGCCATCGGCTTCTGAATGTTCAGCCAACTGACGCGGTACGCGGCAGAGCTTGATATCCAGATCGACGATGCGGAGATGGACATCCGGGCCAGCTACGACACCCAGGGGAAGCTGCTGCTCAGCGACGCCTCACCGGGCGCGGAGTGGCTCCACTACGTGATCGAGATCAACTCGCCGGCGCCCTCCGAGAAGATCGAGGAGCTCGTCGCGATGATCGAGAAGGGCTGTCACACCATCAACACGATACGGCAGCCGACGCCCGTATCCGGAAAGATCATCCACAACGGAACGGAGCTCGACATCGAGCTGTGAGCCTGCCTCGCTCCCCGGCGTGAGTGATCCGCGATCGTCGCCTTGAGAGAGACCAACAAAGGCGCTCGCTGGCCGAGCCCGAAAGCCCGGCCAGCGAGCGCCTTTCGGCTTTCGAGCTACTTGCCGATCGAGGCCAGCGCCTCCGAAGCGAAGGCCGCGGCGTCGATCAGGTCCTGGGTGTACGTCAGCCTTGATTCGCTCCAGCTGTAGACGACCCCGTCTTCCCTGCGGGAGCCCTCGGCCACCGTGTCCTTCGTGATGTCGAGGCGGATGGAGTCGTTGCCCGAGGCCTCCTGCATCATCTCCTGGCCCTCCTTCGAGAGCCACCAGTTCGCGAAGAACTTCTGGGCGTTCGGGTTCTTCGGCGAGTCCATCAGGAACAGCGTGCCCGAGCCGGACGAGAGCCGGCCGCCCTCGCGCGTGTAGTGGGGGAAGTCTGCCTCGACCGGCAGACCGTCGTTCTCCGCCTTGAGCACCTCGGACCGGCATGCGAACAGGCAGATCATGTACTTGCCGAGGGCAAGCTGCTCGGCTGCTTGCCGGGCGTCATCGGCGATGGTGACGTCCATCTCGGTGAGCAGCGTCAGCAGGAACTCCTCACCCACGTCCGGGTTGGTCCAGTAGTCGAGCACGACCGACCCCACACCGGCGAGCCGGGGGTCGCGCATGATGATCTGGCCCTTGTATTTCGGGTCGAGCAGGTCCTGGAGCGACTGGATGTCGTTCGGGTCCACGAGGTCGGTGTTGTAGGTGATGTCCGACTTCGATGCGTTGGCCGCGAAGGCGAACAGGTACTGCTGCGTGTCGGCGTCCAGCCAGTGGAACCGGCCGTCGATCCAGGCGTCGAGGTCCAGCACCTCGGGGTGGAACAGCAACGGCTCCACGGGGCGGAGCGCGTTCGCCGGTAGCAGCCGGGTGTTGGCCGTGCCGGACCCGCCCATCCAGATGTCGAGCTCGAACTTGCCACCCGCGCGCTCGGCGAGGGTCTTGTCCGCGTTCTGCCGCGACGAGCCGGTCGAGAAGATCACGGCGATACCGTACTTCTCCTCGAACCGAGGCAGCAGGTCCTTGAGGTTGGACCGCCCGAGCGATCCCGCGATGAAGGTGACGACCTCGCCCTCCTCCTGCGCCGCCGCGAGCAGCGTGTCCCACTCCACCTGGAAGAGCGCGGCCGCATCAAGCGGCGCCGTCGGCTGGGGCGGCACCGGGGTCGCGGTGGGGTCTTCCCCCCCGCACGCGGCCACCAGCAGCGCCATCAACCCCACGAGGCCCATGAGCACGCCGCCCCGTATGAGGCGGCCGGCCCTCGCCGTGGAGTTCCCTCTCTCAACGTTCTTTGTCACGATCGTTCTCCTTCGCCGTTGTTGTTTCTCATGCGTAGCCCGCACCACGGCCGGGAAGCGGGGCTTCCCCAGCGTGTTGCGCGGCCATGACTATACACCCGAAGCGGCGGATCGATGCCGTCCGGGGGCCGGGATCAGGAGCGCACGCAGCGCATCGTGGTGATGTCGGGGGGCACCGTGATCCCGAGCGCGGCCCAGGAATCGCCGCAGTCGCTGCTCGCGTAGATCTCGCCGGTACGCAGTCCGAGGTATAGGTTGTCGGGCTCCGTCTCGTCGAACACGATCGCCTCGGGGAACCGGTCACTGGTCTCCTCGATCCCATTCTCCAACCGCTCCCAGTGCGCGCCGCCGTCCGTCGTCCTCACGACCACCGAGTCCGCCCCGGCCTCGCGCCCGACCCACCTGCTCGGGTTGGCCTTGGCCATCGCCGAGAACAGCACCTCGGGGCGGGTGGGGTGCATGACCAGCGGCGAGGAGTAGTCCTGATCGAAGTTCATGGCGGCAGGCGTCCACGATGCGCCCCTGTCCTTGCTCATGTAGAGCGCGCGTCCCGTCGAGGTTCCCTTGCGCGCGCCGTCGCCGCCTGTCGCCAGGTAGATGTGGTCGGTGTTCTGCGGGTCGACGACGAGCGCGTGGATGTCGTGGTCGAACCCGTTGTCGAGCAGCTCCCAGCTCTCGCCGCTGTCTTCGCTGCGCAGGATGTAGCCCACGTGGAGCGTCACGTAGATCGTGGCCGGCGTCTTGGGGTCCAGCACCACGTTCCGGAGGTATGGCTCCACCTCCGCGCCGGGGTTGAACACCGTGGCAACGAGTGGGTCGTCCCAGACCGAGGCGTTCCGCGTCCAGTGCACGCCGGCGTCGCGGCTGACGAACATATCGACCGGCTCGGCGCCCACGTAAAAGGTATCGGGGTCGTTGGGGTCGATGGTGATGCACTGCACCTTGCCGGGCGCTCCGGGGATGCCGCGGCTCGGCTTCTTCCAGGTCTCCCCGAAGTCCTCGCTCACCCACACGCCGTCGCCCCGCGTGCCCGCGACGACGCGGTTGGGGCGGGCGGCTTGAACCGCGAACCGGGGGATCTCCCAGCCGCGCAGCGAGTGGTGCAGCGTCTCCCACGCACCGTCACCCTCGCGCCTGAGCGTCACCAGGCCATCGTCGGTACCGACGTACAGGAATGTGGACGGAGTCATGCTTTCACCTCAAGTTTCGGTTCTCGCTCGTTCGGCGCTCGACGCTCAGACGGCCGCTATCCCGCCGCGGCCTGCTTGCCCCGTCGCGACTCGTTGAAGAACACCATGGTCTTCTTCGGTGGCTTGGCGGGCACCGTCCCGAACTGGCAGTAGACGGCCGGCTCGGGCCCTGGGTTGTGGAGCTGGTAGTAGTAGCCGGCCTTGATCTGCACGAAGTCGCCGGGGCCGAGCGTCAGCTCCTCGCCCGGCTCGATGCCCTTCACGTGCAGCTTGCCCCTCCAGACCAAGAAGGTGTGCTCCGAGCCGGGGTGGCAGTGCATCTCGTCGGACTGTCCGGGCTCGTAGCAGTTGATCACCACCCGTGAGTCCTTGAGCTTGCTCAGCATCACGAAGCTCGTCGTCCGGTCGGGATCGTCGGCGTTCTCGTCGATGTTGGATACCAGCCAGCCCTCGCTCTTGAACTTCAGGCGGCTCTCGTAGTCGAACCGTGCATCCGGCCGTTGCGTCTGGGTCATGGTCGGCCTCCTTCTCCTTGAATACGCACAGGATACGCAGACACGCCAAAAAGACGCCAGATACGCCGTGCTCGCGGCGCGCGGGGCTACGACCCTCGCTTCACGGGAGGACTGTATGCAACGCGAAGGGGCGGCGTCAATCCGCCTCGGTCCGAAAGGCCCACATCGCGTGGGGTGAGCGCGCCCGCGCATCGGTGTAGACTGGCCGAGGCGACAACGAAAAGGAGGCCGATCCATGGCGGAGATCGTTCTCGGCATAGCATCGTCCCACGGCCCTCAGCTGGAGATGCTCCCCAGCGCCTGGCGCGCCTATGGAGACCGCGGCCGCACCCAGGCGCAGCACTGGTTCGAGGGGAACACGTACTCCTTCGGTGAGCTGGCGGAGCTCCGCGCGGCAGACCACTTCGAGAAGGAGTGCACCGACGAGAAGTTCGAGACGCGCTTCAACGCCTGCCAGCAGGCGATCGCGCACCTCACCGAGACCATCGCGAAGGCGGCTCCGGACATCTGCGTCATCCTGGGCGACGACCAGCACGAATCCTTCTTGGACGACAACATGCCCGCCTTCTGCGTCTACCACGGCGAGAGCGTCAACGACGTGCCGCGCAGCAGCGAGCACCGCGCCACCTTCGGCGACGCGAAGACGGCCAACCGCCCGTCGGAGACGCTGGCCCAGCCCACCGACGCCGCCCTTGGCGAGCACCTGATCGAGGCGCTGATCGAGAACGAGTTCGACGTCACGCGCTCCAACAAGCTGCCCGTCGGGCGCGGCGACGGCGCCATCGGGCACGCCTTCTACTACGTCTACCGGCGCCTGATGGACAACAAGCCCATCCCGAGCGTGCCGCTGATGGTCAACACCTACTTCCCGCCGAACGCACCGAGGGCGAAGCGCTGCTACAAATTCGGCGCGGCCATCGGGCAGGCGATCCGCGATTGGGACACCGACAAGCGCGTCATGATCTTCGCCTCCGGCGGGCTCAGCCACACCGTGATCGAGGAGGAGCTGGACGCGCGCATCCTCGACGGGCTCAAGCACGACGACCTGGAGAAGCTCACCGACTACCCGGACGTGCGCTTCCGCGGAGGCACCTCGGAGATCAAGAACTGGATCGCCCTCGGCGGCGCGATGGCCCCCACCGGCCTCCACATGGAGGTGGTGGACTACGTCCCCTGCTACCGCACCGAGGCCGGCAACGGCTGCGCCATGGGCTTCGCGGAGTGGACGTAGCAAGGGCACAGCCCTTGACCCACATCCGGTAGCGCCGCCGACGGTGGCGGGCGCCCGTGCGCAGAAGCGGCGCTGGCGCCGAGGTTCTGAGGCGGAGCCGCCAGGGGAGGGGAACATGGCGCAGACGCACGAGACCGAGCCGAGCTACCGGCTGGAGACGGCCGTCGCTCCACGGTGGTACCTGAGCCCGAAGTGGGTGCGCGCATTCCTCGCCGGCCAGGCCGTCGTGGACTCGAAGCACGCGCACCTGCTGCGCGAGGGCGGGCCTCCCAAGTACTACTTCCCCCGCGACGACGTGGCGATGGACCGCCTCACCCCGAGCGGTCACACCGAGAACGCGGCGAACAAGGGCGACGCCACCTATTTCAACGTCGAGGTCGACGGGCGGGTCGCCGAGAACGCCGCGTGGACCTACGCGGACCCCGTGCCCGACGCGTCGTTCCTGAAGGACCAGATCTCTTTCGACTGGCCGAGCATGGACGCCTGGTTCGAGGAGAAGGAAGAGGTCTTCGTCCATGCGCGCGACCCCTTCAAGCGCATCGACTCCATGAAGAGCTCCCGCCACGTGCGCGTGGTCATCGACGGCGAGACCGTGGCGGACTCGAGCGAGCCGGTGGTGCTCTATGAGCCGGGGCACCCGATCCGCTACTACCTGCCCAAGGCCGATGTGCGCATGGACCTGCTGCGCCCGAGCGAGCGGCGCTCCCGCTGCGCGTACAAGGGCGAGGCGCTCTACTACTCGGTGCAGACCCCCGAGAAGCTGGCGCAGGACGTCGCCTGGTACTACCCGTACCCCACGCCGGAGACCGCGAAGATCGCCGGCATGCTCTGCTTCTTCAACGAGCGCGTCGATGAGCTCTACGTCGACGGCGAGCTGGCGCCGAGGCCCAAGACCGCCTGGTCGCAGGTGCGATGACCCAGCCGTCCGGACGCAGATGACCGCACCTCCGGCCCCTGATCAGCCGCGGACGCTCCGGCGGAGAGCCACGGCTGGCGTGCGGAGACGCCGCTGGCGTTTCCTGGCGCCCGGCCCGGTGATCTTCGCGCTCCTGGTCGCGGGCGGGCTCGTCTTGGCCGTGACGGTCATGCAGAGGACCACCGTTGGGCCGACGGTCCAGCTCCCGCTCGCCATGGAGGGGATGCCGGCGCACCTGCTGAACGTGTGGATCGAGCCCGACGTGCTCAGGGTTGGCGAGGCCCTCGTCACCGCCCAGGTCGTGGACCTCGGAGGGAACGCCCGCGTCGCCAGCTCCATCGGATTCAGGATCGCCCGGACCGTCCAGCAAGAGGGCGAGCAAGCCCCCCTGGTGGACGGCGTCGCCTTGGCGGTGACCGGCCGTACCATAGCTGGGCGGTTCCGCGCGGTGCTGCCGGTGGGGGAGCCGGGCGCGTGGCTGATAGAGGTCGTCGTCCAGATGCAGGGGCGGACCGCCTCGGTGCGCTTCCCGGTGGAGGTCGGCCCGTGACCATCTGGAGCGTGGGACGCGCTGGCGCGCGTCGCGGGCGGTCCCTGCGCGGGCATGGGGACGGCGGCAACGAGCCAGGAGGTCGTGCTGGGATGTCTGATCTAGATCGGTGTGGGGGCTGCTGAGATGCACGTGTCCGGAAAAGTGGTCAGCGTGGTCATCGCGGGAGTGGCGTTCACGGGGCTGCTGGGGCTCATGGCCTGGGGGATGGTGACCCGTGAGCCGCTCACGGCACGGAGCGGCATCACCCGGGTGGGCCTGCCGGCACCCGATTTCACCCTCCCCGTGCTGGACGCGCTCGTGCTCGGTATGGAGGAGGAGCTCACGCTGTCGGACTACCGCGGGAGCCCCGTGGTCCTGAACGTGTGGGCGTCCTGGTGTCCCCCGTGCCGCATCGAGCTGCCCCTGCTCGAGCGCGGCTCCGGGGAGTACGCCGCGGCGGGCGTGCGGTTCATCGGCCTCGACATCCAGGACACCGAGGCTGCCGCGCTCTCCACGGTCCGGCGGTTCGGGCTGACGTATCCGAACGTCCGCGACGCGCGCGGCCTGACCGCCGTTGACTGGGGCGTCGTCGGCCTGCCGGTGACGTTCTTCATCGACCGTGACGGCTTCGTGGTGCGCCGCGCCGTGGGCGCGCTCACCTCCGAGAAGCTGGCCGTCGCCGTGGAAGAGCTGATCGCGGATACGACGCCACTCGACGGCAGCGAGCTGGTCAACCCCGACCAGTACTACGAGCTGCAATGATCCTGGGCCGGGAGATGCACCGTCCGGGGCCGAGGAAAGGCTGAGCCGGGCACCTATCGATGGAAAGCCTCCTCGCGCTCGCCATCCGGCTGCTCCGGAACCTCGTGGCCAACGTGGGTCTCCTGGTCCTGTTCGGTGCGTACCTCGGGCTTTCGCAGCTCGTCAAGCTCAAAGCCGCTCGACGAGGGGTCGACGCGGACGCCCTGGCTGACGTCACCTTCTGGGTGGGCATCGGCGCGGTCGTTGGCGGGCGCCTGGGCCACCTGGCGCCATCGGCGAGCGCCTATGTCTCCAACCCGCTGGACCTGCTGCTCATCAACACGGGCATGAACCTGTACGGCGCGCTCGGCGGGGGGTTCCTGGCGGGGGTGGTGCTGACCCACCGGCGGGGGTTGGGGCTCGGGGTGGTCGCCGACCTCTACGGGCTGTTCCTGCCGCTCGCCATCGCGGCCGTCCGGTTCGGCTGCCTGATCGACAGCTCCTGCTACGGCAGGCAGGCGCCGCCGCCCTTCGGCATCCTGTTCCCGGGCCTCGTCCAGCCCCGGCTCCCATCGGACCTCTACGAGGGTCTCCTGGCGCTGCTCCTGTTCGCCGCGCTGCTCCTGCTCAGCGAGCGCCGAGCCCTGCGCACCGGGACGGTGTTCCTGAGCTTCCTGATCGGCTATCCGCTGATCCGGGCCGCGGTGGACATGACCAGGATCAGCGTCGGCGGGATGGAGCGCACCGTCGATCCGCTGCTCTCGATCGGGCTCGCCACCGTGGCCGTGGCCCTGATGTGGCGTCTATCCCGCCGGCCGGCGGGACGTCCGTCCGGGACGGTCATTTGAGCGTCCCGCCCGCTTGCTGTAGGCTGCCGCCAACGCAAAGTGACAGGAGGCAGCGCGATGGTCATGCGGGGCACGGACATGAAGATCGCCGAGACCCCGGCGGATGATCTCGACGAGTACGCCACGGGTGACGGCTACGCCCGCTGGCAGCAGCGGGAGGGCGTCCGCGTCATCGTGGACTTCGCCTTCGAGGACCTCGGCGCGATCGAGCTGGGGCCGTGGGAGCGCAAGGGCGGCAGCGGCGTCATCATCAACATACCGAACGACCACCTGACCAACGACGCGCACGTGGTCGAGATCCGCCCCGGCGGCAAGTCCGAGCCGGAGCACCACGTGTACGAGGAGTTCTGCTACATCATCTCGGGGCGGGGCGCGACGAACATCTGGATCGACGATGACCACAAGCAGACCTTCGAGTGGCACGCCGGCAGCCTCTTCGCCATCCCGCTCAATGCCTGGTACCAGCACTTCAACGGCAGCGGCGAGGAGCCGGCCCGCTACATCTCGGTCACCACCGCGCCGCCCATGATGCGTCTCTTCAACGACCTGGACTTCGTGTTCGACACGGACTCCTACTTCAAGGGGCGCTTCGACGCCCAGAACGACTACTTCAGCGGCTCGGGCAAGCTCTACAAGAAGCGCGTCTGGCAGTCCAACTTCATCCCCAACGCGCCGGACATGCCGCTCTACGGGTGGCGCGACCGGGGCGCCGGTGGCATCAACGTCATGCTGGAGATGGCCGAGAACAGCTCCAAGGCCCACATCTCCGAGTTCCCGGTGGGCACCTACAAGAAGGCGCACCGCCACGGCCCCGGCGCCCACCTCCTGATCCTGAGCGGCGACGCTGGCTACTCGACGCTGTGGACGAAGGACGACCGGTCCGATCTCCGCAAGGCGGACTGGAAGGTCGGCGGCATGGTGATCGTGCCGGGGGATGAGATGTTCCACCAGCACTTCAACACCGGCAACACGCGCGCCCGCTACCTGGCGATGTACACCGGCGGCATGGGCCTCTACAAGCCACGGTCCAACCGCGGCTGGCTCGCCGACAAGAGCGTCAAAGAGGGTGGGTGGCAGATCGAGTACGAGGACGAGGAGCGCAAGAACCACGAGGCCTTCGAGGCCGAGCTCGCCGTGCACGGAGCGCCGTGCCGGATGAAGGCGTTCGTCCCCTGGTGCACCGGCGAGGTTGGCCCGACGAGCGAGCGCGAGGCGTAAGCAGGGCGCAGCCCTGCACCCACATGGCAGCGAACGTCAGACTCGGCATCATCGGCGCGGGCGGCTTCACCCGCCGCCGTCTGCTGCCCAACTTCCTCGCGGCCGACGGCATCGAGGTGGTCGCGGTCGCCAACCGCACCCTCGCCAGCGCCGAGCGCGTCGCCTCCGAGTTCTCCATCCCGCACCCCATGGGCGATTGGCGGGCGCTCCTTGCGCGGGACGACGTGGACGCGGTGCTCGTTGGAACGGAGCCGTATTTCCACCACGAGGCCGTCATCGGCGCGCTGGAGGCGGGCAAGCACGTGCTCTGCCAGACGCGGATGGCCGCGAGTTTGGCCGAGGCCCGCGCGATGCACGCCAAGGCGGAGGCCACGGGCCTCAAGGCCATGCTGGTCCCCTCGGCGTCGTTCCTGGGCGTCCGGCGCTACGTGAAGCACCTGCTGGACACGGACTACGTCGGCGCCGTCCGCCAGGCCTTCGGCTACTACTTCGTCTCGAACTACATCGAGGCCGGGGCGCCGTTGCACCGGCGTCAGGACCACCGCACCTTCGGCGTCATCAACCCACTGCACACGGGCATCTACTGGGACGTGCTGCGGCCCTGGTTCGGGGACCCGCGGCGCGTGCTCGCGTGGGGCGGCACGTTCACGCCGCGGCGCGCCGAGAGCCCCGGCGGCCCGCAGATCGCCGTCGAGATGCCGGACGCGGTCACCGTCGTGGCGGAGATGGCGGGCGGGCCGGTGGTGACGTGCGTCCAGAGCGGCGCCGCGCTCTTCGGGGAGGACCGCATCGAGATCTTCGGCGAGGAGGGCACGCTCGTCGTCCCGTTGCACGGGGGGCTGATGGGCGCCCGCAAAGGCGACGAGGCGCTCGCCGCGCTGGAGGTCCCGCCCGAGTACGACGACTCCTGGGCCGTCGAGGAGGAGTTCGTGCGGTTGGTGCGGGGCGAGATCGACCGCCCGGAGCTCAGCTTCGCCGACGGCGTGAAGAACATCGAGGTGCTGGAGGCCACGCACCGGTCGATGACCGAGGAGTGCTGGGTCGACCTGCCGCTGCCCTGAGCCGGCGCCCCCAACGCGCCGGGCTTACGCGGGGAGCTTCACCGTGAAGCTCTTGCGCGCCGGGAAGAATGACCGCATCTGCGGCGTGGCGTTGTTCTTGAGGCACTCATCCTCGAACTCGTCGAGCACGGCGGGGTCCTCGATCTCGTACTCGATCTGGCTGCCGCCCTCCTCGATGCTCTTGTCGGCGCCCTCGGTGTCCGGCGTGATGCCGGCGATCGAGCTGAACCGGTGGCTGCCCCAGCGCAGCGCGAGGTAGCGCGCCGGGGAGGAGCCGCCGTTGAAGTGCTGGTGGAACCACTCCTTCGGCGGCACCACCAGGCTGCCCGGCTTCCAGTCCACCCGCGTGCGCTCCGTGCGCTTGGCGTCTTTGGGCCACAGCAAGCTGTAGCCCTGGCCGGAGAGCACGAACACGTGGGCGCCGGGCCCGTGCCAGTGCGCCTTCTTGTAGGTGCCCACCGGGAACTGCGAGATGTGGGCGGCGAGTGAGTTGTACCCCAGCTCGAAGGTCACGTTCGAGCCGCCGGCGCCTCGGCGCGGCAGGTCGAAGAGCTTGAAGCTCACCACGTCCGGCACGAAGTTCGTCTCCCACACGTGCCGCCCCGTCGTGCTCTGCCAGAGCGAGCCGTCGCCCGTGTTGTGCTTCTCGGGGGTGTAGCGCTCCTCGAAGTCGAAGGGGTTCTCGAAGACGAACCGGGTGCTGTTGAAGATGCTCATCACCATGGGCGCGGAGGTGACGGCGACGAAGCGCACCGGCTCGGCGCCGCTGCCGTTGTGGTGCTGGTGCGGCGCGTTCACCGGGATGGAGAAGAGGGAGCCTGGCCCCCACTCGAAGGTCTGCTCGCGCTTCCCCTGGGTCAGCGCCGTGGCGCCGCGGCCGGAGAGCACGTAGATCAGCTTCTCGAACATGTGCCGCTCGGGGTTCAGCGACTTGCCCGGCGGTATCTCGCACACATACGCGTCGTTGGTGCCCCCGTTGCCGTCGAGGTTCACGTACGCGCCGTTCCCGCCCACGCGTGCCCACGGGGCCAGCTCGAGGGTGTTCAGGTCCTCGACGAAGAACCCCGTGACGATGGGGATGCCCTCCGACTCGATGAAGCTCTGGTATGCCTCGACCTTCTCGAGGACGGGCAGGTCCTTGTCTGGCGTGAAGGACTCTTTCGTGGTCATGTGCTCACCTAGCTCCGTGTTCGGGGGTGCGTTTGATGGGCCGATCCACGCTGGTTTACTAGCCCGGCCTCCCGCGTGTCAAGCGGCCGGCCTCATGCCGAGAAATCGTAGGCTACCGCGTCGTCCGGCTCGAAGCGCCAGTGCAGCCGTCCATCGTCCCACCGCCCCGCGAAGACCTCGTCGAAGAAGGCGATCGTGTCGTCCCAGGCGGTCTCCGCCAGCGCGGGCCGGTAGCGGGCGTCGACCGTGCTGTTCTGCCAGCCATGGGGGGCGTCGGCGTAGACGCGGATGCGGTAGTGCCTGCGGGAGCGCTCCAGGTCTCGCCGGAAGCGCCCGATGTTCTCCAGGGGCACGCTGGGGTCGCGCTCGCCGAACAGCCCCAGCACGGGACACGGCAGCTTCGGGATCGCGTTCGAGACCGTGTCCTGGCCGGGCGTCGAGCCGGCGTACTCCCGGGGGTAGATGCCGCCGTGGACGATGGCGATCGCGCTCACGCCGTCTCTGGCCGCCGCGTAGATCAGCGGCGTGCGGCCGCTCAGGCAGAAGCCGACGATCCCGGTCTTGGCGTCCTCCACATACGCCATCTTGCGCATGTGGGCGAGGGTCTCGTCGAGGTCGGCGATGGACTCGGCATCCGTGGGGTCCACGCGTGCCTCGGCGTTCTCGATGGGCGCCCGATCGCCCTCGTAGCGGTGGAACATATCCATGAAGCAGGCGACGAACCCCGCCTCGGCGATCCGCTCGATCACGTTGAAGCTGTGCTGCACCGGGCCGTAGCGCTCGTGCAGCATCACCATCAGCGGCCGCGGCTCATCCGTATCGGGCCGCGCATGCCACACGCGCATGCCGCTCGCCAACGTCTCCTCGATCAGCATCGGTGGCCTCCCCTTCTCCGTCCGGTCGTGCTCGCGCTCGCGTCGTGCTCGCGCTCGCGCTCGCGCTCGCGCCGGACGGCGCCATCTTACGCCACGGTGGCGTGCCGTCGACCGGCCGCTGCCGCGAAGCCCGAAATCGCCGGGGATACCGTCCTTTCGGGCGATGCCCGCGCACCCCCCTCCGCCGCTAGACTCGTATGGCTGCAACCTGTGTGCATCGGTGCCCCGTGCCTCCGCGGCGATGGGGCGGGAGCGAACAGTGACGAAGTCCTTGCCCGGGCGCCTTCGCGTGCCCATGACATCACGCCCGTACCGTGCGGCCCTGATCGGCGTGGTGGCCGCCGTGGCCCTGGCCGCGGCCGGCTGTGCCGGTGGCGACCCCACGCCCACGCCAACCGCTGCGCCGGCGCCCACCCCAACGGCCACGCCGGTGCCGGCGGCCACCGCGCCGCCTGCCCCGACGCCCACGCCCACGCCTCCTCCCGCTGGGCCCGCAACCCTGACGCCTGAGGAGGCCGAGCGTCTCTTCTTACAGATCACCCAGCCCGAGGACGAGAGCATCGTGAGCACGGGAGCCGTGGCGGTGCAGGGCTCGACCACCGTGGACGCGGTGGTCAGCGTGAACGGCGCGGTCGTCGAGGTGGACGCCCAGGGCGCCTTCGAGGCCATCGTGGCGTTGGAGGAGGGCCCGAACCTCATCGAGGTGGTCGCCAGCGACCTGACCGGCGCCCAGGAGTCCGTCGATATCGTGGTGGTCTATCTCCCGTAGCAGCTACCAGGCGCCAGTACGAGCAGGAGAAACAACGGTGAACCGTCGCAAGCTCTCGGTGATGCTGCTGACCCTCACAGCGCTGCTCCTCGTGGGCACGGCGAGCGCTCTCGCGGCGCCGACGGCCCCCCAGGAGTCAGGGGAGTCTGGCGCGCGGACCGTCCTCTTCGGCGAGGTGGTCGGCAACGACGCCGGCGTGCTGACCGTCCGCACCGAGGAGGGTGAGGTCACCGTCACGCTGAGCGGCGAGACCAAGGTGCGCGGCCGCGGCGGTGACGAGGAGGGCACCGGCCAGATCGCGGTGGGCGACCGGGTCGCCATCGTCGTCTTCGAGGGCACGGCCCAGAGCATCCTGGTGAAATCGGCCCAGCGCAAGGCTCGGGCTCGTGTCGTCCACATGAGTGGCGTCGTCGCGGAGATAACCGAGGACGGCGCCATCTTCGTGATGGAGGACGGCACCGAGCGCAAGGTCGCCTTCGGGCTCAGCGCCCCACCGCCCGAGCCCGGCACCGTGGTCACGCTCACCGGCCGGATCGACGGCGAGACGGGCACGCTCCAGGTCCGCTCCGTCCACCCGCTGCGGAAGACGATCGAGCGGCTGAACGGCCACATCGACGAGCTGGACCAGGCGACGACGGACCGGTCCGACCGGCTGCACCGGCTCAAGCGCGTCCAGGAGCTCCTGGAGCGCAACAGCGGGCGCCAGGTCCAGGTGCTCACGCGCGTCGCCGAGAAGCTGCCCGCGGAGGCCCAGGCGGGGCTGGCCCGTGCCATCGAGGCGCTCGAAGAGGCCAACCAGGGCGTCGCCCGGGCCTTCGAGCGGGCGCTGAAGATGGCCGGCGACGCGGAGCGCGAGCGCCGCGACGTGGACGATCTCTCGAAGCGCCGCCTGCCCAAGGACGCCAAGCCGACCTTCGAGGACGTCGCGGCGGTGCTGGGCATGAGCGAAGAAGCGCTCTCAGCGTCGCTGAACAGCACGAGCAACGAGGTTGCCCTCGAGGGGCTTGGGAAGACGCCCGACGAGCTGCACGACGGCATCGTGGCGCGGATCGAGGAGCGCCTGAGCGCCCGCGTCGAGGCTGGCGAGATGACCGCCGAAGCGATGGCGCTCGTCCTCGATCAGGTCCGGGACCGGATCGCCGAGCTCATCTCCTCGATCTTCCGGGAGTCCGCCGTCCACGACGAGCTGCCGTTCTCCGTCGAGGACCTGGCCGGCGTGATCGGCGTGGGACCAGAGGCGCTGTTCGCCCGCCTGCGTGGGGGCGCGACGCCCCTCGACGTGGCGCGAGGGCAGGGGGTCTCCCGGGACGAGCTGATCGAGAAGCTGCGCGCCATCACCGAGGAGCGGGCGCGCTCGCTCGTCGATGACGGCGCGCTCGCCGAGAAGGACCTGGAGCGCTTCATGGAGCGGTTCATGGGGAGGTTGGGCGAGCGGCTGTCCGAGGCGAAGGGGCGCCGGGGGCCGGAACGGGACGAGAGCGATGAGCGGAAGAAGGAGCGGGAGCGCGAGGAAGACGTTCGCAAGGTCCCCTTCGACCTGAAGGTGCTCGCCGAGCTCTTCGGCACGGACGGGGAGTCGGTCCGCAAGCGGCTGGTCTCGGGCCGGACGCTCGCCGAGATCGCCTCGGAGCACGGCGTCACCGTCGAGGCCATGGCCGGCCGGCTGCTGGAGGAGACGAAGCGCAAGCTCGGCAGGCAGATCGAGAGCGGCCACATCACCGACGAGGAGGCAGCCGCGCTCATCGAGCGCTCCCGGAGCGGCTTCGTCGAGCGGCTGCGGGGGTTCCGCCTGGAGGACCGGGGCACGGGCACGCGAGCGGGCGGGCAGGCGACAGGCGCCCGCATCCACCGTCCCTACGCCGGCGTCGAGTTGAATGTCGATGAGATCGCCGACGCGATCGGCATCCCCGTCGAGGAGCTCCGGGAGCTCATGGCGGAGCGCGGTGGCATCGGGAGGCTCCTGGAAGCGCGCGGCGTGAGCGCCGAGGACGTCGTGGCCAAGCTCCTGGGCCTCGTCGAGCGGCGGCTGGCCGAGCGAGCCAGTACCGGCGAGGGTGCCGGTGAGCTTGCGGGCGAGCGGGCGCGCAAGCAGCTATCGGAGCTCAAGAGCCGGCTGCTGGAGGACCTGGGCGGCCGCACCAAGCGGGTCGAGCCGACGCGGCGGTCCGTCGATACGGCCGCGGCGAAGGCGGTCCTGGGGTTCATCCCCTTCGATCTCCAGGTCGTCGCGCGGGTATCGAACATCGCTCCCCAGCGGCTGCGGGAGCTGCTGCGCGAGCGGACGATCGCACAGATCGCCGAGCGCGCGGGCGTCCCGCTCTCGACCATCGTCGACGCGCTCATGCTGCCCTTGGAGAAGCGGGCGCAGAACGCCGCGGCAGCCGGCACGCCGCGGGAGCAGATACGCGAGAAGATCGCGGCGGCACGCGAGGAGTTCCTGACCGCGCTGCGGCGGTTCAAGCTGCCCGAGAGTGCGGTCCGCCGTGAGATCGAGGAGCGTGACGCTCGCCGGGGCGACCGGCCCACCGCCGTCGGCACCGCACCGCTGCGACCGCGGGACGACCCCCCCAGCCTCCGGCCGGCGCCGGTCTTGCCATCCACGGCGACGCCCGCGCCCAGCGCGGTCGGTCCCTAGGCCTTGGCGTAGGCCGGGCGCGCCATCGTGACCGTGGCCCCGCGGGCCGCGCACTCGCTGACGTAGCGGTCGTAGATCGCCGGGTCCTCCTGCTCGTGCTCGATCTGGTGCGTCGGCACCACGCCGCCCCAGCGGCGTGAGTCCAGCGCCCCCAGCCGTACCGCGAGATAGCGCGCGGGATCCGGCCCCGTGTTGAAGTGCTGGTGGTACTCCTGCTCCCGTGGCGAGAGGACGCTGCCGTCCTGCCAGTCCACCTTCTGCTGCTCCTCGCCCTCGCGCCACAGCAGGGAGTATCCCGTGCCGGAGAGCACGATGACGTAGGCACCGACGCCGTGCCGGTGGCCCTTCTTGTAGGTGCCCGGCTCGAACTCGCTGCAGTGCATGGCCATCTGGTTGTTCGACATCTTGAAGACCCTGTGGACGTCCCGGAGCGCCCGGCTGCCGATGCGCTCGATCAGCGTGAACGACCGGATGTCGGGCACGAAGTTGGACGTCCATACATCCCGGCCCGACTCCTCTCCGGCCCCCGAGAAGTAGTCGGCCTCCCCGTTGTAGCGGTCGTCGAACACGTAGCCGTCGTCGAAGGCGATCCCCGGGTTGCGGAAGAGGTTGATCACCATCGGTGCGTTGGTCACGGTGAAGAGGCGTGCGGGTGCCTCGCCCTGGCCGTTGAAGTGCTGGTAGTAGCAGTTGATCGGCGGAGAGAACACGCTGCCGCGCTGCCATTCCACCGTCTGGCGGGGGCGGTCCTTCTGCCAGAACGTCGTCGCGCCCCTGCCTTCGAGCACGAGGGTCACCGCCTCGAAGAGGTGGTGCATGACCTCGGTCTCCGAGCGCGGCGCTATCTCCAGGACGTATGCGTCGTCCTGCTGCTGGGCCGCGAGGTTCACGAACGCACCGCGCTGGCCCGTCCGCGGCCAGTCGCCGACCTCGATGGTGTAGAGGTTCGAGACGTAGGACCCCTGATGGATCGGGATCCCCTCGGTCTTCTGCCACTGCTCGTATGCTGTTTCCATGGTGCTCCTCGTCGATGGGTGAACGAGCGTGGGGCCGCTCGCGCGGGATAACCTCGCACACCGGCGCCGCCTGGGGCCGGTCTAGTACGTCTCCATCCCGCCGTTGACGACGATCATCTGGCCGGTGATGAAGTCGCTCTCCGGCGAGAAGAGGAAGACCATCGTCCCCGTCAGGTCATCAGGCGTCTCGGGCCGGTTCAGCGCCCGGTCCGTGTCCTTCTCGTAGGGCTGCACCGTCTCGCTGCTGAGGGTGGTGTCCGTGCCGCCCGGCGAGAGCGTGTTCACCTTGATGTTGTACTGCCCCATCTCCTTGGTGACGGCCCGCGTGAGCCCCATGACGGCCGCCTTGGACGAGACGTAGTGCGGGTTCGTGGCCTTCCGCCCCCGGGAGGAGTGCAGGAAGG
>JADFQE010000118.1 GCA_022561985.1 Chloroflexota bacterium
CGAGATGTCGTTGATACGGGGAAGCTGGACGACTTCGAGCCCCTCGTCGCGGACCCACTGCTCGAAGGGCGTGCGCGTCCAGGGCTTGTAGCGCTCAGCCCACGAGGCCGGAGCTTGATCGGACATCAGCCACCTCCCTCTCCATCACCGTCCGGGCACGTGGCGCTCCGGGGGCCGGTGGGTGCGCCCCCGCGCCCTCCCGAGCAAGCGCAGGCGCCGCCGTCGCCGATCGCCCGGGCGGCGCCTCTCGTTAGCCTGGCTTATCGGCCGGCTGCGGCCAGCACCTCTTCCACGAGGACGAACGCCGCCTTCGACTTCTCGAGGATATCCGGGTCCAGCGCGAAGAACAGATAGTCCGTGTTGGCGTCCAGGTGGTCCTTCTCGGGGATGACGTCCTTGGGGATGTCCGTGCGCAGCGAGTTGTTCTTGGTCGCCTCCTGGTAGAGCATCTGCCCCTCCCTGGAGAGGAACCAGTTGGTGAACAGCTTCTGGGCGTTCGGGTTCGCGGGCGTGTCCACGATCGTGTACCCGCCGCTGCCGACGCGGATGTCGCCGCCCTCCTTGAGCGGAGTCGGCCACACCTCCGAGACGGGCAGCCCGTCTTCGCGTGCCGCCTGGACCTCAGTCCCGCAGGACCAGAGGCAGAGGAGGTACTGGCCGGTTGCCAGCCACTCCGCCGAGGTGCGGCGGTCCGGCGCGAAGACGAGGTCCGTCTCGGTGAGGAGCCGCGTGAGGAACTCCGGGCCCAGCTCCGGATGGACGTAGTAGAAGATCGTGTGGGCGCTCGACCCCCCGGAGCGCGGGTCGTTGGCGACGATCTTACCCTTCCACCGGGGGTCCAGAAGGTCCCAGAAGGAGGTGATCTCGTCCCCCTTCACCAGATCGGTGTTGTAGTTGATCGAGTCCTGATCCGCGGAGCCGGCGTACGCGAGGATGAACTCGTGCTGGGGGTCCAGCCAGATGATCGGCCCCCCGAGCCAAGCGGTCTCGTCGAGGATCTCGGGGTGGAATATCGTCTCCGGGATCGATGCAAGCGCCCCGACCGGTATCAGGATGTTGTTGGGGGTGCCGATGCCGCCGATCCAGACGTCCAGCGTGTACTTGCCGACCGCTCGTTCCGCGAGCGTCCGCTCGGACTGCTGACGCCCCGACCCGTCCGAATTGATGACCTTGATGCCGAACTTGTCCTGGAAGGGGATGAGCACCCCTCCAACGAGCTCGGCCTCGCTGAAGCCGAACGTGGAGATCTCGCCGTCGGCCTGCGCGGCCTCGACGAGCGCGTCCCACTCGACCTGGAATGGGTCGGGCGTGGGTGTCGGTGAGCCGGTTGGCGCCGTCGGCGTCGCGACGGGCACGGGCGTCGCCGTGGGCTCGTCACCGCCGCACGCCGCCAGCACGAGTGCGAATGTCGCGCCCAGCAATCCTGCAACGATGGCCTTGCCGATTCGAGTGGTCATCTTTCTCTCACTCCACCGTAGGTTTCCGAAAAGAGCCGCCCGCAGGCGGCATCGGATCCAGTCGCTCGCCAGCCGCGGATGGCGCCGTTACCTTACTGAGCAACCCGACGGGGTGTCAACGCGCGGCACTTCCTCCGGGTCGCTGGCGGGCTAGCGAGGCGCGGCCGCTTTCTTCGTGTCGCTGCTCTGCGCCCGTGCCCGCATGTCGTGACTCACGCCGAGGCGCAGTCCGAAGGTGCGGGCGGTGAGCGCGACGACCACGGTCATCGCGATGATGAACAAGCTCACGATGCCGGCCTGCTCCAGCTGCCTGCCGTCGGTATCGGTCAGCATCCGGAGGGCCAGGATGGAGAGGGTCTCGGTGTTCCTGGCCGCGAGCAGGATGATGCTGGACGTGGTTTGGGCGGCGAGCACGAAGTTCAGCGTGCCGATGAGGATGAGCGTCGGCATGATGAGGGGGATCCAGATGCGGAAGTAGGTGCGGAGCCAGCCCGCTCCGGCGACCCGCGCGGCCTCCTCGAGGTCGACCCCCATCTGGGTGTAGACGGCCTTCAGGAGCTGCGTCCCGCTGAGCTTGCCTTGGAGCACGATCACGATGATCAGGATCCAGATCGTCCCGAAGAGGATGTTCAGGCCGGGTGTCCGGGTGATCACCCAGAGGAGGCCGAGGCCGGCCAGCATGCCGGGGATGGCCGCGGAGGTCCAGAAGAGGGTGTCCAGGATCGCGCGCCCGCGCCAGTTCGTCCGGACGAGGACATAAGCCACCATCGAGAAGAGCAGCGGCGAGATGATGGCCGTCGTCAGGCTCAAGATCAGCGTCGTTCGGACCGCTGAGACGAAGGCGGTTTTGCTCATGACGGCCGTCCAGTGCTCCAGCGAGAACACGGGGGTCGTGATGAACCATCCGACCCGGGTCATGAAGCTGCCGCCGATGAGGACGAGGACGGGGATCACGGTCAGCATCAGGAGCAAGGCCACGATCAGGCCGAAGGTGACCGGCCCCCACGTGCCCAGATCGACCAGCCCCGGCTTGAAGTTCCCCGTGATCGTCGTGTACCGCCGCCGGGACACGAGCCACCGCTGCACCGGCACGATCACGGCGATCAGGACAAGCATGATGCTGGCCAGCGCCGTGGCCTGTCCGTACTCCGGTGGCTCGAAGACCCGGATGAAGTGGAAGATCTTGGTGGAGTAGACGAAGAAACCGATGCTCGTGCCCAGGATCTGCTCGGTCTCGAAGGACTGGAAGATGCGCACGATGTTCAGCATGAACACCAAGACGATGGGCGGGATCATGACGGGCAGCGTGACGCGGATCATCGTCTGGATGTTGGAGGCCCCCGAGACCCGGGCCGCCTCTTCGAGCGTCACGTCCATGTTCCGGAACGCAGGCGTGAGCAGCATGACCTGGCTGGAGATGGCGTTGCCCATGAGGTGGGCGAAGATGATGCCGGGCACCGAGTACATGTTGAAGGGCGCTTCGTCGATGAAGGACAGGTTGGTGAGGAGCGAGTTGAGAAAGCCTATGTGAGGGTCGAGCAGGATGATCCAGCCGGTGGTGGTGGCGATGCTGGGCATCATGAAGGAGACCCAGAACATGAACTCGAGGCCGTAGGACCACCTGATCTTCGTCCGCGCGAGGACCCACGCGATCAGCACGGCGGAGGGGAAGGCGACGATCGTGTAGGAGAAGTAGATGAAGAACGTGTTGCGGAGCGCTCCCCAGATCGAAGGGTTGGAGAAGGCAGAGCGCCAGTTGTCGAGGGACCACTCGGCCGGCTGGCCGATCCCGGCCACGTTGAAGGAGTTGATGAGGATCAGGACCACCGGGTAGGTGATGTAAAGGCCGAAGAACAGGATGAGCATCGCCACGACGAAAGTGCCGATGCCCGGCCTCAGCGTGCTCAGTCTCAAGCGCGAGACGGCGTTCGTGCGGGGCCTCGTTGGCAGCCTGATCGTGGCCTCCGATCAACGCGATGCGTGACGCCGGCGAGCGCCGCAGGGAGCATAGCCATCACCTTCGGATCCGGTCAACCGCGGCGCTCGCCGCGGCGCCCACCGCAGCGCTTTGCGGCCGCCGGTATTGACAGCAGTGAGACAGGCGGAGTAGACCTGGCTTGGACCAGACCCTATCCCTTCAGCCGGACCCTGTTCACGGGCAGGCGGACCAGGCGTCGAGGAGGCGAGCATGGGCAGCAGCAGGCGGATGTACCTGGGGACCAGCGGCGCCGGCGTGGTGGTGCTCTCCGAGGAGGGCGGCCGGTGGGCGCAGGAGGCGAAGGGTCTGGAGGAGCACGACGTCGAGTGCATCTCCGTCGCGAGCGACGGGAGCGCCGTCTTCGCGGCCGTGGAGCAGAAGGGGGTCTACGCCTCGCGCGACCACGGCGCGACGTGGGCTCTCGTGCTCGCCGCCGACGTGCGTGCGGTCGCCGTCGACCCATCGGACCCCCACATCGTCTACGCCGGGACGGAGCCGGTGCACCTGCACCGGTCCACCGACAGCGGCGTGACCTGGGAGGAGATGCCGGGCCTTCAGCAGCTCCCCGAGCACGTCCGCGAGAAGTGGTGGTTCCCCCAGCCCCCGCACGACGGCCACGTCAAGAGCATCTTCGTCGATCCCCAGGACGGCCGGACCATCCTCCTGGGCCTCGAGCACGGCGGCATCGTCCGGAGTTTCGACGGCGGCGAGACCTGGGAAGACCTCTCCGACGGCATCGAGTACCTCGACCTCCACGAGGTGGGACGGGACCCCGTGGAGAGAGGCGTCTCCTACGCCGCCACGGCCCGGGGCTTCTACCGGAACGACGGGAACGGGAAGAGCTGGGAGCTCGCCGTCGAGGGACTGACGCGCGACTTCACCCACGACTTCTTGGTGTGTGAGGGGGCGTCCGAGTCCGTGCTGTTCCTGACCACGGCGAATGGCTCACCCCCGGCCTGGATCAGGCCGACGAAGGCGGAGTCGTCCATCTTCCGCAGCACCGACCAGGCCCGCACCTGGGAGCAGGTGGAGGGCGGCCTGCCCTTCAGCTCGGAGATGATGGCGTGGCGCCTCGCCGGCGACCCCATGGACCGCGGCCGTCTCTACGCCGTCTACGGCGAGGAGCCCTCCCGCCTCGGCGGGCTCGACGACCGGGCCCGCGGCGAGGTCTGGACGAGCGGCGACTGCGGCGAGAGCTGGGACCGGGTCCACGCGCTGGATGCCGCCCTGCGGTGCGTGTGCGTCGTCAAGGCGTGAGGGGAGGACATGAGCCAGGCCTCGACAGAGAACAGATGGGCGCCCCCCACCGATGATGGGCTGACCTGGCTGAGGCCGGCCGCGTTCCTGCCCGAAGCGCCGGGGCCGCTCGAGCACACGCTGGAGGTCCACGCGCGCGCATTCGGCCTCACCCGTGCCCTCCAGAGCCTGAATTTCCCCGTCTTCGAGTTCCGCACGCGCCTCGTCGACGGCGCGCTGTACTACGCGCCGGTCCCCTCCGCCCTCGCCGAGCGCGACCTCGATGGGCAGTGGCGGCGTCTGCGTGACGCGAGCCTGCGGTTCATGCGCAGCATCCCCAGGGGATGGGAGCGGGCGATCTCGCCCGAGGTGGACGGCTACAACCGTTGGATCGAGGAGATGGCCGCCCCGGCGCTCGGCGCTGGGGAGCTCGCCGAGGCGGTGCTCCAGCTCCGCCGCGTGCGTGGGAACCAGTGGTACACGGCCGTGCGCGGTGTCTTCGGGCCCAGCGCGCTCTTCGAGCACCGCCTCGGCGAGGGCGAGGTCCCCGCGGAGGACGCGCCGGGCGTGCGCGCCGTCGTTGAGGCGGCGCGCGAGGCCGTGGGCGTGCGTGGAGGCGGCTTGGTGACGGCCGCTCTGGAGCGCGTCGGCACGCACATGGCTGCCGCGGGCTCGATCGAGAGCGGCGCCGACGTCCACTGGCGCGAGTGGGACGAGGGCC
>JADFQE010000119.1 GCA_022561985.1 Chloroflexota bacterium
CGACCAACGGCGTGAACACCTCAAGCGGCAGGAGGCCGAGGTGAACAGGCGCCTAGACCGTCTCTACGACGCATTGGAGACCGGCGCGCTGTCCCTCGACGATCTCGCACCAAGGATTAAAGAGTTGCGGGAGCGGCAGGACCTCCTTCATCGAGCCGAGCGAGAGGCGCAGGAGGCGGCCTACGCTGGTCATATAGAGCTGGTCGACCGTGAGCAGGTGCTGAACTACGTTCGGGACCTTCGCGGGACGCTAACCACAGGGACTACGGCTGAGCAGCGCGCGTTCCTCAAGTCCTTCGTGCGGTCGGTGACGGTCAAAGGCGCCGAGGTAACCGTGGAGTACACGCTACCATTGCCCGCAGGCCAGGCCCTCCTGGGGGAGGAGCCGGTTCTATCTATCGTCCTGTCTGGTGGGGAAGGAGGGACTCGAACCCTCACGCCCGTAGGCACGTGGTCCTAAGCCACGCCCGTCTGCCAGTTCCGGCACTTCCCCGGCCGGCCGTAGGGTACAGCACCCACGGCGCGTGAGCGTTCAGTGGCGCGGCCGGCGCCGGGGGCGCGGCGGACGCGGGCGTGGCGGCGCGGCCGGCAGCGTGCGCTGGTCCTGGGTGGGCGGACCCGCTTGCTCCTCGGCGCTGACGTCCGCAGGGTCCTCGGCGCTGAGGTCCTCGGTGCCGGGGTCGTCGGCGCCGGGGTCGTCGGCCTCGGGGCCGTCCCCGTCCTCCGGCTCCTCGTCGTCCCCGTCCTCCGGCTCATCGTCGTCGACGTCTGGGGGCGGGGGCCGGTAGGGCTCGCTGAGCAGCGCGGCTCCCATGACGGTCGCGGAGGTGATGAGCGGCTGCGCCACGCCCAAGAAACCGCCGATGAGCCCGAACAGCCCCCACAGCCACCAGCGCCGGCGCTTGGCCCGCGCGATGAGTGGAGCGGCGAGCGCCGACCCGCCCATCAGGCTGAAGAAGATGAGCTGGTCGCCAGGGGACCGGGAAGGGACGCGCGTCCCCGGATCGTAGCCGAACTGTTCGCCGGACTGGGGGACCAAGAGCACGAACAACCTGTCCTCGACCTCGAAGACGCCCGTGACGATGAGCCTGGGCGTGCGGCCATCGCTCTCGGTGACGATGAAGGCGGCCCGGCCGTGCGCGCGCGGGTCCGTGCAGTCGGTGATGGCGAAGCGGCCGGGATCGGGGAAGGTGATCTCGTACAGGTCGACGGGGCCGCTCGGGGAGATGGGGTCCACGGGCGGGCTCAAGAGGCCGGGGCCTGCAGCGTCCACATCGTCAGCAGCGTCACCGGGCGGGCCTGGGTCAGGGACGCAGGCTGACGTGTCGGCCTCGAAGCGTCCGTCGTTCAGGTCGATGTCGATGCCGAGTGCCTCGACCGTGAAGTGGTGGGCCTTGGTCGTCCCGGCGGCCTGGCGCACCTGCTCGAACCGGATCGTGTCGCCGGCCTGCAGGGGGATCACGATGCCGCCGCCGACGCTGGTGGCGACCCAGACGAGCAGGACGGCGGTGCCCAGGAACGCGATGACCCACCCGAGCACGAGCGGCATCCTGCCGGGGATCAGCGGCCGGTACCAGTTCTTCATGTGGCAAGCCTACAACAGGCCGCTGCCGCCCGCGCGGCCTTTGCCGTACCACCCGGAGCAGCTTCTCAGAGCGGGTTCAGGGCCTCGGCCTCCAGCCGCTCCACGTCGGGGAAGCCGCTCTGGCGGTGCCGCTCGTGCGACTCGGGCGATCCGGGCGCGTCCGGCGCGAAGACGATGAACGTCGGCGTCATGCGGACGCCGTAGCGTCGCGCGGCGGCCCGGCCGACGTCCTCGTCGATGTTCACGCGGAGCACCGTTGCCCGGCCCTCCAGGTCCCGTTCGAGCGCGTCGACCGACCGCTTGGCGATGAGGCAGATCGTTCAGTTGTCGGAGTAGACCTCGAGGACCACGGGCATGCCGGCGGCGAGGACAGCGTCGACCCCCGCCATCGTGGCCACGTCGCTCGGGCCGTGGCGCGCACTCAGGAAGCCCCCCACGAGCAGGATGGCGACGGCGGCGAAGACCGCGAGCGCGCGCTTGCTGCGGCGGTAGTCCCAGGCGTACCAGCCGAGCGTGACCAGCACCAAGCCGATCAGGATCGCCGCCGAGTTGTTGTTGAGGAATTCGCCCATGTCTCGTCCCGTGTGGAGGCGCCGTCAGGCTACCAGGCGCCGCATCTCATCGCCGCATCCTAAGAGTAAGATGCGGGAGGGCGCCCGGCGTTGCACCGCCTCCGGGGTCCGTGGCCGTTGCGGGCCGCGCCCCGCGTCTGCTACCGTGCATGTCCCCCCACGAGACGCTGTCCCACGAGACGTTAGCAGGAGGAGCCCGATGGCAGCGAGCTGGGAGCACATCACCGTCGACAACGTCCCCATGAAGACCTACCTTGCCGTGCCGTCGGGCGAGGGGCCGTTCCCCGGCGTCGTCGTGGCGCAGCACGCCTCGGGCGTCGACACCTTCATCCAGACGGTCTGCGACCGTCTCGCCCAGGCTGGCTACGCCGCCGCGGCGCCGGACCTCTACCACCGCCAGACCGGCATGACCTTCGAGGAGCTCGGCCGCATGAGGCGGGACGACCCGAAGCGCTGGCCGGCCATGATGGGCAAGGCCCAGCAGATGCGCGACGACGAGATCGAGAGCGACGTGACCGCAACGGTCGTGTTCCTGCGGGGGCTGGCCCAGGTGGGCGGCTCGTCCATCGGGATCACCGGCTTCTGCGGCGGCGGGCGCATCGCGTACCTGATGGCGGCGCGCAACCAGACGCTGGCCGCCGCGGCCGTCTTCCACGGCGGCAGCATCCTGGCCACCCGCGGCGAGTCTCCCTCGCCCTTCGACCTGACGGGGCAGATATCGTGCCCCGTCGCCGGCTTCTTCGGCGACGACGACGAGAACCCCTCCAAGGACGACGTGGCCAAGATCGACGCCGAGATGGACCGGCTCGGCAAGGCGCACCAGTTCCACTCCTACCCGGACACCGGACACGCCTTCTTGGACTTCTCCAACCCCAAGGCCTACCGCGAAGGCTCGGCGGCCGACGCGTGGGACAAGCTGGTCGTCTTCTTCGGCGAGACGCTCAAGGCGGCCGTCGGCGCGGCCAGCTAGCGCCTGAGGCTGCGGTGCACCGGGTCGTCGGCACCTTCGAGGCCAAGCCCGTGCGCGCCTCGAAGCGCTCCCGCGGGCGCTAGGCGGGCCGTGCGCTACGTCAGCCTCGCCGGAGCCGAGGTCTCGGTGATCGGGCTCGGCGCCTGGCAGTTCGGCTCGCGGGGGTGGGGCTGGGGCCGCGAGTTCGGCAGGCGCGAGGCACTCGCCGTCGTCGAGCGCGCCATCGAGCTCGGCATCTCCCTGTTCGACACCGCCGAGGTCTATGGGGGCGGCGGCTCGGAGCGCCTCCTGGGCGACGCGCTCCGCGACCACCGCGCCCAGGTCTACGTCGCGTCCAAGGTCTGGCCGGTCCACGCGCTGCGGTCCCAGGTGCGCGCGGCGGCCGAGCGGAGCCTGGGACGGCTCCAGATGGACCGGATCGACCTCTACCAGGTCCACTGGCCGAACCCGCTGGCCCCCATCTCCTGGACCATGGCGGGGATGCGCGACCTCCTCGAGGCCGGGCGCATCGGCGCGGTCGGCGTGAGCAACTTCGGCCTCGATCGGTGGCGGCGGGCCGATGCTGCGCTGGGGGCGCCCGTCCCGTCCAATCAGGTGCGCTACAACCTGCTGCAGCGCGGCCCCGAGCGCGGCGTGCTGCCCTTCGCCCGCGAGGAGGGGCGTACGATCATCGCCTACAGCCCGCTGGCGCAGGGACTGCTGTCCGGGCGCTACGACGCGGGCCACGTTCCCGGCGGCGTCCGGCGGTTCAACCCGCTGTTCACGCGAGAGAACCTCGATCGCGTCCGTCCGGTGCTCGATGTGCTCGGCGAGGTCGCGCGAGCGCACGCCGCCACGCCGGCGCAGATCGCCCTGGCGTGGGTCGTCGCCCGCCCGGGCGTCGTCGCGATACCGGGCGCCAAGACCCTCGAGCAGGTCGAGCAGAACGCCGCGGCCGCCGAGATCGAGCTCTCCGCGGACGAGATGGCCGCGCTGGAGGCGGCATCCCGCGGCTTCACCCCGGCGGGCCGCCTGCGGACCGCGGCCGCCATGGCCCGGCGGCTGCTCAGCGCGCCATTCAGCGTTTCAGGCGCTCGATGATGCGGGTCGGCTCGATGCGGATCACCATGCGCGTCTCGCCCTCGCGGACGTTGTAGACGGGGGTGCCGCGGTACTTGAGCGAGAAGCTGTTGATGAGCGCCTGGTCCGTGTCCGGAGTGATGTCCTTGACCACGCCGCGCACCACGATCCCTCGGTGCGGGTCCTCCGGAGGGGCGATGGAGAGTGCGACGCGGGCGTCGCGCTGCATGTTCAAGACCTTCTGGCGCCCCTCCGCCGAGTTGAGGAGGATGTACTCGCCGTCCGTGTCGACCCAGACGGGCGTCACCTGCGGCGACCCGTCCTTCATGAGCGTCGCCACGTGGGCGTACACCTTCTCGTGCAGGAACGCCTGTGCTTCGGGACTGAGTGTGACGCCCATCCGTGAGCCTCCTGTGGGGGGAAGGTAGCAGTATCGTGAACGAGGTCGATTATAGCCACGCCGCTATGATCCCCGGACCCGTCCGCCGAAGGGGGTCTCGATGAAGCTCAGCACCGACCGCATCCTGACCACCCACGTCGGCAGCCTGCCGCGCCCGGACGACGTCGCCGAGGCGCTGCTCGCCAGGGAGCGCGGCGAGGCCACCGACCCCGCCGTCTTCGAGCGCACCGTGCGCCGGGGGGTCGCCGATGGGCTCGCCCGGCAGCGGGAGGTTGGCGTCGACATCGTCAGCGACGGCGAGATGGGCAAGATCGGCTCGCCACCTACATGAAGGACCGGCTCACGTCCCGGCGGAGTCGGTGCGGATGCACCTGTGCTGGGGCAACTACGAGGGCCCCCACGACCACGACATCCCCCTCGCCAAGATCGTCGGCGCGGTCATGAGAGCCAAGCCGAGCGCCGTCTCCTTCGAGGCGTCGAACCCACGCCACGCCCACGAGTGGACGGTCTGGCGGGAGGTGGACGTCCCGGACGACAAGGTGCTCATACCGGGGGTGATCGATTCGACGACGAACTTCATCGAGCACCCGGAGCTGGTGGCCCAGCGCATCGCCACCTTCGCCGGCATCGTGGGCCGCGAGCGCGTGCTCGCGGGGGTCGACTGCGGGTTCGGCACCTTCGCCGGCTACGGCAAGATGGACCCCGACATCTGCTACGCGAAGCTGCGGGTGCTTGCCGAAGGCGCGGCCATCGCGTCGAGCCGCCTGTGGGGCTAGGTGGGTGGCCCATTCCGTAGGG
>JADFQE010000120.1 GCA_022561985.1 Chloroflexota bacterium
CCTGCTGCGCCGGTTGCCGAGCCCCCTGCGGCCGCGGCTCCGGCCGCTGCGCCTGCCGCGCCGGTTGCCGAGCCCCCTGCGGCCGCGGCACCTGCGGCTGCGCCTGCTGCGCCGGTCGTGGAGCAAGCGCCCCCGGCCGAGGCTGAGCCGGTGGACCCGGCACTTGCTGCCGAGGAAGCAGCAGCAGCGCCGAAGCCACGGCGCACGCGCCGGACGACCGCCGCCGCGAAGCCCAAGGACGAGGACGGCGGCGAAACCGAAGAGGCTGAGGGGACCGATGCTCCAGCCTAAGAGGACCAAATACCGCAAGATGCACCGGGGGCGCATGAAGGGGCTCGCCGCGCGCGGCAACTCCGTCGCCTTCGGCGAGTTCGGCCTGAAGTCGCTCGAGCCGGCGTGGGTCACCTCCCGCCAGATCGAGGCGGCCCGCCGCGCCATCACCAGGCACCTCCACCGCGGTGGGCAGGTGTGGATCCGCGTGTTCCCGGACCGGCCCTACACGCACAAGCCGGCCGAGACACGCCAGGGCGGGGGCAAGGGCCCCGTGGAGGCATGGGTCGTGGTGGTGAAGCCCGGCCGCGTGCTGTTCGAGGTGGGAGGAGTCCCCGAGGCTTTGGCGAGAACGGCCCTCGCGAGAGCCGCGCAGAAGCTACCCGTGCAGACCAAAACGGTCAGCCGAGAGGAGAAGCTAGCCGTCGCTTGAACGGCAGATGCCATGGTTGGAAAGATCGAAGAGATACGAGCCCTTTCGGTGGAGCGCCTCAAGGAAGAGGAGACGTCGACGCGTCTGGAGCTCCTGAACCTCCGCTTCAAGGTGGCGACGCGCCAGGTCACGGACGTCAGCGGACTCCGCGGCGGACGCCGCAAGCTGGCCCAGATCCTGACCGTCCGGCGGGAGCGCGAGCTGGTAGGGGGCGCCGAATGACCGAGCGAGCTCCGCGGAAGGTGCAGATCGGCCGCGTCATCAGAGACAAGATGGATAAGACCGTGATCGTTTCCGTCGAGCGGCGTCTGCGCCACCGGCTGTACCACAAGTCGATCCGTCACTTCAGCAGGTTCAGCGCGCACGACCCCGCCAACGAATACCGCATGGGCGACCTCGTGCGCATCGTCGAGACGCGCCCGCTCTCACGGACCAAGCGCTGGCGGGTCACGGAGCTGCTCTCGCGAGTGGAGGTCCCCGACGTCGTCGCGACGGTCGCCGCCGACGTCCCCGATCCAGACATCGCCGTCGCCGTCGAGGAGCCGGTTGCTGAAGAGGCTCCGGCCGCCGAGGCCGAGGTCGCCGTCGAAGAGGCTGTTGCTGAAGAGGCACCGGCCGCCGAGGCCGAGGTTGCCGTCGAAGAGCCTGCTGTCGAAGAGGCACCGGCCGCCGAGGCCGAGGTTGCCGTCGAAGAGCCGGCTGCTGAAGAGGCTCCGGCCGCTGAGGCCGAGGCCGCCGTCGAAGAGCCTGCCGTCGAGGAGGCACCGGCCGCTGAGGCCGAGGTCGCCGTCGAAGAGCCTGCTGTCGAGGAGGCACCGGCCGCTGAGGCCGAGGTCGCCGTCGAAGAGCCTGCCGTCGAAGAGGCTGTTGCTGAGGAGGCACCGGCCGCTGAGGCCGAGGCCGCCGCCGAAGAGACACCCAAGCCCGCCCCGCGGAAGCGCGCGCGCTCGGCTCCCAAGGCCGAGAAGCCGGCTGCCGAGGAGACCGCCGACGAGCCGGAAGAAGCGGCCGACGACGGCGAGAAGGAAGTGAAGTCGTGATCCAGCCGCAGACGCGCCTCGTCGTCGCCGACAACTCCGGCGCGAAGCAGATCCAGTGTTTCAACATCCCGGGTGGCACGCACCGCCGCTACGCCCGGGTGGGCGACGTGATCGTCGCCTCGGTCAAGCAGGCACAGCCCAACAGCGCGGTGAAGAAGGGCGAGATCGTCCGTGCGGTCGTCGTGCGGACCACCTCCGTCATCAAGCGCGCCGACGGCTCGACCATCCGGTTCGACGACAACGCGGCCGTGATCCTCGGGACCGAGGAGATGCCGCGGGGGACCCGTATCTTCGGCCCGGTGGCCCGCGAGCTGCGCGAGCGCAACTTCATGCGCATCGTGTCGCTGGCGCCGGAGGTCCTCTAGCCATGGCCGCGCGACTCAAGCGAGACGACGAGGTCCTGGTGATAGCCGGGCGCGATCGCGGCAAGCGTGGCAAGATCCAGCGCGTGCTGGTGGACAAGGGGTCGGTGCTCGTCGAGGGCGTCAACATGGTCAAGCGCCACGTCAAGGCGGGCCAGGGCGCGCGGCAGGCGGGCATCATCGACAAGGAGATGCCCATCGGCATGTCCAAGGTCATGCCGGTCTGTCCGTCCTGCGACAAGCCGACCCGGGTCGCGTTCAAGACGCTCGATGACGGCACGAAGACGAGGGTGTGCAAGCACTGCGAAGGGATGCTCAGTTGACGACCGAGAAGAGCAAAGAGACTCCGGCTGAAGAGCCGAAGGCCGCGAGCGGGAAGCCGAAGGCTCCGGCGAAGGCGCCTGCGCGCGCCACGCGTGCCGCGAAGCCGGCCCGCGCCGCACGGCCCACGGCCAAAAGCACGGCCAAAAGCGGGGGCGAGAGCGCGGAGCAGAAGCCGGCGGCGGCTGCGCCGGGCAAGCGCGTCAAGCGGACGGTCGAGCACCGGCCGCCGCCGCGGCTCCTGGCCCACTATCGGGACGAGGTGCGGGCCCAGCTCATCAACGAGTTCGGCTACGCCTCGCTGATGCAGGCGCCGCAGATCACCCGGATCGTGCTGAACATCGGCCTGGGCGAGGCGCTGACCAACGCGAAGGCTCTCGAGGTCGCGCCGGCCCACCTGGCCACGATCAGCGGCCAGCGGCCGGTCATCACGAAGGCGCGCCTCTCGATCGCCGGCTTCAAGCTCCGCGAGGGCCAGGCCATCGGCACGATGGTGACCCTGCGGGGGCGCCGGATGTACGAGTTCTTGGACCGGCTGATCTCCATGGCGCTCCCGCGGATCCGGGACTTCCGTGGCGTGCCGCGGACGAGCTTCGACGGGAATGGTAACTTCTCACTGGGTCTGCGCGAGCAGGTGGTCTTCCCCGAGATCGACTACGACTCCGTGGACCGGGTGCGCGGGCTGCAGGTGGCGATCGTGACCTCGGCCCACACCGACCCCGAAGGGTTCCGGCTGCTGGAGCTCATGGGCATGCCGTTCGCCCGCCAGCAGGCGGCCTAGGGTAGTCTGGGACGAGAGCGAAGAAGAGGACGAGGTGGCAAAGAAGAGCAAGATCGAGAAGTGGAAGCGGGAGCCGAAGTTCAAGGTTCGCGCCATGAACCGCTGTGCGCGCTGCGGCAGGCCGCGTGCGTACATCCGTCACGTGGGGCTGTGCCGCATCTGTTTCCGTCAGCTCGCGCTGCTGGGCCAGCTCCCGGGCGTGCGTAAGGCCAGTTGGTAGGAGAGAGCGAAACGTGCCTGTCAATGACCCCATAGGCGACATGCTGACAAGGATCAGGAACGCACAGATGGTGCACCACCCTCAGGTGGAGCTTCCGTCGTCCAAGACCACGCTGGCCATCGCCAGCCTCCTCAAGCGCGAGGGGTATCTGGCCGACGCCGACGTGATCAAGCGCAAGCCCCAGGACGTCCTGCGCCTGCGGCTGCGCTACAACGAGCGTCGTGAGCCGGCGATCACGGGCCTCAAGCGCGTGAGCAAGCCCGGCCTGCGCGTGCACGTGCCGCGGCACGACATCCCCCGGGCCTTCGGCGGCGTGGGTATATCGATCGTCTCGACGTCTCAGGGGATCATGACCGGGCTCGATGCCTACCGCAAAGGCGTGGGCGGCGAGCTCATGGCGTTCGTCTGGTAGGAGTATCTGTATGTCTCGCGTCGGCAAACAACCCATCGCAATCCCGAGCGGCGTCACCGTCGCCATCGGCGATGCGCAGGTCACGGTGAAGGGATCGCGTGGCGAGCTGCGCCAGGCCGTCCACCCGGACATCATCGTCCGGGAGGAGGAGGGGCGGATCCTCGTGGAGCGTCCCAGCGACCAGCGTCACCACCGGGCCCTCCACGGGCTCACGCGTGCGCTGATCGCCAACATGGTCATGGGCGTCAGCGACGGATTCGCAAGAACCCTCGAGCTCGTCGGCTACCGCGTGCAGCAGCAGGGTGCGGGGATCAACATGCAGCTCGGCTTCAGCCACCAGGTCGTGGTCGAGCCGATGGATGGCATCACCCTCGAGGTCGAGGGGAACAACCTGATCCACGTGCGCGGCATCGACAAGCAGGTGGTGGGCGAGCAGGCGGCGCGCATCCGGCGCTTCCGCCCCCCCGACGCCTACAAAGGCAAGGGCGTGCGGTACCAGGGCGAGAAGCTGCGGCTGAAGCCGGGCAAGTCGGCGGCGAAGGGCGGTATCTAGGCATGGCGCGCACCAAGACACCCTACGCGGCCCGCATCGTCCGGCACCTCCGGCTGCGTCAGCACCTCGCTGGCACGGCCGAGCGCCCCCGCCTCAACGTGTTCCGCAGCGGACGCTACACCTACGCCCAGGTCGTCGACGACGGACTCGGGCGGACGCTGGCGGCCGCAAGCTCACGCGAGCTGCCGCCCGATGCGTTCGCCAAGACCGACGCCGCGGGCGAGGTCGGCAAACTCATCGCGGAGCGGGCCAAGGCCCAGGGCGTGAAGCGGGTCGTGTTCGACCGTGGAGGCTACAAGTACCACGGCCGGGTGAAAGCGCTCGCCGAAAGCGCGCGCAAGGAGGGGTTGGAGTTTTGACGCAGATGACGAGTGGACCCGACCGGAGTTACGACGATGGCTCGGATCTCCAGGAGAAGGTGGTGCAGATCCGCCGGGTGGCGAAGGTCGTCAAGGGCGGCCGGCACCTCACGTTCAACGCGATGGTCGTCGTGGGCGACGGCAAGGGCAGGGTGGGCGCGGGCCTCGGCAAGGGTGCCGCCGTGCCGGACGCCGTGCGCAAAGGGACCACCATCGCGCGCAGGAACATGGTCAGTATCCAGCTCAAGGATGCCACCGTGCCGCACGCGGTGCGCGCCCACTTCGGCGCCTCCCGCGTCCTGCTCAAGCCGGCGCCTCCCGGAGCCGGGATCAAGGCAGGCAGCGCGGTCCGCGCCGTCATGGAGGCGGTCGGCGTCCGCGACATCGTCGCGAAGGCCCTCGGCAGCCGCAACCCCATCAACGTGGTGAAGGCCACCCTCGTTGGACTCGAGTCCTTCCGGGGCGAGGATGCGGAGGCATCGAAGCACGTACGGCGAACCGCGAAGCTGTCCCCGGCCCCCGAGCGCCGTGGGCCCGTGCGCCGCGAAGGCGGCGGTGGCCGCGACCGCGACCGGCGGCGCCCCGATCTCCCCATTTGAACATCGTCCGGACCGCTAGCGAC
>JADFQE010000121.1 GCA_022561985.1 Chloroflexota bacterium
CGTGCTGATCTCGCTGCTCGTGGGAGGCCTGCCGGTCCTCGCGGCCATCTACATCCTCACGGGATACGTGTTGCCGGACCAGGAAGGGGCGCTCATCCTGCACGCCGGCGACTATTCGCTGCGCCACGTGCTGCGCTCCGCGGACGCCCGGCGCGACGCCCACCTCGTCGCGCAGCGGCTCTACGAGCTCGCCTCGGCGGGCGGGAGCGAGCCTGCGGCCGAAGCCGCTTCGCCGGAGGCCGAGCAAGCGCCGCTGTGGCCGAGCGTCGAACCGATCGCGTCCTTCGGCCCGATGCCCCCCGACGAGCCCGCGACGGCACCTGAGAGCGCTGCCGAGGCTGGGCCCACGCCCGAGGCTGGGCCCAGGACGGAAGAGGCGCCACCGGCCGCGGATGAGCAGGCGGCCGAAGAGCGGGGGGCCGCGGCCCCACCGAGTCCCTGGCCGCCGTCCTAGCTCCTAGTCCCTAGCCTGGGCACCGCGCTCGAGCGAGACCTCCACCACGCGCCGCGTGGCAGCCGTGACCACCGCCCATTGCGCGACGCGCACGCCCGGCACCCATGCGATGCCCCGGTCGCTGACCACGAGCGGCAGGTCGTCGCGCTCGCCGCGGGGGACCTTGGCGTTCACCAGCACGTCCTGGAGCCGCACGGGCTGGTCCATCCCCAGCGGCTGGAAGCGGTCGCCGCGCGCCCTCGCCCGCAGGCGGAGGCCTGCGCCGGCTTGGTCGGCGTCGAGCGCGGCCCGCCAGCCCTTGCCCGTGACCGCGGCCGGGTCGAGCTCACGCGGCTCGCCGGCCGAGACCGTCGCGATCCAGGGGCCCGCGTGCGTCACGCCGGGCACGGCGAGCGGTCCCGCCACGAGCGGAATGCGCTCCGTGGACGCTGCTCCGAGCGCGCACGTCTCTTGCTCGACGACGAGCCGCGCGCCGCGGCCCAGCGCGAGCTCGCCCCCGCCGGGCCTGCGGATCAGCCGCGCAGCCGCGCCGAGCTTCGCGGCCGAGAGCGCTGCGCCGGCACCCGCGACGTGCTCCCACGCCGAGGCCAAGACGCGCGCGAGCAGCGGCTCCGGAAGCTCCGACAGCGCACGGCGCCGCCACGCGACGCGGCCGTCCTCGCGTGTCTCATGGCCCTGAATCGCCTCAGCCGCCATCGTGCGCAGGAGGGCGTCGTCCGCCTGAGCGGAGTCCGCGAACCTCGCCAGCGCCCCCGCCGCGTTGGGGTTGATGTGCGCGAGCTCGCGCATGACGCGGCTCCGTACCCGGTTGCGGGCGTAGCGCAGCCTGCGGTTCGAGCCGTCGTGGACGGGCTCGATGCCCGCCTCTTCGCACACAGAGGCCATCTCGGCGCGGCTCACGCCGAGGAGTGGCCGGAGCAGCGTGAGCCGTGCGCCGCCGGCCGCACGCTCGGAGAGCTCCCGCATGGCGCCCGCGCCGCGCAACCCCGCCCCCCTGGTCAGCCGCAGCAGCAGCGTCTCCGCCTGGTCGTCCTGCGTATGCGCGGTGACGACGGCCGATGCGCCGTGGGCCGCCGCCACCTCGGCCAGGAAGCCGTAGCGGGCGTCCCGCGCCGCCTCTTCGCTGGGTCCGGCGTGCGCGCTGCCGTGCTCGAGGGCGATGCCCAGGGACGCGGCGACGCGCTTGACGAGCCGTGCAGCCCGAGGGTCGGCGGAGGGCCGGAGGCCGGGGGAGAAGTGGGCCGCGACGAGCTCCGGACGCCCGCGCACGGCCGCCGCCGCGAGCAGCAGCCCGAGGGAGTCGGGGCCGCCGGAGACGGCGAGGACGATGGGTCGGCCACCCAGCGCAGCCCGGTGCCGCCGGAGCGCTTGCCGGATGACAACCGCGACGCGGCCCGTGGAAACTCGGTTGGATGGGGGCACGCCGGGCCTCGACTACTCCACGGGCGGTGACGGGAGCGTCACGCGCACGCGGGCGATCCGGACGCCGCGCATCTCGGTGACGCTGAACCCGACGCCGTCGTGCTCGACGGCCGTGCCCACCTCCGGGATACTGCCGATCCGCTCCAGGAGGAAACCGGCGACGGTCTCGTATTCACCCTTCGGGATGTCGATGCCGAGGCGCTCGTTGACCTCCGCGATCGACAGGCCAGCGTCCACCTCGAAGGTGTTCTCGCCCAGTGCGACGACCTCATCGGGCCGGGGCTGGTCCTCGTCGCTGACCGGTCCGACGATGCCCTCGATCAGCCGCTTGAGCGTCACGAGGCCCGCGACGCCGCCGAACTCGTCGGCGATCATGACGAGCTGCTCCCCGTTGGCGCGCATCTCGTCGAAGAGGTCCTGGACCAGCTTGGTCTCGGGCACGAACGTAGCGGGTCTGATGGCTGTGGTGGCAACCGAATCCAGGCTCGCACCGCCTGCGAGCAGCCGCATCACGTCTTTCACGGCGATCAGCCCGGATACGTTGTCCTCGCTGCCGTCGAAGACCGGGAACCGCGTGTGGTACTTCTCGTCGTAGAGCTCGAGGTATTCCCGGATCGTGGCGCCGCGCTCGACCCAGACGATCTCCGGCCGCGGCGTCATCACCTCCTGCACGCGGCGGCCGCCGAACTCCAGGACGCGCCGGATCATCTCGGCCTCGCCCCGCTCCACGGTGCCGGCCTCCCAGCCAACGGTCACCATCGTCTTGATCTCCTCCACGGTGACCGCGGTGCGGACGGCCGAGCCGCCGGAGAGGGCAAGGAAGACGCCGCTTATCTTCTCGAGCACGAACGACGCCGGGAGCAGCAGCCAGCTGAGCCACCGGATGGGCAGCGCGACGAGGATCGCCGTCCGCTCGGCGTGCCTGGCCGCGACCGTCTTGGGGATCGTCTCGCCGAAGATGAGCAGCAGGACCGTCGCGATGCCGGTCGCCACGAGCACGCCCTCGCCCTGGCTCCCGATCACGGTGATGGCGGTGGCGGTGGTCACGGCCGCGACGGCGGTGTTCACCAGGTTATTGCCGAGCAGGATGGGCGGGAGCAGCTTGTCGGGCCGCTCCACCATCTGCGCGACGCGCGCAGCGCCCGCGGTCTTGATGCTCACCAGGTGCTGGATGCGCACCCGCTGGACCGACAGGAGGGCGGCCTCCGAGCCCGAGAAGAAGCCGGAGAGCAACAGAAGGCCACCCAACAGGACCAGTGTCGAGACGCCGATCTCGCCGACCATGCCGCGTGCTCCTCGCCGCCTCGCTCGCGCGCTTGCCGGCGGCCCCCTGTGCGCCCTCTGACGGACAGCGGCGCGATAGTAGCATAGCGCCGCTCGCCGTCGCCGTGGCGGTGCTGTGGTAGCCGGTTGCCCCGCACGTCTGCAGGAGGCCAGTATGGAGACGCGGACCATCGAAAACGAGCGTTGCAGAGTGATCAGGTGATGCCGGAACGTTCGGGCCGTGCACGGCGTATTAGTAAGTAGGAGAGAGCGGTCCTAGGACCGGGCCCTGCGTAGTCGAAGGGGAGGCAACACCAGGATGAGTCAGCGCCGATCAGGATGGGTGACGATGCTTGCCCTCGCCGTGTTGTTCCTGGTAGCGGCGTGCGGCGTAGCCGATCCCCTCGCGACGGACGTCGAGCCGCATGCGGCAGGTCTGCTAGAGACGACGGAGACGCCGGTGGGTGATCCTCCTACCGTTACTGCGACGCTGGAGGGCGGTCCGAAGCCGGATCGTCCCGATCCATTCCAAGACCCACGCATGGTAGGGCAGCAATCGCTTGACTTCGCCAAACGCAGCATCCAGGGATTGGTAAGGGACGATGGATACAATGATTTCACGGGGATAGCGTTCGATAACGAAAACCACGTCGTCGCACTGTATTGGAAGGGTCCGTTGCCAACTCCGGTATCTGCGCTGGTCGAACGCCTGCGTGCGGAGGTCGCGATCGACGTTGTGGATAGTCCTTATTCCCGGCAGGAACTGGTTCAGGAAATAAAGAGAATTGCCGCGCTCGACCTTGTGGATGTAGGAGTCACCATCCGCTATACGGCATCGCTCCGAGATTTCAGCGGTGTGAAGGTGGCAGTAGCCAGCGCAGACCAGATCCCTCGAGCGAGAGAGGCCATCAAGAGTTCGATGAAACTGGAGTTCTCGGTGTCCAGCGGCGAGTTCATTCCACTAGTGTGGACTCCAGAGGATGACGAAGAATAGGGGCGGCGATGAGGAAGCTCGGCTTGCTGGCACTCGTATTGCTACTGGCAGCGGCGTGCGGCGTAGCTGATCCGCTCGCGACGGACGTCGAGCCGGAGCTGCGGCCGTGTGGGCCGAGGCCGCAAGACGGCTTTGGCAGCACCTGTTGGTGGGCCGAGGAGGACATCATCCTGCGCGACGGCGCGGGTGAGGCGATCATGGGGCCCACCCGAGGCGTCGGCGGACCGAGAGTGCCATCGGACAGGTTCTCTGTCCTTGGACGGTACGAGGAGGAATTCGGGGGCAAGGCGCTCTGGAAGGCCGTCAGCGCGTATAACGGCGAGCGGCTCCCGGTGGGTGTCCTGGAGACGTTGGAAATCATGGTGACTTGTAAGCCACCGGAATGCGCGATTCTCACGGCTATCCATGAAGACAGTGTTCCTACCGAGATTGAGCTTTACGTCACCGACGCTACGCCCACGCCGACGCCCACCGCTGTACCGACGACGGCGCCCTCGGCTCAGTCAGTGGAAGACGCCGAGTTATCAGGCGCGGTGCAATCTCCTGAGGAAGCACTGGCTCAGGACCTAGCTCTGGTCGCTGAGGCCAGAGGCTGGACCATCGAGGAGGCTGTGGCCGCTCATCAGGCCGCTGATGTTGTCGGGCGCATCGCTGCACAAGTAGCGGCCGAGAGGCCCCGTGTGTTTGTTGGAAGCGTGCTCTCGCCAGAGCCAGGTGGGGCGCCGGAGCTCTACATCAAAGGGTCGGCGGATGAGTTCGTCCGCGGTCTCGTCGCGGGTGCCGAGATCGAAGTCAAGCTCGTGGATGGACAGCCCTTCTCGTTCGACGAGCTCGAGGAGCGCAGCCTCCGGGTCCATCGCTCGCTCGCAGCTCTGGGTTTCGATGAGATCTATACGGGATTCAGCGTCACGGGTAGAGGCGAGATCGAAGCGGAGGTCGTGAGACGCCCGGGTTTGCCGTCCGACGCGAGCGAGATCGTGCTCAGCCTTCCCATCGACTTGCAAGCGAGTGTTGTGCTCACGGTGAGGGACGCTCATGTTATCGAAGCACTCCAGATCGATGGAGTCTGGGTATTCGAGCATCGACCTGAATCCGGTATGAAGGCATTGCACGGAGGGACACCCGAGGTCGTGGACGGATGTCTCTACATCGACAACACGATTGTCGTGTGGCACGTTGACCGCATCGATCAGGCAGCGGGAGCCATCGCGGGGGTGAAGGCGGGCAA
>JADFQE010000033.1 GCA_022561985.1 Chloroflexota bacterium
GGCGCCGACAACACCTTCGGCCATGGGAGGGTCGACGGTGCCGGCGCCGGTGCGGCGCTGCAAGTAGCACCCTTCGTACCGGACGCGGGGGCCCTCCCGGTCCCGCTCCCAGAGGGCACGACGCTCAACATCATCATGCCGTTCTCGGATCTCAACGTGCTGGAAACGCACACGGCGTCCATCGACTGGGGGGACGGCTCAGTCGCTTCGGGGACCGTCGACCAGAACCTGAACGAGGTTGCTGGCTCCCACGCCTACGCGGACGAAGGGGCGTTCACGGTAACGTTCACCGTGTCCGACAGCGGCGGGCTGAATGGGGCCGGCTCCTTCGACGTGACCGTCATCAACGCCACTCCGGTGGTCGATGCGGCGGAGAGCGTGACGCTGACGCTGGGCGTGGCGCTCGACGCCCAGCTCGCGACGTTCACCGACCCCGGCTCGGCCGATACGCACGTGGCGTCCATCGACTGGGGCGACGGGACGGTGGCCTCGGGCACGCTCGATCAGGGGCTCGGCACCGTCAGCGGCTCGCACACCTACGCCACGGACGGCCTGTTCACCGTGACGGTGACGGTCACCGACGACGATGGCGGCGGTGCGAGCGACACGCTGACCGTCGAGGTGCAGGCCGCTGCCGTGGTGGCGGCGGGCGCGGACCAAGCGGCCACGGAAGGCTCGAGCGTCGTGCTGAGCGCGACCTTCACCGATGCCGCCATCGACACGCATACGGCGTCCATCGACTGGGGCGACGGCACGGTCGCCACGGGCACCGTCGACCAGGACCTCGATACGGTCAGCGGCTCGCACACCTACGCGGATAACGGCGTGTTCACGCTCACGCTCACCGTGACCGACAGCACCGGACTGAGCGGCGCCGGCACCCTGGACGTGACCGTGAGCAACGCAGCACCGTCGGTCACGCCCGCACCCAACGTGACGGCGTTCAGCGGCGTCTCGAAGGACTTCGCCGTCGCATCGTTCACGGACCCCGGCTCGGCCGACACGCACGTGGCCTCCATCGACTGGGGGGACGGCGCGGTATCGACGGGCACCGTCGACCAGGGCGCGGGCACCGTCTCTGGGACCCATGAGTATCTGCTGTCCTCCGTCGCCATCGTGACCCGCACGGTGACGGTCACGGTCATCGATGACGATGGCGGCTCCGCGTCGGAGACCTTCACCGTCAACGTGCTGCCGGCCCCGGCCGTGCCGGGCACGAGCACGTGGGCGCTCGCCGCCCTCGGCGTGCTGCTGGCCGGCGCCGTGCTCGTGACCCGCCTGCGGCCCGCTCTCCTGCCCCGGTGGTAAACTCGCCCACGCACCGGTCCCTGCGACGATCGACGAGCGCTCAGCCGCACTCGTGGACAAGCCACGGCCGGCGCGAGTGAGTGGGTCAAGGGCTGTGCCCTTGGGAGGCGCGTTATGGCTATGCACCATCCCATCATCCACAAGCCGGGGAGCTTCCCCGTGCCGCCGAACATCGCCGATCACGAGGCGATGCGGCGGAGCTTCGGGTGGGAGGAGATCGAGCGCGAGCTCGACTGGCTGCCGGGCGGCGGGCTGAACATCGCCCACGAGGCGATCGACCGCCACTGCGCCCAGGGCCGCGCGGACAAGCCGGCGATGCTCTGGGAGGGCAAGGACGGCGAGAGGGAGCGCTACACCTACGACGACATGCGGCGGCAGACGAACCGCTTCGCCAACGTGCTCGCGGGCCTCGGCGTCGCCAAGGGCGAGCGCGTGTTCACCTTCATGGAGCGCGTGCCGGAGATCTACTTCACATTCTTCGGCGCGCTCAAGGCGGGGTGCGTTATCGGGCCGCTCTTCTCCGCCTTCGGGCCCGACCCCGTCAGGGACCGCCTGGAGAACAGCGGAGCCACGGTCCTCGTGACGCAGCCGGCCCTGCGCAAGAAGATCGCCGCCATCCTGCCGCAGCTCCCGGCGCTCAAGCACGTCATCGTCGTCAACAGGGACGGGCGCTCGAAGGAGCCGCTGGCCGAGGGCGACCTCGACTTCGGCGAGCTGATGGCCGCGGCCTCGGACGAGCTGGCCCCGCTCTCGACCACGCGCGACGACTACTCGGTCATGCACTACACCTCGGGCACGACGGGCAAGCCCAAGGGCGCCGTGCACCGGCACAACTCCGTGATCCAGCAGTACGCCACGGGCAAGTGGTGCCTCGACCTGCACCCCGACGACATCTACTGGTGCACGGCCGACCCCGGCTGGGTCACGGGTACGTCCTACGGCATGATCGCCCCGTGGACGAACGGCGTGACGCAGGTCGTCTACGAGGGCGGTTTTTCCGCGCGCAAGTGGTATGAGATCGTCGCCCGCTACAACGTCACCGTCTGGTACACCGCGCCCACCGCCGTCCGCATGCTGATGAAGTCGGGCGCGGATCTGCCCAGGAGCTTCGACCTCTCGTCGCTCCGGTTCGTCGCCTCGGTCGGCGAGCCGCTGAACCCGGAGGGGGTGGTCTGGGGCCAGGAGGCCTTCGGGCTGCCGATCCACGACAACTGGTGGCAGACGGAGACCGGCGCGATCCTGGTCGCGAACTACGCGTCCATGGACATCCGGCCGGGCTCGATGGGCAAGCCCATACCGGGCGTCGAGGTCGGCATCATCGACGCGGAGGGCAACGAGCTGCCCGCGGGCGAGAACGGCATCCTCGCCGTCCGGCCGCCCTGGCCGGGTATGTTCCAGGCGTACTGGAACGACCAGGAGCGATACGACTCGCGGTTCCAGAACGGTTGGTACCTCACGGGCGACGAGGCCTCGCGCGACGAGGACGGCTACTTCTGGTTCGTGGGACGCTCCGACGACGTCATCAACACGGCCGGCCACCTGGTGGGGCCGTTCGAGGTCGAGAGCGCGCTGATCGAGCACCCGGCCGTGGCCGAGGCAGGGGTGATCGGCAAGCCCGACCCCATCGCCATGGAGGTGGTCAAGGCGTTCGTCTCGCTCAAGGAGGGGTACGAGGCGACGGACGAGCTGCGGCGCGAGCTCATGCGCTTCGCCCGCGAGAAGCTCTCGCCCGCCATCGCCCCCCGCGAGATCGAGATCATCGACTCGCTGCCCAAGACGCGCTCCGGCAAGATCATGCGCCGGTTGCTCAAAGCGCGCGAGCTCGGCCTCCCCGAGGGCGACACGTCAACGCTGGAAGAAGACTAGCAAGGGCACGGCCCTTGACCGACTCGCTCGCGCCGACCGTCGGCGCCGACAGCCGTGGTCGAGCGCTCGCCGAACCGCCAAGGGTGTACTCCTGTAGGGGCGCACGGCCGTGCGCCCTCACGCCTGCCGCGACCGCGCCCATGCCCGATCCAATTGCAGGGCGCACGCCGTGCGCCCCTACAGGGGCATGCGGAGGCGGCTGATCCCGTGAGCGGCAGCGAGTGCCCGTGCGGCGAGCACTACTCCCAGTGGGCGAAGGCCATGGCGCAGCCGGTGCCGGCGGGCGTGCGGTAGCAGGGGACGTAGTCGAGGAGCGTCATCTCCTCCCGCTCCATCGCGCCGGCGACCGTGATCCAGTTCAGGATCTCCGTCGTGCCGAGCACCATCAGCCGGTCCCTCGGCAGCGTCACGAGCGCCTCGATGTCCTTGCGCTGCATGGCATCGAGCGCGGCGCGGTCGATCTCCTCGTCGATGATGAAGTGGCTGAGGCCGCCCGAGGCCATGATCGCCACCCGCTTGCCGGGCTCCCACGCCTCGATGGCCTCCCGCAGCGCGCCGCCGAGCGCATAGCAGCGCTTGGCCGTCGGCTGGTTCGGCGGGAAGTACGTGTTGACCATCACCGGGACGATGGGGATGTCCCCCTTCGGCATGATGTACTGGTACACGAACGCGAAGGCGTGTCCGACGCCGACCTCCTCGCGGAACCGGTTCGAGGTCGCGATGTCGAAGCCGCGGTCCACCAACGTCTCGATGAGCTGGTCGGCGAGATCCGGCGCCGCCGGGTAGTCGCCCTCGACGGGCCGGTCGCCGGCGGTCTTCCAGTCGTCCGCCTTGCTCGTCGCCTGCTTGGGGGGCTCGGCGCCTCCGTGCCCGCGGGACCGCACGCTCACGTCCGCGCCGTGGTAGATGCTGAACATGGGCATGTTGTCTTCCCAGAACTGCTCGTGCTGGTCGTCGCCGATGATCACCAGTGCGTCCGGCGCGACCTCGGCGAGCTTGTCGCGCAGCTTCCCGAGGGCAACGTGGTTGGCGGCGTAGCGCTGCTCCATCACCTCCGGCGTGATCTCCGCCTCCATGTCCGGCTTCGCCCGGCCGAGCACCTCCTGGTAGTTGTACCGGGGGTCGTTCATGTCCTTGTGCAGGAGGAGCGGCCACTGCTCCGCCTTCATGCGGAGCTGCGGTGCGTGGGAGGTCCCGATACCGAGAACGAGGTCTGCCATGGTCTCATCTCCTCAATCGTGGCCCGGTCGCATCTGCGCCTTCGGCGCCAGCGTACACCCGCCCAGACCCCAATTGAAACCGGGCCACCGGGCCGATCCACCACGAGTGGGTGCAGGGCTGTGCCCTGCTAGAATGCGCGGCATGACGATGCGGGACCGGGGGATGACGAAGGCGCAGCTGCGGATCGGCTCGGGGAAGGGCGTGGCGATCGCCGACGAGCACTTCTACGAGATGGCGGGCAGCCGCGACTTCTACGTCTACGTCACGCCGCGCACCAAGGCGAAGGGGTACGACGCGCTCAAGGCTGCGATGGAGAGCGAGGGCTACGCCGTGAGCGTATCGGACGAAGCGCCGATGCTCCCGGCCAGGGGCTACAAGGCCGTCAAGATCACGACGACCACGACCGACAGGATCGCCGACGAGCCACTGCGCCAGGCGCACCGGTGGGCGCACCAGCGCAACTACCTCCACAGCTTCTTCAAGCCGTACAAGACCCCCTAGACGGGAGGCCCGATGGCCCGCAAAGCGGACGGGGCCGACGCACCCACGCTGTTCGACGCCGCTGGGGCTGCCGCCGGGGGCGCGGCTCCCGCGAAGAAGACGGCTGCGCCCAAGACGCCTGGGCCGAAAGCGCCCGAGACGGCCGAGCGTGAGCCGCTGCTCCTGCTGATGGACGGCCACGCCATGGTCTACCGCGCGTGGTACGCGATGGCCAACGCGCAGCCGCTGACCATCCGCGCGACCGGCGAGGACGTGCGCGGCGTCTACTCCTTCACCAACACCTTCTTCAAGACGCTGACCGACCTGCGGCCCACCCACGTCGCCATCGTCTTCGACCCGCCGGGGCCGACCTTCCGCCACGAGGCCTACGCCGAGTACAAGGCGACCCGCGCCCCCACGCCGCCGGCGCTCTCCCAGAACGTCGTGCGCGTCAAGCAGGTCATGGCCGCCTTCGGGGTGCCCGTGCTCGAGACGCCCGGCTACGAGGCGGACGACGTGCTGGGCGCCATCGCCAAGCGCGTCGGCGACGGCGGCGTCGAGACCATCATCGCCACGGGCGACACGGACATGCTCCAGCTCGTGGCGCCGCACGTGCGGGTGATGCTGACCACCGGCTACGGCAACACGAAGATCTACGACGAGGAGGCCGTGCGCGAGCGATACGGGGGGCTCGAGCCGGACCAGCAGCGCGACGTGAAGGCGCTCACGGGCGATACGTCCGACAACATCCCCGGCGTTCCCGGCATCGGGCACAAGACCGCCGTCAAGCTGATCGACCAGTTCGGCAGCGTGGAAGCGCTTCTGCTGCGCGTGGACGAGGTGACGCCGCCGCGGATCCAGGGGCTCGTCCGCGACCACGCCGACACGGTGCGGCGCGCCAAGGAGCTCGTGACCATCGCGACCGACGCGCCGAACGACTTCGACATGGACGACGCGCGCTTCGGCGGGTACGAGCGGGAAAAGGTCATCGCCGTCTTCTCCGAGCTTGAGTTCAGCAGCCTCGTGCCGCGGATCCCCGCTGGGCCAGGGAGCGCGGACGAGCCCGCGGGCGGCGCCGCACGGCCGGCCGCGCCGGGCGTGGTGGCCGCCACGGACATCGAGGTCGTCGACACGCCGGCCGCCCTGGAGTCGCTCGTGAAGCGCCTGGCGGCCGCGCCGGTCTTCGTCTTCGAGGCCGAGGCCAGCACGCCGCGCGCGATGGAAGCCGCCCTCGTCGGCCTCGCCTTCGCGGTCGAGGAGGGCCATGCCTACTACGTCCCGGTCGGGCACGCCGTCCTGGGACTCGAAGGAAGCACGCAGCTCCCGGTCGAGACGGTGATGGACGCGCTCGGGCCGGTCCTGCGGGACGACGGGGTCGCCAAGGCGGGGCACAACCTGAATTTCAGCATGACGCTGCTCGCGAGCCACGGCGTTCGCCCCACCAGCGTGCGCGTCGGCTTCGACTCGATGATCGCCGCGCACCTCGTGGGCGAGAAGGCGCTCGCGCTCAAGCCGCTCGCCTTCAACCGCCTCAGCGTCGAGCTGACGCCGGTCTCCGACCTGGTGGGCACCGGGCGCAAGCAGACGAGTTTCGACGTCGTGCCCATCGCCGCTGCGGCGGCCTTCGCGGGCGCGAACGCCGACATCACACTCCGGCTGATGGCGGGGTTGGAGGCCGACCTCGAGCGCGATGGCCTCAGCGCGTTCAACCGCGATCACGCGATGGGGCTCGTGCCGGTGCTCGTGCAGATGCAGGTGCACGGCATCGCGATCGACGCCGGCGTGCTCGCGGAGCTCGACGAGGAGCTGGGCGTCCGCATCGAGGAGGAGGAGCGCGCGGCCTACGAGGCGGTCGCCCACGAGTTCGCGATCAGCTCGCCGGCGCAGGTCGGCGAGCTGCTCTTCAAGGAGCTCAAGCTGCGTGCCGGGCGCAGGACGCAGAGCGGCTATTCGACCGATGCCTCGATCCTCGAAGGACTGCGGGACGCGCACCCGGTGGTCGGCCACGTGCTCAGCTACCGCGAGCTCTCCAAGCTGAAGTCCACCTACACCGAGACGCTGCCGCGCGAGGTGAACCCGCGCACCCACCGCATCCACACGACCTACAACCAGGCGGGCTCCGCGACGGGCCGGCTCGCAAGCTCCGACCCGAACCTGCAGAACATCCCCGTGCGGACGGACCTGGGCATGCGGGTGCGCCGCGCGTTCGTCGCCGAGGCGCGCCCGGACTGGGTCCTGCTGAGCGCCGACTACTCGCAGATCGACCTGCGCGCCCTCGCCCACCTCTCGCAGGACCCGGCGCTGCTTGCGGCCTTCGAGCGCGACGAGGACATCCACGGCTCGACCGCCTCGCTGATGTACGGCGTGAGCCTGGATGCGGTCACGCCCGACATGCGCCGGACCGCCAAGGTCATGAACTTCGGCGTGGCCTACGGCCTCAGCGCCTTCGGCATCTCGCGGCAGACGGAGATGACCCGGGAGGAGGGCGCCGAGTTCATCGACTCGTATTTCACGACCTACGCGAGGGTGCGCGAGTACCTGGACGAGACGGTCAGGAAGGCGAAGGAGACGGGCTACGCGGAAACGCTGCTCGGCCGCCGCCGCTACCTGCCGGAGCTTGCCTCATCGAACTTCGCGGTGCGCCAGGCGGGCGAGCGCATGGCGCTCAACATGCCCGTCCAGGGCACGACCTCCGACATCATCAACGCGGCGATGGTGCAGGTGCAGAAGCGCCTCGAAGACGACGGCATGGGTTCCAAGATGCTCCTCCAGGTGCACGACGAGCTGATCTTCGAGACGCCGAAGGAGGAGGTCGAGGCGCTCAGCGAGATGCTCCGCGAGGTGATGCCCAGCGCCCTCGACCTCTCGGTCCCGATCAAGATCGACCTCAAGACGGGCGACAACTGGGCCGATATGAGTTGAGCAGGGCGAGGCCCTGGATCGGCGGTCCGGCCGGGCGCTCACCCGCGCTGGCATGGTCTGGCGGTCGGCGCCGGCGAGTGGGTCAAGGGCTGAGCCCTTGTTACCCGCGCAGGTCCTGCGAGGGCGGTGCGTCAGGAGGCGGCCCTTGGGCCGTGAGGTCGGCGATGCGCTTCTCCAGGAGCTGGACGGCGGCGAAGTCCTCGTCGGCGAGCTTGTATGCGCGCTCCACGTACACCTGCGCGAGGAGCGCGCCCGCATCCGACGCGTCGCGGGCGGCCGCGCGCACCTTGGCGATCCAGTAGTGCTCGGGCAGGAGCTGCTCCAGCGCTTCGAGGCCGATCTCGGTCTCCTCGGCCAGCGCGGTGTCGCCGCCGCCCGCGGCGAAGCGCATCGCCCCGACGAGCTTCGAGAGCTCGCCGAGCCGGTCTCGCTCGTTCATGAGCTCGTAGAGCACGCGCTGGACGTCGGCCGGTCCCGCGGCCGAGCCCTCGGCGTCCAGGGCGCGCTGCGCCTCCGGCGGGGGGCTGCCCGAGTCGGCGTACTGGTCGGCGTATTGGCGGTAGAGGCGTTGGTACTCCGCGACCGCCCCGGCAGCCTCGGTCATCGCGGCGGCCGGGTCGCCGAGCGCCACGCGCCCGCCCGCGAGGAGGTCGTCGCCGCGCAGCGTCGCGAGGGTGCGGAGGAAGTCGACGCTCTCGACGGCTTCGGGCACGGGGGGTGCGGCGAAGCTGCCCATGCTCTCGCCCATCAACTCGCCCGCCATGCCGCCGAGCTGCGATGCGAGGAGCGGCGGCAGGTACTTCGCGATGTCCATGGGGATGGGCAGGATCAGGACGTAGGTCGCGAGCACCTCGGACGTGGTGGGCGAGATGAAGTAGAGGATCGCATGGCCCTTGGGCCGGTCGGCGTCGCCGATGTCGAACGTGAGGGCCATCCTGCCGCTCCAGGTGCTTACATTGCGTGACCACCGTAAGCATAATCGAACCCGAACCCGATAAGGAGGCGCTCATCGAGCGCGGGGCCGCGTGGACGGCCGCCAGCTTGCGCGCGAGGAGCGGGCCCATGCAGACCCCACCGACCCGCCCCCCATCAGGCTCCGGACCAGGCCCGCGCTCGGGCCCTCGCCTCGGCTGGAGGCGCCCCATCTTCCGCCGGGGTGCCCAGGCCACCGTGCTCTTCGGGCTCTGGCTGGTGCTCTCCGGCGAGTTCGCGGTCGAGTTCCTGGTCCTGGGCGTCCTCGCCGCCGTGGGTGGCGTCGCCGTCTCCGAGCTGCTGTTCCGCGGCACGCACGAGGGCCGGTTCACCCCCGCGCCGGAGAGCGTCTCGTGGCTCCTCCGGACGCTCGTGCGCTTCGCGCTGTACCTGCCGTGGCTCGCCTACGAGGTCGTCGCGGCCAACGTGCACGTCACGTGGCTGGTCCTGCACCCGCGGCTGCCCATCGACCCGTCGCTCGTGCGGTTCGACACCTCGCTGGGGTCGGAGCGCGGCCAGGTCCTGCTGGCGCAGTCGATCACGCTCACGCCGGGCACCGTGACGGTGGATGCGTCCGACGGCGTGTTCGTCGTCCACTGCCTCTCGCGCCGCTCGCGCGACGGCCTGGCGGAGGGCAGCATCCAGCGCAAGATCGCGTCGGTCTTCGAGGAGACGGCGCCTGCGGCCATCGTGCTCTCCGACATCGAAGAGCCGGACCAGGTGCCGCGGTGACCGATGTGTTCACGATCGGAGCTGCGGTCGTGGTCGCGATCAGCGCTGCGGGCTTCTATCGCATCGTCGCCGGCAGGACGGTCTACGACCGGCTCCTCGCGGCGGGCGCCGTGGGGACCAACGCCATCGTGCTGCTGGCGCTGACCGGCTTCATCTTCGAGAGGCCGGAGATGTTCGTGGACCTGGCGCTCGCCTACGCCCTGCTGAACTTCATCGGCGCGGTGGCCGCGGGGAAGTACCTGGAGCGCCACCCCGAGGAGGGTGCATGAGCATCGTGGGCACGGTGCTGCTCGGGGCCGGGCTGTTCTTCATGGCGTCGACCGCCATCGGCCTCGCGCGGCTGCCGGACTTCTTCACGCGGGTCCACTCGGTGTCGAAGTCGGAGACCCTTGGCATCACGCTGGTGCTGCTGGGGCTCATCGCGCACGAGGGCTTCGACCAGACGAGCCTCAAGCTGGGGCTGATCGCGCTGTTCGTTGCGACCACGAACCCGGTGGCCGCGCACGTCCTGACCCGGTCGGCGGTGCGCTCCGGGCTCATGCCGTGGCGGCGGCCGCGGCCTCCCGCGGGAGGGACCGGCTGATGGTGTGGGAGATCGAGCTGGCGCTGTTCGGACTGCTGGTGCTCAGCGCCGTCGTCGCGCTGAGCCTGCGCGACCTCATCGCGGCCGTCGCGGCGCTCTCGGTCTACAGCTTCATGGCCGCGGCGCTGCTGGCGATGATGGGAGCGGTCGATGTCGCGCTGACCGAAGCGGCGCTGGGCGCCGGCATCACCGTCGTGCTGTTCATCGGCGCCATCAGCGTCATGCACCGGAGGTCGGTCGATTGAGGTGGCTGACGGCCGTGCTGCTCATCCCGCTGGCGGCGCTCCTGATCTACGTCTCCGGCGACCTGCCGGACCGCGGGGACCCGGACGCGCCCGCCAACCTCCACATCTCGCCGGAGCTCGTGGCCCTCACCGAGCGCGACATCAAGATACCGAACCTCGTGAGCGCGGTGCTGGCCGACGTGCGGGGCTACGACACGCTCGGCGAGACGCTGGTGATCTTCACGGCGGGGCTCGCGGTGCTGCTCGTGCTCATGCGGGGCCCGCGGCGCGCCGATGGCACGCGGCCCAGCGCCAACACGCGGAGCGGCCCCAGCGCGCGGAGCCGTGACCGATGACGGAGCAGCACGACAGCATCATCCTGAACTTCGTCGTGCGCGTGCTGCTCGTGCCGTTCATCTTCGTGTTCGGACTGTACGTGCTGGTCCACGGCGAGGCGAGCCCGGGCGGCGGCTTCCAGGCCGGTGCGATCGTCGCGGCGGGTCTGGTGCTCGCCCGGCTGACCGCCGGTGCCGAGCACGGGGAGAGCCGCCTCTCGACGGGCGTCTTGGTCTGGCTCGCGAGTGCCGGCATCACCATCTACCTGGTCACGGGGATCGTGCCGATGCTCATGGGGGCGAGCTACCTCGACTACGGCGTGCTCCCGCTGGAGTGGTTCAACGCCGTGGCGGGACACGAGCGCACCAACCGCGCCATGGGCATCTTCATCGTCGAGGCAGGCATCTTCATGGGCGTCTTCAGCGTGCTGGTCATCATGTACGACCACCTCACGCAGCGGCTCTCCGATGATTGACGAGATCGCGGCACGCTTCCCGTACTGGGCCACGGCCGTGCTGATCGTGATCGGGCTGTACGGCATGATCGCCAAGCGGAGCCTCGTCAAGAAGCTCATCGGCATGAACATCCTGCAGTCGGCCATCATCCTGTTCTTCGTCGCGGGCAGCCTGCGCGAGGGCGCGTCGGTCCCGATCCTGTTCGAGGGGGCGCCTGGCGCGCGCGCCGAGGACTTCGTGAACCCGCTCCCCCACGTCCTCATGCTGACGGCCATCGTGGTGGGCGTTGCCATCACCGGCGTCGCGCTCGCCTTCCTCGTGCGTCTGCGCGAGGAGTTCGGCACGCTCGACGAGGAATCCCTGCTGGAGCAGGTGCGGCGATAGGCCCGGCGATGGACATGGGCTATCTGGCGATCCTGATCCCGCTGCCCCTGCTGGCGATGGCGCTCGCCGTCCCCGTGGTGGCGCGGGTGCGCTCCGGCGCCGCCTTCCCGCTGAGCCTGGCCGCGTCCGTGGCCTCCACCGCCGCGTCCGTGCTCGCGCTCGCCGCCGTGCTCGAGGGCGGCCCGCTGTCCTACGCGCTCGGCGGCTGGGCGCCGCCGGTGGGCATCGAGTACGTCGTCGACCATGTCGCCGCCTTCGTCGCCGTCGTCGTGACGAGCGTCTCGACGCTCGTCATCATCGGGACGCGGCGGTGGGCGATCCGCGAGGTGGGCGACCGGCTCGGGCCCTTCTACGGCCTCGTCCTGCTGCTGCTCGCCGGGCTGAGCGGCATGGTGGTCACCGGCGACCTCTTCAACCTGTTCGTGTTCCTGGAGATATCGTCGCTGGCGGCCTACGCGCTGGTGTTCATGGGCGGGCGCGCCGGGATGGTGGCCGGCTTCCGGTACCTGATGCTCGGCACCATCGGCGGCGCGCTGTACCTGCTCGGCGTCGGCTACCTGTACTTCGCCACCGGCACGCTGAACATGGCGGACGTCGCGCGGATACTGGAGGCGGACTCGTCGGGGCGCGCGGTGGCAGCGGGCGCGGTGCTCATCTTCACGGGCCTCGGCATCAAGATGGCGCTCGTGCCGCTGCACCTGTGGCTGCCCGATGCGTACACTTACGCGCCGTCGTCCGTGAACACGCTCATCGCGCCGGTGATGACGAAGGTGGGCGCGTACGCGATGCTGCGGATGTTCCTGAGCGTGTTCCCCGACGGCTATCTGCGCGACGCCGTTCCCGTCGCGGACGCGCTGCTCGTGCTCGGGCTCGCGGGCATCGTGCTCGGCTCCGTGGCGGCGATGGTGCAGACGGACATCCGGCGGATGCTCGCCTACAGCTCCGTCGCCAACCTGGCGATGATCGCGGTGGGCTTGGGCATCGGGACGCCGCTGGCGCTCGTCGCCGCGCTGCTGCACATCATGAACCACGCCGTCATGAAGGCGGCGCTGTTCTCGAGCGCTGCGTCGGTGCGCCTCGCGACCGGGTTCTCGGCCGTCGGTGACGTGGCGGGCCTCGGACGGCGCATGCCGCTCACCATGGCCGCGTTCACCCTGGGCGCCGTCTCGATGATCGGCATCCCGCCGACCGCCGGCTTCTTCAGCAAGTGGTACATGGCCCAGGCCGGCGTGGCGGAGGGGCAGTGGCTGGTGGTGGTCGTGGTGCTGGGCAGCAGTCTGATGACGGCCGTCTACATGTTCCGCGTGCTGGAGCGCGCGTACCTGCATCCGCAAGCACCCGTGGTGGCGGGCGTCGCGGGCGCCGCGCCAGACGCGCCCGGCGTGCCAGGCGCAGCCGAGTCCCCGGCCGACGTCGTCTGGCCGATGATGGTGCTCGCTGCCGCGACGGTCGTGCTCGGCGTGGCGAACGTCGTGATCGTCACGCACGTGCTGGAGCCGGGCGTGTGATGGACGTCCACGCCTCCGCCGTCCCCGCCTACGCGCTCGCCATCCCGGTGGCCGTCGCGCTGGCGGTCGCCGTGTCCGGGCGGTGGCCGAGACTGCGCGACCTGTGGCCGGTCGCCGGTGCGGCGGTGCTCCTCGTCACGGTGTTCTCGATGCTGGGCCGCGTGACCGAGGGGGAGGTCCCGACGGCGACGCTGATCGAGGTCTCGCTGGGCACCTCGATCGTGCTCAGCGCCGACGCGGCGGGCATGATCTTCGCGCTGCTCGCGTCGATGCTGTGGCTCGTGAGCTCCGTCTATTCCATCGGGTATCTGCGCGCCCTGGGCGAGGCGAGCCAGACGCGGTTCCACACGGCCTTCAGCCTGAGCATCGCGGCGACCATCGGCGTGGCGCTCGCGGGCAACCTGCTGACCTTCGTGCTGTTCTACGAGCTGCTGACGCTGGTCACGTACCCGCTGGTGGCTCACCGGGAGACGGAGGAGGCGCGCCGCGCGGGCCGGAAGTACCTGGCGTACACGCTGTCGGCGGGGATCGTGCTCATCGGCGGCGCGGTGTGGGTCCAGGCGCTCGGCATCGACGCGACGTTCACGGCCGGCGGCTTCCTGGGCGGCGCGGACCTGGGCAACGCCACGCGCTGGGGCCTCTTCGCGCTCCTCGCCCTGGGCGTGAGCGTGAAGGCCGCCGTTATGCCGCTGCATAGCTGGCTGCCGTCCGCCATGGTCGCGCCGACGCCGGTGAGCGCGCTGCTGCACGCGGTCGCGGTGGTCAAGGCGGGCGTCTTCGGCATGGTGCGGGTGGTCGCCTTCGTGTTCGGCCCGGCCCTGCTCGCGGACATGGGCGCCTGGATCGTGCTCGCGGTGGCCTCCGGCACGACCATGATCGTCGCGTCGGTCCTCGCGCTGCGCCACGACAACCTCAAGCGGCGCCTCGCCTACTCGACGATCGGTCACCTGTCCTACATCGTGCTTGGGGCCGCGGTGCTGGGCCCGATAGCACTCACGGGCGCACTCCTGCACATCGTCGGCCACGGCCTGACGAAGATCACGCTCTTCTTCTGCGCCGGGGCCATCCACGCCCGCACGCACAAGGAGAACGTCAGCGAGATGGACGGCATCGGCTGGCAGATGCCGCTGACCATGGGGGCGTTCGCCATCGCCTCGCTCAGCATGGCCGGCATCCCTCCCTTCGTGATCTTCGTCTCGAAGTCCTACCTCGCCTGGGGCGCGGCCGACGCCGGGCTCGGCGTCTTCATGGTCATCTACCTCGCCAGCGGGGTGCTGAGCGCGGCCTACCTCCTCCCCGTCGTCCTGCGCGCGTTTCGGCCGGCACGCGTGCGGCCGCGCTACGGCGAGGCCGACCTGCGGATGGTCGTCCCGCTGATGCTCACGGCGGCCGGTGCGCTGGCGTGGGGCATCGAGCCCGACCTGCTGTTCGGCTTCCGCGAGCTGGCCGAAAACGTCGCGCACGCCGTCTTCCCCGCAGCCGGCCCGTTGGTCGAGAATGAGACGGCGGAGCAGGTCCATGCGCTGGAGCGACTGGTGGCCGGCGGCATCGGCATCCTGACGGCCGCCGGGATCGGTGCGTGGCTGCTCCACGACCGCCTCGGCGGGGATGCGGTCCCGGCTCTGGGCCGCAGGGCGGCGGCGCCCGCCCGCCTGCTCGTGCAGGCGCCGCTGGAGGCCGTGTTCACGACGGCCCAGCGCGCGACGGACGCCGTGGCTGGGCGCGTCATGGCGCTCGTGAGCCGTCCGCCCGAGGCGTGGGGCGGCGTGGCGGGCCGGCCGCCGCTCGGCGTGGCGCTGGCGGCCGTGCTGCTAACGTTCGGAGTGGTGCTCGTGATCGCGGCAGTGAGGTGAAGGACCCATGTCAGTAGGGATATTCGGCCTGCCGCAGGCGGGCAAGACGACGATCTTCAACGCGGCAACGCGCGGCGCGGCGGCGGGTGGGCGCTCGGGCCGCGCCGGGCCGAACCTGGGCGTGGTCAAGGTGCCCGACGCCCGCCTCGGCGTGCTCGCCGAGATGGACCACCCCAAGCGCATCGTCCACGCGGAGATCGAGTACCTCGACGTGCCCGCTCCGGCCGGTGGGGAGGGGCCGAAGGGCATCAGCGCGGAGTACCTGAACGTCCTCGGCGGCTGCGAGGCGTTGCTGATGGTCTGCCGCGCCTTCCGCGACCCGGCCGTTGCGCACGTCCAGGCCTCGGTCGACCCCTACCGGGACGCGGCGAGCCTCGGGCTGGAGCTGCTCCTGACGGACATCGGCGTGCTCGAGCGGCGGGAGGCGCGCATCGAGACGCAGCTCCGCAGCGCGAAGGCCATCGACCGCGACGCCCTCCACCGGGAGCAGACCCTGCTCGCGTCGATACGAGCCCAGCTCGAGGACGAGGTGCCGGTCCGCGCGCAGAAGCTCCCGAAGGAGGCGGGCCCGCTCCTCCAGAACTTCTCGCTGCTGAGCGCCAAGCCGCTGATGATCGTGTTCAACATCGACGAGGACGACGTCGGCCGCACCCCCGAGATCGAGGCCGAGATGGCCGAGCGGCTCGGGAGCCCGGCGGTCGCGCTGGCGGCGGTCAGCGGCAAGCTCGAGACGGAGCTCGCGGAGATGTCGCCGGAGGACGAGGCGGAGTTCCGCGTCTCCTTGGGCGCCGGGGAGCCGGGGCTCGACCGCACGGCGGTGCTGTGCTACGGGGTGCTCGGGCTGATCGCGTTCCTCACGACGGGCCCCGACGAGACGCGCGCGTGGGCGATCCGCGACGGCGCGACGGCGCTGGAGGCGGCGGGCAAGATACACACGGACATCCAGCGCGGCTTCATCCGCGCCGAGATCGTGGGCTACGACGACCTGGTGCGCGCGGGCGGTCTGCCGGAGGCGCGCAAGCAGGCGACGCTGCGCTCGGAGGGCAAGGGGTACGTGATGCGCGACGGCGACGTGGTGAACTTCCTGTTCAACGTGTAGGCAGGGCACCGCCCTGCACCCACATCCGGGGAGGGGACAGGGCGCACGGCCCAGGGGCGCACGCCGTGCGCCCCTACGGGGGGGCCGGTATACGTGTAGGGGAGGGCTCCCGACCCTCCTGGTAGGGGCGCACGGCGTGCGCCCTGTCGATCCTATAATGGCTGGCGTGAGCACGCCGACGCCCCTTGCCCTCTACGTCCACATCCCCTTCTGCGAGACCAAGTGTCCGTACTGCGACTTCAACACGTACGCGGCCATCGAGCCGCTCATGCCCGCCTACGTCGACGCGCTGACCCACGAGATCGCGGCGTGGGGCGCGTGGCTCGGGCGTCCGGCGCTCACCAGCGTCTTCTTCGGCGGCGGCACGCCGTCGTACCTGTCTCCGGCCCACCTTGCCAAGCTCACCGAGGCCATCGGCGCCGCGTTCGCTTGGCCTTCATCCATCGAGGTGACGGCCGAGGCGAACCCCGGCGACTGCACCCCCGAGAAGCTGCGCGCGATGCGGGCCGCCGGCTTCAACCGCCTGAGTATCGGCGTGCAGTCCTTCGACGACGCGGAGCTGCGGCTGCTCGGCCGGCGGCACTCGGCCGACGACGCCCGCGCGGCGGTGCGGGGAGCCCGCGCGGCCGGCTTCGAGAGGGTCAGCATCGACCTGATGCTCGGCCTCCCCGGCCAGCCGCTCGATGCGTGGGCCCGCTCGATCGAGGAGGCCGCCGCGCTCGATGTGGACCACGTGTCGGTCTACGCGCTGACGCTCGAAGGCGGCACGCCGATGGAGGCCGACGTGGGCCGGGGCGCCCTGCCCGAGCCCGACGCCGACCTGGCGGCCGACATGTACCTCCTGGCGCAGGAGCGCCTCGCCGCGGCCGGCTTCGCGCAGTACGAGATCTCGAACTGGGCGAAGGGGGGCATGACGAGCGGCCACAACCTCGCGTACTGGGAGGGCCGCCCCTACCTGGGCGTCGGGCCGGGCGCGCACTCGCACCTCCTCGGCGGCGCGGGGCTGGACGCACTCGGCCCGCACGGCGTGCGCTTCGCCAACCTCAAGCCGCCGCGGACGTACATCGAGCGCGTGTCGTCGTGGCAGCCATCGGGCGCCGTCTCCGCCGCCGCGCTGGCAGCGGCCCCCGCCGTCGAGACGGCCGAGGAGATCTCGGCGGCGACGGCCGAGGGCGAGACGATGATGATGGGCCTGCGCCTGAATGAGGGCGTGTCGGACGCGGCCTTCCGGGAGCGCTTCGGGGCGGGCATCGCGGAGCGGTTCCCAGGGCCCGTCGCCGAGTGCCTGGAGCTGCGGCTGCTGGAGTGGGACGGCGGCCGCCTCCGGCTCACCGAGGGGGGGCGGCTGCTGGGGAACGAGGCGTTCGTCCGGTTCGTCGCGGCGGCGTCTGAAGCTTCGGCCAGCGCTGCCGGCGCTTAGCCAAACGGCCGCCGGCTGTGGAACAATGGAGCGGTCCGCCGCAGGAGCACGCCATGCACCAGCTCGTCCTGCTACGCCACGGCCAGAGCACCTGGAACCTGGAGAACCGCTTCACCGGCTGGGTCGACGTCGACCTGACGGAGACGGGCGTGCACGAGGCGCGCTCGGCCGGAGCGCTGCTCCAGGCCGAGGGCTTCGCCTTCGACGTGGCGTTCACGTCGGTGCTCAAGCGCGCCATCCGGACGCTGTGGCTGGTGCTTGATGAGATGGACCTGATGTGGGTCCCGGTCGAGCGCTCGTGGCGGCTGAACGAGCGCCACTACGGCGCGCTCCAGGGGCTCGACAAGGCGGAGACGGCCGCGAAGCACGGCGATGCGCAGGTGGCGATCTGGCGCCGCAGCTTCGAGGAGCCCCCGCCCGCGCTCGATCCGGGCGACGAGCGTGCCCCCGGCCGCGACCCGCGCTACGCCGGGTTGCCCGCGGGCGACGTGCCGCTTGCGGAGTCGCTCAAGGACACGGTCGCGCGCTTCCTGCCGTACTGGAACGAGACCATCGCCCCGGCCGTCCGCTCGGGCAAGCGCGTGCTCATCGCGGCCCACGGCAACAGCTTGCGGGCGCTGGTGAAGCACCTCGATTCGATCTCGGACGAGGACATCGTCGACCTCAACATCCCCACGGGCGCGCCGCTCGTCTACGACCTCGACGACGACCTCAAGCCCACGGGCCACCGCTACCTGGGCGACCCCGACGCCATCGAGGCGGCCATGGCGGCCGTGGCCGCCCAGGGCAAGGCCGAGGCTTGAGCGTCCGCGCGCTCTCCTGGAACGTCAACGGGCTGCGCGCCGTCCACCGCCACGGCGACTTCCTGGGCTGGCTCACGGCCGGGTCGCCGGACATCCTGTGCGTGCAGGAGACGAAGGCGCAGATCGAGCAGCTCCCCCCGGAGCTCCGGCGGATCGAGGGCTACCACGCGTACTTCGCCTCGGCCGAGCGCAAGGGCTACTCCGGCGTCGCGATCTACACGAAGGAGGAGCCGGTCGACGTCGTGGAGGGGCTCGGCATCCCGGAGTTCGACAGCGAGGGGCGCGTGCTCATCGCCGAATACCCGTCCTTCACGCTGATGAACATCTACTACCCGAACGGGAGGATGTCGCCCGAGCGGCTCGACTACAAGATGCGCTTCTACGATGCGTTCCTGGAGTTCGCCGTCGGGCTGACCGCGGCGGGGCGTCCGCTGGTGGTCTGCGGCGACGTGAACACGGCGCACCGGGAGATCGACATCGCCCGGCCCAAGGAGAACGCGAAGATATCCGGGTTCATGCCGGAGGAGCGCGCGTGGATCGACACGTTCCTCTCCCACGGGTTCGTGGACACCTTCCGGATGTTCAACGACGAGGGCGAGCAGTACTCGTACTGGGACATGAAGTCCCGGGCGCGCGAGCGGAACGTCGGCTGGCGGATCGACTACTTCTTCGTCAGCGAGGGGTTGCGCGAGCGCGTGAAGGACGCGTGGATCATGCCCGAGGTCGCGGGCTCCGACCACTGCCCCGTGGGCGTCGAGCTGGACGTCTGAGCGGCTCCGGTTACCCGGCCTTGCCGAGGATGTTCAGCGCGGCGCCGGCCTTGAACCATTCGAGATGCTCGGTGCTGAGCGTGTGGTCGAGGGCGAGGGTGTCCGACGAGCCGTCGGCGTGGTGCAGCGTCGCGCTGACCTGCACGCCCGGCGCCAGTCCGGCGAGGCCCGTGATGCTGATGGTGTCGGTCTCGCGCACGCGCTCGTAGTCGTCGGGGTCGGCGAAGGTCAGCGGCAGGATGCCCTGCTTCTTGAGGTTCGTCTCGGCGATGCGCGCGAAGCTGCGCGTGATGATGGCCTTGGCGCCGAGCAGCCGTGGGGACATCGCGGCGTGCTCGCGGCTTGAGCCCTCACCGTAGTTGCGGTCGCCGATCGCGACCCAGCTCAACCCGTGCTCGCTGTAGTAGCGAGCGATCTTCGGGAACGGGCCGCGCTCGTTGGTGGCCTGGTTCAGCCCCTCGCCGGCCTCGCCGGTGTACGCGTTGATCGCGCCGAGGAACGTGTTGTCCGACAGCAGGTTGAGGTGGCCGCGGAAGCGGAGCCACGGGCCGGCCGGCGAGATGTGGTCGGTCGTGCACTTGCCCTTCGCCTTGAGCAGGATCTGCAAGCCCTCGAGGTCGTTGCCGTCCCAGGCGGGGAAGGGCGTGAGGAGCTGCAGGCGGCTGCTGTCCGGGTCGACCTCGATGGCGATGGCGCTGCCGTCCTCGGCGGGCGGCTCGTAGCCGTAGCCCCGGCTCGCGAAGCCGCCGGGCGGCACCTCGGGCGCGGCGGCCGGGGCGACGAGCTTGAAGGGCTTGCCGTCGGCGCCCTCCAGCGAGTCCGTCAGCGGGTTGAAGGACAGCCTGCCCGCGAGGCCGAAGGCCATGACGATCTCCGGGCTCCCGATGAAGTTCATCGTGCTCGGGTTGGCGTCGTTGCGCGCGGGGAAGTTGCGGTTGAAGGTGGTGACGATGGAGTTGACGTCGCCCTTCTTGAACGCCGGGCGCCGCCACTGGCCGATGCAGGGCCCGCAGGCATTCGCCAGCACCGTCGCGCCGACGTTCTCCAGGTCCGCCATCTGCCCGTCGCGCTGGATCGTCGCATGGACCGCCTCGGAGCCGGGCGTCACCAGCAGCTCCGTCGCGGCCTTGTTGCCGTGCGCCAGCGCCTGGCGCGCGACGTCCGCGGCGCGGGCGACGTCCTCGTAGGAGGAGTTCGTGCAGCTCCCGATCAGCGCGGCGGAGATGGCGTCGGGGTATCCCTCCTTGGCGACGGCGGCCGCCACCTCGGAGATGGGCCGCGCCAGGTCGGGGGTGTGCGGGCCGACGAGGTGCGGCTCCAGCGTGCTCAGGTCGATCTCGATGACGCGGTCGAAGTACTTGTCCGGGTCGCGCTCGACCTCCGGGTCGGCCACGAGCAGCTCGCGGTGGGCGTCGGCGAGGTCGGCGAGCTCCCCGCGCTCGGATGCGCGCAGGTACGTGGCCATGCGCTCGTCGTAGGGGAAGAGCGACGTGGTCGCGCCGAGCTCGGCGCCCATGTTGCAGATGGTCGCCTTGCCGGTGGCGCTGATGGACGCGGTGCCGGGGCCGAAGTACTCGACGATGGCGTTGGTGCCGCCGGAGACGGTGAGGATGCCGGCCAGCTTGAGGATGACGTCCTTGGGCGCGGTCCACCCGGTGAGCTTGCCGGTCAGGTGGACGCCGATGAGGCGGGGATAGAGCACCTCCCAGGGGAACCCGGCCATGGCGTCGACGGCGTCGGCGCCCCCAACGCCCACGGCGACCGTGCCGAGGCCCGCCGCATTCGGCGTGTGGGAGTCGGTGCCGAGCATCAGGCAGCCGGGGAACGCGTAGTTCTCGAGCACGACCTGGTGGATGATGCCGGAGCCCGGCTTCCAGAAGCCCATGCCGTACTTGTCGCAGGTCGCGCGCAGGAAGTCGTAGACCTCCTTGTTCTCGACCAAGGCCTCGCTGGTGTCGGACTCGGCGCCGACCCGCGCCTGGATCAGGTGGTCGCAGTGGACGGTGGTCGGGATGGCGGTGGTCGCACGACCGGCCTGCATGAACTGGAGGATGGCCATCTGCCCGGTGACGTCCTGGAGCGCGACGCGGTCGGGCCGCAGCGCGAGGTAGCTCTCGCCCGGCTCGAGCTCGGCGTTCTCGGGGTCGTCGAGGTGGCCGAGGATGATCTTCTCGGCGTAGGTCATGGGCCTGCCGAGGCGGCGTCTTACGACCTGTAAGCGCTCCTCGATCTTGGCGTAGACATCGGCGACGAACGCGGGGGTCGAGTCGACGAGCGGGGCTGGCATCAGGGTCTTCCTCCGGTGGGTAACTGCGGCCCGCCAGGCGCCCTTGGGCCGCGGCCCAAGCCTACCATAGAAGGGCACGAGCGCCGGGTGCTTGCCGCAGAGGCGCTCGCTGTTGCCCCGCCTCAGCGACCCGGCCAGCACTCAACCGCCTATGCCTGAGACCTGCGGTCTGCGCTGGCGAGTGGGTGCAGGGCTGTGCCCTGCTATGCTGCCGCCATGTACGTTATCGGTACTGCGGGCCACGTCGACCACGGCAAGTCCACCCTCGTTCACGCCATGACGGGCATCGACCCGGACCGCCTCGAGGAGGAGAAGCGCCGGGGGATGACCATCGACCTCGGCTTCGCCTGGCTCACGCTCCCCAGCGGGCGCGAGGTCAGCATCGTCGACGTGCCGGGCCACGAGCGCTTCATCAAGAACATGCTTGCCGGCGTCGGCGGCATCGACCTCGCGCTGCTCGTCGTGGCGGCCGACGAGTCCGTCATGCCGCAGACCCGCGAGCACCTCGCCATCTTGGACCTGCTCGGCGTCAGCCGCGGGCTCGTGGTCGTCACGAAGAAGGACCTCGTGGACGACGACCTGCTCGGGCTCGTGCAGCTCGAGGTCGAGGACGTCCTGAAGGGCACCTCGCTCGAAGCTTCGATCATCCTCAGCGTGTCGGCCACCACGGGCGAGGGGCTGCCGGAGCTGCTGACGGCGATCGACGGAGCGCTCGATGTGACGGAGCAGCGGCGCGACCTCGGCCGCCCCCGGCTGCCGGTGGACCGCGCGTTCACGATCTCCGGCTTCGGCACGGTCGTGACGGGCACGCTGGTGGACGGCTCGCTGGAGGTCGGGCAGGAGGTCGAGATCGTGCCCAGCGGGCGCCGCAGCCGCATCCGCGGGCTCCAGTCGCACCGCAAGAAGCTGGAGGCCGCGTCGCCGGGCAGCCGCGTCGCCGTGAACCTGACGGGCATCGCGACGGACGAGGTGCTGCGCGGCGAGGTGGTGACGACGCCGGGCTGGCTCCGCGCGACCCAGGCGGTGGACGCGCGGTTGCGGCTGCTGCACGACGCGCCCCACGGCATACGGCACAACTACCCGCTGACGTTCCACGCCTTCGCCGCCGAGACGCCGGCCAAGGTGCGGCTGCTGGACTGCGACGTGCTGGAGCCGGGCGGCGAGGCGTGGGCGCAGATATGGCTGGAGCACCCCGTGGCGCTGGCCCGGGGCGACCGGTTCGTCGTGCGCTCGCCGGACGCGACGCTCGGCGGCGGCACGGTCGTGGAGGTGGACGCGAAGCGGCACCGGCGGAACCACGCCCCGACGATCGAGCGGCTGGAGCGCCTCTCGCTCGGCAGCCCAACGGCGCAGCTCCTGACGGCACTGGAGTCGCGCGAGCCCGCCGACGCCCGGTCGCTGGCCCAGCGCGCCAACGTCTCGGAGGCCGAGGCCGTCGCGCTCGCACGCCAGGCCGTCGAGGAGGGCTCCGTGATCGCGCTGGACGATGAGCTTGGGCCGGCGACGCAGCTCTACACGACCGCAGGCTGGGCGCGGCTCTCGGCCAAGGCCCGCCAGGCGCTCGGCGCCTACCACGAGCAGCACCCGCTGCGCACCGGCATGACGCGCGAGGAGCTCCGCAGCCGCCTGGGTCTGAAGGGCGCGGTCGCGCATCTCGCGCTGAGTGCGCTGGCGAGCGGTGGGACCATCGTCGACGAGTCCGGCACGCTCCGGCTGCCCGAGCACGAGGTCGGCGTGAGCGCCGAGCAGCAGCACCGCATGGACGAGTACGTGCGCGCGCTCGCTGCCGAGCCCTTCCGGACGGAGCAGCCGTCGGTCTCGCCGGAGCGGCTGGCCCTGCTCGTCGACGGAATCACGATCAACGAAAATCATCGGTTTCCTCTACAGTTTGTATTTTTCTAACAATGCTTGGAGCGTCCGAATTTCTTTGTTCTGATCCGTAACGGGCAGTTGCTGCGAGGCAAGTTCCGCTGCGAGTTGCTGTAATTCCTTCGTTTGCTTTGCCGTGCGTTTTGATGCAGGTTTCGCGGACAAGACTCGATATCGCGATTTCTGGCGTTTGGTCTTCGGACCATAAACTTCCGAATCGAATATTCGAGGATCTAGTAACAGATCCTCCGCTGAGTAGCCGGTGAAATCAGGAAGAGAATGATCCGCTTCAACATACTTGCCCTTTCGGTGAAGAACGACGACCTCATCAGGC
>JADFQE010000034.1 GCA_022561985.1 Chloroflexota bacterium
GCATGTCGCTCGCCGTCGCGCCGGGCACCCACGCGGCGACGCGCTCCGCCGACGCAGCGGTCCGGGAAGCGACGGCGGCCACCCGGTAGCCGGCTGCCGCCAGCGCGGGCGCGAGCACGCCCGCGACCCGGCCCGCTCCGATGAAACCGACCGTTGGGTCGGAGCCGATGGCGGCGGGCGGGCGCTCAGCCATCGGAGCGCACCTCACCGAGCGAGGGTATGCCGTGCAGACCCGTGGCGTGGCGGACGGCGTTGACGATGGCCCGCGCCATCACGCTCGGCGCCAGGGCACACAGCCGCAGGAACTCCTCCGGCGCATCGATCGCGCCCGTGGCCAGCGCGAACAGGGCGTCGCCGTCGTGCGGCGTGTGCGCGGGGCGGACGGCGAGCGCAACCCCGTCGTGGGCGACCGCCGCCAGGCGGCTCGCCTGGGCTTTCGTCAGTCCCACGTTCGTCGCGACGACGCCGATGGTCGTGTTCGCCGACGGCGTGGAGCCCTGCGGCTCACGCGCCTTGGACGCGCGCTCGCCGAACGCAGGGTCGGCGTAGATGCCGACCGCCTCGCGCGGGCGCCCATCGGCCTCCCGCGGGCCAGCCAGCAGCTCGCCGGTATCCGGCTCGTGGACGGCCCCGACCGCGTTCACCACCGCGAGCGCCGCGATGACGACGCCGTCGCCGAGGTCCACGCTGGCCGAGCCGACCCCGCCCTTCATCGCGCGCTGGCGCCCGTAAGCCTTGCCGACGGTCGCTCCGGTGCCCGCTCCGACGGTCCCCTGGACGACGGGAGCGCCGCTGGCTGCGGCCGCGGCTTCGTACCCCTCGGCCGGACCCGGACGGACGTCGCCGCTGCCGAGACCGAGGTCGAAGATGATCGCCGCGGGCACGATGGGGATGGTGAAGGAGCCCACCCGGTGCCCGATCCCCGCCTCGTCGAGATAACGCACGACGCCGTCGGCGGCCGCGAGCCCGAAGGCGCTCCCGCCGCTGAGCAGCAGGCCGTGGACAAGCGCGACCGAGCTCTCCGGCCGCAGCAGGTCGGTCTCGCGGGTCCCCGGCGCCGCGCCGCGCACGTCGACGCCGCCGACCGCGCCCTCGCGGCACAGGACGACGGTGCACCCGGTGGCGCTCACCAGGTCGGTGTAGTGGCCGACCTCGATGCCGGCCACGTCGGTCAGCGTTCCGTTCATCGTTCTCCCACGCGCCCTGCGCCCCGCACCCGGCACAAGAAAAGCCCGCGCTGGGCGGGCTTCGGGAGGGCCACGTGTGGCCCGGCCCTAGCGCCGTCTCGGTCCCGGGGGATCCCAGCGGCTAACGGGCGGTCTCTTCGGTTGTGCGGGCCGCTCGCCTCCCCGATGCACCGGGGTAGGCGGCAGGGACAGGATACGGGGCGGTTTCCCGCGCGGTCAAATGGGGGGCGCTCGCGGGCAGGCGGGCAGCCCAAGGGCGCACACCGTGCGCCCCTACACGAACGATGCCGCCCCAGCGGCCCGGCCAGCGCTCAGCCGCGTTCGCGCAGATCCGCGCTCTGCGCTGGCGAGTGGGTGCAGGGCTGTGCCCTGCTAGATCCGGCCGGCTTGCTGGAAGCTCTTGCCCTCGGTGGCGATGGTTGGCGCCACGACGAGCTCGGCCTTCTCGTGGAACTCCTCGATCGTCTGTGCGCCGACCATGCTCATGCAGATCTTGAGGGCGCCCACGAGGTTGTGGGTGCCGTCGGTGCGGCGGCTGGGGCCGAAGAGCACCTGCTCCAGGCTTGCGCTCCGGCCGACGTTGATGCGCGTGCCGCGCGGGAGTGCCGGGTGGGGGCTGGCCATGCCCCAGTTGAAGCCTAATCCGGGCGCCTCGTTCGTCTGGGCGAAGGGCGTCCCGATCATGACGGCGTCCGCCCCGGCGGCGATCGCCTTGCAGAAGTCCCCGCCCGTGCGGATGCCGCCGTCGGTGATGACCGTGACGTAGCGGCCGGTGCGTGCGAAGTACTCGTCGCGGGCCGCCGCGCATTCGAGGGTCGCCGTGACCTGCGGGACGCCGACGCCGGTGACGTCCCGGGTCGTGCAGGCAGCGCCCGGGCCGACGCCGACCAGGACGCCGTCGATGCCCTGCTCCATGAGCTCGAGGGCCGCGCTGGTGGTCACCATGTTGCCGACGAGCACCGGAACGCCGATGTCGGCGACGAGGGCGGAGAAGCGCAGGCCGGTGAAGCTGCTGGAGATGTGGCGCGCCGTCGTCACGGTGGACTGCACGACGATGATGTCGGCGCCCGCCTCGACCGCGACCGGGGCCAGCTTCTTGGTGCTCGCGGGCGTCACGGACACCGCGCAGACGGCGCCGGTCGCCTTGATCTCGCGGACGCGCTGGGCGACCAGGTGGTCTTGGAACGGGGCTGAGTAGACCTTCTGGAGGACCTCGGTGACGTTCTCGCGGGATGCCTCGGCGATCTCGCGGAGGGCGTCGGCCGGGTCGTCGTACCGTGTGTAGATGCCCTCGAGGTTCATGACGCCGAGGCCGCCCGCCTTGCCCATGAGGCCGGCGAAGTTGGGGTCGACGATGGCGTCCATCGCGGAGGCGAGGATGGGGACGGTGAACTGGAAGGGGCCGATGGAGAGGACGGGTGCGGAGAGCTCGGGGTTGGTGGTCACGTCGCCGGGGACGATGGCCACCTCCTCGAAGCCGTACGTCCGCCTGAGCTCGATCGTTCGCACACGCGGAAGCACCATGGGCTCGTCCCCCTCTATGTAGTGGTATTCAAGCAAAGATAGCACCCGCCGGAAGGGAGCGTCAACGCTTTTGCGCCGGATTTCACAAACTCCCCGGCTGCTCTGCGCGGGGTGGCGGGCAGCGGGGCCGACCCGGGCTCCGCGGCGGCGCTGAAACCCTGTTGACGGCCGGGCCGGAACCGGGCGAGAACCGGGCGAGAACCGGGCAAGGATCGATTGACGAGGCCATACCCCGATGCTAGAGTCGGAGCGTTGGATTAGCACTTGACGATGCCGACTGCTAACGCTCCGGATATGACCACCGCGACGACGCAGCTTAACGATCGCCGGCAGAGCCTCCTCGAGTTCATCGTCGGGGACTACATCGCGACGGCGGTTCCCGTGGCGTCGCAGCAGATCGCGAAGCGCCACCGCCTCCGGGTGAGCCCGGCCACCATCCGCAACGACATGGCCGAGCTTGAGGACCTGGGGTACATCTCGCGGCCCCATGCCTCCGCCGGCGGCGTGCCCGCCGATGCCGCCTACCGCTTCTACGTCGAGCGCGCGCCCCAGAAGCCGCGTCCATCGCGCCGGTTCGAGGCGCTCGTGCACGAGGCGATCGAGCCGGAGGCCGGCGACCCCGACACCTGGGCGCGCGGCGCCGCCGCCGTGCTCTCGGACGCCGTGCTCAACGTCGCCATCGTGACCACCCCACGAGCGTCGCACGCGCGGATCAAGCAGCTCCAGCTCGTCCACCTGCACGACCGGCGGGCGCTGCTCGTGCTCGTCATGCGGGACGCGCGCCTCCGTCAGCACATCGTGCAGCTCGCGGACGCCGCGTCCCAGGACGACCTGACGGGCCTTGCCGTCCGGCTGAACGCGCTGCTGGCGGGGTTGAGCGCCGCCGACGTCCGCCGCGTCTGGAAGGCCAGCCACAGCGATGACCCCACCGCCGATGCCGTCGTCGCGGAGCTTGCGCGTCTGCTCGACGAGGAGGAGCAGGAGGGCCAGGAGCGCCGCTACACCGAGGGCCTCGGGCACATGCTCAGCCAGCCGGAGTTCCAGAGCGCCGCCAGCGCCCGCGAAGCGGTCGGGGTGATCGAAGACGACGACACGCTGCGCAGCGTCCTGCCGGAGCAGATGAGCGCAGGGGCCGTGCACGTCATCATCGGCGGTGAGAGCCACAGCCAGCAGCTGCGCCCCTACAGCGTCGTCATCGCCCGGTACGGCACCCCCGGCCAGGCCATGGGCGTGATCGGGACCCTGGGCCCCACGCGGATGGACTACGTGCGCGCCATCAGCAGCGTCCGCTACCTCGCCGGCTTCCTGAGCGGGCTGGTCGCCGCTCTGGAAGAAACGCCCTAAGCTCCACCCTCCATGACTACCAAACGCGACTACTACGACATCCTCGGCATCGCGCGGGATGCCTCCGAGGAGGACATCCGCAAGGCCTTCCGCAAGAAGGCTCTCGACTACCACCCCGACCGCAACAAGTCCCCCGGCGCATCGGAGCAGTTCAAGGAGGTCAACGAGGCCTACCAGGTGCTGACCGACCCGGAGCGGCGGCGGCGCTACGACCGGTTCGGTCACGCGGGCGCCGGCAACGGGTCGGCTTCCGGCGGCGGTCAGGGCTTCGACGGCTTCGGTGGCTTCGGCGACATCTTCGACGCCTTCTTCGGCGGCACCGGCGCCGCGGGCGCCCGCGCCCGCCAGGGCCGCGACCTCGGCGCCACCGTCAGCGTCACCTTCGAGGAGGCGGCGTTCGGGACCACCAAGGAGATCGAGATCACCCGGATCGAGCACTGCACCCGCTGCGAGGGGGGGGGCAGCGAGCCGGGCCACGAGAAGCAGACCTGCTCCAACTGCCGGGGGTCGGGCAAGGTGCGCCGCGCCCAGCGCAGCGTCTTCGGCCAGTTCGTGACCGAGGCCGCGTGCAACGTCTGCGGCGGCGCCGGCAGCGTCATCACCGACCCCTGCACCCAGTGCAAGGGGAGCGGTCACCAGCGCGCCCAGCGCAAGCTCCAGGTCACCATCCCCGCTGGCGTGCCCAGCGGCGCGCGCTTGAGCCTCCAGGGCCAGGGGGACGCCGGCGTGCGCGGCGGACCGCCCGGCGACCTCTACGTCGACGTCCGGGTCGCTCGACACCCGGTCTTCGAGCGCCAGGAGAACGACGTGGTGTACGCCATGAAGGTCAGCTTCCCGGAGGCGGCCCTCGGCGTCGAGCTCGAAGTGCCGACGCTGGACGGTCCGGCCAAGCTCAAGATCCCGCCCGGCACCCAGCCGCACGCGGTCTTCCGGATGAAGGGCCACGGCATGCCGCACCTGGGCCGGCCGAGCCGTCGCGGGGACCAGCTCGTCACGGTCGACGTCGCAACGCCGGAGCACCTGAGCAAGCGCCAGAAGCAGCTGCTCGAAGAGCTCCAGCAAGAGCTCCGCAGATAGGCCCCCGCCCCATGCCGCCGAAACGCTGGCTCGAGCTCAAGATCGAGGTCCCCTTCGAGTACGTCGAGCCGGTCGCCGAGCTGTTCCACGCCTACGGCAAGGGCGGCGTCGTCATCGAGCACCCCGGCATCTGGAACCCCGACGAGGGCGAGGCGCCGCCGGAGCGGCCCAGCGCGATCCTCCGCACCTACATGCCGCAGACCCCCGCGTTCCGCTCGAAGCGCGAGCTCCTCCACATCGGCGTCGCGCTCATCGCCAAGCTGACGGCGCTGCCCGAGCTCGAGGAGCGCGAGATCGCCGAGGACGAGTGGGAGGCGGCGTGGAAGGCGCACTTCACCCCCCTGCGCGTCGGCGACCACCTCCTCGTCCAGCCGCCGTGGCACACCGCCGAGCCGGAGCCTGGGGACATCGTCATCGAGATCGACCCCGGACTCGCCTTCGGCACCGGCCACCACCCGACGACCCACCGCGCGCTCGAAGCACTGGAGCGGCACGTCATCCCCGGCGCGAGCGTCCTCGACGTCGGCGCCGGGTCGGGCATCCTGAGTGTCGCCGCCGCCAAGCTCGGCGCGGGGAAGGTCATCGGCGTCGAGATCGACCGCATCGCGCTCAAGGCCGGCCGGTCGAACGTCCGGGCCAACCACGTCTCGGGCACCGTCCGCCTCTACGCCGGATCGCTGCCCAGCGAGCACGTGGAACCCGCGTGGGCCGACGTCGTCGTGGCCAACGTCAACGCCATCGTGCTCGCAGCCCTCGCGCCGGAGCTGCGGCGCGCGCTCGCACCCGGCGGGCCGCTGATCGCCGCAGGCATCCTCGTGGACCGCCGCGGGCCGGTGGAGCAAGCCTTCGCCGACGCCGGGCTCGCCGTGCGCGAGTCCTTCGAGGACGACGACTGGCTCGCGCTCGTCCTGCGCTAGCGCCCCTAGCGCCCCCGCCCCCGGATTCCGGTACCATGCGCCCAGCCGCGCGACGCGGCCGTGACGCAGCCCCCCCGCAGGGGCGCACGGCGTGCGCCCTGCGCCTTCTGACAGGAGCACCGCCATGAGCAACAAACTATCGCTGAGCCTCGCCTTCGGCCCCAACCCACGCAGCCAGCCGATCCTCGACGGCACGGTCGCCCCGGAGGGCATCGAGCTCGCGTGCAGCGAGGTGGGCGCGGGCGAGCTCTTCCACCGGCAGCTCACGCATCAGGAGTTCGACGTCTCGGAGATGTCGATCTCGTCGCTGCTGCTCATCACCGCCCAGGGCAACTCCCCCTGGGTCGCGATACCGATCTTCAGCACGCGCACCTTCTACGGCACACAAGCCATCGTCCGGCGCGGCGCCGGCATCGAGAAGCCGTCCGACCTGAAGGGCAAGCGCGTGGGCGTCAACGAGTACCAGCAGACGGCCGCGCTCTGGGCCCGCGGCTTCTTCCAGCACGAGCACGGCATCGCCCCCACGGACGTGGAGTGGTTCATGGAGCGCACGGAGGAGTACAGCCACCAGGGAGCGACGGGCTTCCAGCCGCCGCCCGGGGTGCGCCTCAACCACATCCCCGCCGCGTCCAGCATGGCCCAGATGATGCTCGAGGGCGAGCTCGACGCGATCTACCACTACTTCTGGGGGGGCGGCGGGATGAACCGCAGCTCAGTCGACCTGTTCGTCCACGACGACATGCGGATGCTTTTCCCGGACCCCGAGGCGGAGGGCGCACGGTACTACCGCAAGACGGGCGTCTTCCCGTTCAACCACACGGTGATCCTCCGGCGGTCGATCTACGAGCAGCACCCCTGGGTCGCCCGCAATCTCCTGGAGGCGTTCGAGACGGCCAAGCAGCGCTCCTACGCGGCAGCCCGGGCGCTCAACCAGCCCTACCTGGCGACAGGCCTGCTCCCGCCGGAGGCCCGCGCCGCGAGCGCAACCGACCTCTTCCCCTACGGCCTGGCCGCGAACCGCGAGGTGGTGGAGCTCGCGGCACGCTACTCCCACGAGCAGGGCCTCACGCCCCGCGAGGTCGCGGTCGAAGAGGTGTTCGCGCCGACGCTCTTGGACTCCTAGCCTGCCGCGACCGCCCGCGCGAGCCACTCCCGTGGGGGCAAGCCCACCGGCTTGCCATCGACCCAGTAGATGCGGCACTCCATCCCGTATCCCTCGGCCGGGATGTCACTCTCGATGTCCCGGCCGTCCACCCGCACGGTGGGCGAGCCCAAGAAGCGCAGCCGCTCCGCCGCCTCCTGCGAATCGACGTTGACGAGCCGGACCTCGTCGTCGCGCCCGGCCTCGGCCAGGGCGGCCCGCAGGTCCACCAGCGTTTCCTTCCATGTCGAGCACCCGTCGAAGTACAGCAGCTCGATGTCCATCGAATCCTCCCCTTGTATGCTCATCAGACCCCTCTTCGTTGGTGTAGACCGCTACTCGATGCAGCAGCTCATGACCGATACGTCCCGGGTGAAAGCCTGGGCCGCGCGCTTGATGCCCTCGCTGAACGTGGGGAACACGTGGACCGTGTCGATGATGTCCTCGACCGTGAGCCCGAACTTGACCGCCAGCGCCGCCTCATGGATGAGGTCCGCGGCATGGGGGGCCACGATGTGCACCCCGAGTATCTTCGACGAGCGCGGGTGGATGACCATCTTGAAGAGCCCCCGGTCCTCATTGACGGCAAGCGCCTTGGGCACCGCATCCATGAACACGGTCCGGCACGAGCAGGCGTTGAACCGGCGCATCTCCTCGGCCTCGGTCAACCCCACCGAGGCCACCTGCGGGTTCGTGAAGACGGCGTGGGGGATGTGGTCGTAGTTGAGCGTGCGGACCGGGACCATCAGCGCGTTCTCCGCCGCCAGGGCGCCCTCCTTGGCCGCCACCGTTTCCAGGGCCATGCGGCCGATGCAGTCGCCTGCGGCGAAGATATCGGGGTTCGCCGTCCGGTAGTGCTGGTCCACCTGGACGAAGCCCCCCCTTTCCGTGTCTACTCCCGCAGCGTCCAGGCCCATGTCCGCGGTGTTGGGGCGGATGCCGGCGGCAACGAGGATCTCCTGCGCCCCGACCTCCTGCGCGGCCTCACCGGTCTTGAAGCGCACCACCTTGCGGCCACCGCGCTGCTCGACCCGCTCGACCATCGCGCCGGTATGGACGGTGATCCCCTCGCCATCGAGCACGCGCCGCATCTCCAGGCCGACCTCCGGCTCGTGGGCCGGCAGGATGCGCCCGAGGGCCTCCAGCACCGTCACGCGCGTCCCGAAGTGGGCGAACATCTGGGCGAACTCGAGCCCCAAGGGCCCGCCTCCGATAACGACCAGGGACTCGGGGAGCTCCGTGAGCTGCATGGCCGTCACGTTGGTGAGCCAGCCCGCGTCGTCCAGGCCGGGGATGGGCAGCGGCTTCGTGCTCGATCCGGTCGCGATGAGGACTTTGTCCGCCTCGTACCGCTCCCCGGCCGCCTCGACCTGACGGGGACCCACGAACCGTGCGCGGGCTTCGAGCAGCCGCACCCCGTCGAGGTGGTCGAGCACGTTCAGATAGTTGCGCTGGCGGGCCTCGGCGACGAGGGCGTCCTTCCCAGCGATGGCCTTGGCGAAGTCGAAGGCGGGTTTGTGGCCGTTGGCGAGCGCTTCGAACCGAGGACGCTGGCCATAGAACAACTCGTCCCCCATCGCCAGCAGGTGCTTGCTGGGCATGCAGCCGACGTTCACACAGGTGCCGCCCACGGGCAGGCCGCTATTGATCATGAGCGCCGTCTTACCCAGGTCCACCGCCTTGGTGGCGGCGGCGAAGGCGGCGGCGCCACCGCCGATGATGATGAGGTCGTAGTCAGCCATCGCTTCTCGCTCCTTTCACTCCGTGGCCACTAATCGGGCCGGTCCGTGTCCGCTATCCAGGGAAGAGCACCGACCGGAACGCGTCCGGCTGCACGGTGCTGTAGATGAGGCCCGCGCCGACCAGCAGCATGACCACGCTGCCGACGCGCTGGATGGGCCCCGCCGAGCGCTTGAGCCCCCGCAGCCCGGTGCTGCGTGAGAGGCCGACCACCAGCGAGACGGCGAGCATGAGCGCCCCCATCGTCGCCGTGAACAACCCCACGCCGAGGAAGGCCGAGACGAACCCGCCCGTCGCCGTGGCGTAGGCCGCGACCGCGGCCAGGAAGGGGCCCGTTCAACCGACGCCGACGAGCGCATACCCCCCCCCCGTAGGCATAGAGCGACCGGAGCGAGCCACCCTCGGGTTGGGCCCGCACCGCCCATGACGCGATCCTCCCCACCAGGGGAGCCCGGTGCGACCAGTCCAAGAGGTGCACCAGACCCATGGCGACGACGAACGCCCCGACCCCGATGCGGAAGGCCTGCGCCGCACGGCTGGGGTCTTCGCCCGTGATGGAGAGGCCCGCGCCGACCCCCGTCCCCAACACCGCCACGGCCAGGCCCAGGAAGCTCACCGCCGTCATGACGCCGAGGGAGGCGGCCGTCCCAGCGAGGAGCGCCGAGCCGAGCGCCGGCTTTCCTCCGGTACCCAACCCACCGATACTCTCCCCACCGGCCGCGAAAGCGATGTACGACGGCAGGACGGTGAAGGCGCACGGCGAGAAGAACGACGCCGTCCCGGCGGCGACGGCCGTGACGGCGAGGCCGTAGGCAGCGAACTCGCCGGGGACCAGGATGCCCTTCACGAAGGCCAGGAACGCCAGATAGCCGAGCCCCGCCAGAGCGGTAACGACGGCCAGGGTGGCGAGCGCGGCCGCATAGGACCTCGCCTGCTGCTCGCTCTCCATGGCTATCGCTCGACGGGGTATCCGAGCCCGTCCAGCTCCGCCCGTACCCGATCGGCGTCGATCGTATCGGGGTCCCACGTGACCTGAACGACCTGCGCTTCCTCGCTCGCCTTCACGTCCTGCACGCCCGGCACGCGGGAGAGGAACCGCTCGATCGTTGCCTCGCAGCCCTCGCAGTGGATGGCGCCCTTCCGAACGCGGATCTCTTCGGTCGTGGTTTCTGCCATGATGGCTCTCCTTCATCGCCTGTCGCCGCCAGGCTAAACCGTCCAGTCGAGGGGAGAGTCAAGAGAGCGGCCAGGGTCAGTTACGTCGGGGCCAGTGAGACCCGAGCCAGGTCATACTGGCCTCGTCGAGCGTGATCTCGCTCCGCTCCACGATGCCGCAGACGCTCCCACCTGCAGGGGAGCAGTCCTCGAGGTCCCCGGCGTGGTCCCGCAACGACACGAGCTCCCTGCGGAAGTCACGCAGCTCCTTCAACGCGAGCTCGATCCGCACGACCTTCTCGTCGAGCAGCGCCCGCACGTGGACGCACGTCGGCTCGTTGAGGTCGTGGAGCGCCAGCACGCCGCGGATCTCGTCGAGCGACATACCGAGGCGCTTGGCGCTGCGGATGAAGCCCAGGCGCTCGACGTCGTCCTGCCCGTAGATGCGATACCCCGACTCCGTCCGCGGCGCCGCCCGTATCAGACCGGCGTCCTCGTAGAAGCGGATCGTCTTCACGGTCGTCCCGACTGTACGAGCCAGGTCGCCGATCTTCATGTGCCCCCTCCTCCTGATCAGAGTCAAGAGCCGCCCCTTATGTAGGTCAAGGGCTGTGCCCTTGTGCTATTCGGGGCGCGGCTGGCGGGACATGAGCTCGCCCAGCGCGTCCTTGGGCGAGAGCCCCTCGAACAGCACGCGGTTCGTGAGCTCGGCGATCGGCATCTCCACGCCGTGTGCGCGCGCCAGGTCGAGTGCCGCCGGCGTCGTCGTCACGCCCTCCGCCACCTCGCCGCCGAGCGAGTCGATCGCCTCCTCGAGCGAGCGCCCCTCGGCCAGCGCGATGCCGAGCCGGTGGTTCCGCGACAGCGTGCTGAAGCACGTCGCCATGAGGTCGCCGAGGCCCGCGTTGCCCGCGAACGTCAGCGCGTCCGCCCCGGCCGCGACGCCGAGGCGCGTGATCTCGGCGAGGCCGCGCGTCAGGAACCCGGCCTTGGCGTTGTCGCCGAGGCCCATGCCGTCGGCGATGCCCGCGCCGATGGCGATCACGTTCTTGAGCGCGCCCGCGAGCTCCGTCCCGATGACGTCCGTGTTCGTGTAGACCCGGAAGGTGGTCGAGTTGAGGAGCTCCTGCGCACGGCGCGCGGCGTCGGTGTCGGGGCTGGCGACGACGGTCGAGGTCGGCAGGCCGCGCACGACCTCTCGCGCCAGGTTGGGCCCGGAGAGCGCGCAGTGGGCTCCGGCCGTCGCGGGCAGCTCGTCGTCGAGCACCTGGCTCATGCGCTTGAAGGTGCCGTGCTCCAGGCCCTTCGCTGCCGAGACGACGACGGGCGCTGCCGAGACAACGACGGGCGAGCGGGCGATGTCCGGCGCGGCGCGCTTCGCGTTCTCGCGCATCGTCTGCGCGGGCACGGCGAAGATGACCACCGAGGCGCCGTCGAGTCCGGCGGCCCAGTCGCCGGTGACGCTCAAGCCCTCCGGGAACGCGTGGCCCGCCAGGCGCGGGTGCTCCCCCGCCGCCGACAGCCGCGCCGCCTCCTCGCTGGAGCGCGCGAGCAGCCGCACCTCGATGCCGCGCCGCGCGAGGATGATTGCGAGCGTCGCGCCCCACGTCGTCGTGCCGACGACGGCAGCGGGGCCGAGGGTTTGCGGAGCGGAGGCCATCAGCTAGCGCAGGACGGTCGCGCCCGCAAGCGGCTTCGGCGCCGCCCGGTAGCGGTCCAGCCACTCCTCGTCGTCGATGGCGCCCGCGTACGCCGCCTCCAGCGCATCGAGGCCGATGGGCTCGATGTCCCCGCCGACGATGGCCTCGACCCGCTCCCCGGAGAGCGGATAGCCGAACTGGAAGTTGCGCCCTTCGAGCCGCAGCGCGGAGTAGTCGCGGACGACCTCGAGCGCGGCTTGCGCGTCCTCCTCCGAGGTGACGAGGGCGTAGAGCGGGTTGCGGCCGCCGAGCACCTCGCCGTGCGCCATCTCGTCGTGGAGGATGATCTTCGCCGTCTCCGCCAGCAGCTCCTCGTAGGCGCCGCCTGCGAGCCCGATCATGCCGAAGGCGACGGAGCCGCCGCCGCCGCTGTTGAACTGAGCGGCCGCCGCATGGAGCGGGGAGATCGCGGCCCGCTCACGCTTGAGCTTGCCCTCCCTGCGCCCGGCCGCCGCCCAGTCCGCCGTCTCCCGCTCCTGCGCGAGCACCTTCCAGTCGAGATGCTCGCCCGTGATGCCCTCCAGCAGGTTGCCGAGCATCGCGTAGTGCCGCGTCTCGTAGTAGTGCTCGCGCAGCTCGGCGACGATCTCGTCGCGCGTCATGTCGGCGTCCACGCGGTCGACCTGCTCGGTCAGCTCCCCGCGCGAGATCTCCACGAGGTTCCGGATCTCCCGCGCGACCTGGATGCGCAGCATGAAGGCGTGCTGCTCCAGCGGCCGCGGCTGGGAGAAGAAAGCGCTCGCGATCTCCGCCTCGCCGGCGCGGAACCGCGCCGTGGCGTCTTCGATAGCAGTCATCAAGGCCATGCGATGCACCTCCGAGCGCCAACCTTACGCCCGTGGCGGGGTGGGTGCCAACGTGGCCGCACAGCGAAGTGCCAACAGCCCTCAGCGCTGAGCCGCTGCCTCGCCGAAAGCATCTGGATTGTCATCGGAACTGTCCCGCCAACGTCCCCAGGCCTCCGAGACGTTTTCCTGTCCCGGTCCGAATCCATGGGCGATGAGAAGCCCGGTGACGCCGCCGTATCGCATCTTCACCAAGGCGGCCTCCGCGAAACGGTCGTGGCCCGGCTTGAAGTACTTACCCAGACCCGTCTGCGCGCCGCATCCACACCAGCACTCACCGTCCGGCAAAGGCGTGACCATCTCGTCTTCCCCAGTAGAATCTTAGGATTACATCCTAGACTTCCACCCTAGGAAATGATTGTCAACCCGCTTGTCTGTGCTTTGGGGCGGCAGCGTTCGCAGAATCCGGCGGCCCGTCCCTCTCGTGGGTCAAGGGCTGTGCCCTTGTCGTGGGTCAAGTGCGAGCGGCCACCTCGCCCTGCATGCGCGCGAGCACGTCGGCGACCGGCAGCGTGCCCAGGTCCTCGCCGGAGCGCAGGCGCACGGCGACGCCGTTCGCCTCGGCTTCGCGGTCGCCGACCACCAGCATGTAGGGGACCTTCTGGAGCTGCGCGTCGCGTATCTTCGCGTTCATCCGCTCGTTGCGCGCGTCCACGTGGACGCGCAAGCCCGCGGCCACGAGCTGGTCGCGCACCGTCTCCGCGTAGGGGATGTGGCGGTCCGCGATCGGGATGACCTCCGCTTGGACCGGCGCCAGCCACGTCGGGAAGGCGCCGCCGTAGTGCTCGATCAGCACGCCGAAGAAGCGCTCCAGCGACCCGAACAGCGCGCGGTGCACCATGTACGGCCGGTGCTTGGCGCCGTCGTCCCCGTCGTAGGTCATGTCGAACCGCTCCGGCAGGTTGAAGTCGAACTGGACCGTCGTGCACTGCCAGGAGCGGCCGATGGCGTCGCGGATCTTGATGTCGAGCTTCGGGCCGTAGAAGGCGCCGCCGCCCTCGTCGACCTCGTAGTCCACGCCCACCCGGTCGAGCGCCTTGCGCAGCGACTCGGTGGCGTGCTCCCACGACGCATCGTCGCCGACGGCCTTTTCGGGCTTCGTCGCCAGGTAGACGTCGAACTCCTCGAACCCGAAGGTGCGCAGCAGGTCGAAGGCGAACTCGACCACGCCGACGATCTCGTCCTCCACCTGGTCGGGGCGGCAGAAGATGTGGGCGTCGTCCTGGGTGAAGCCGCGGACGCGCAGCAGGCCGTGCAGCACGCCGCCGCGCTCGTAGCGGTAGACCGTCCCCATCTCCGTGAGCCGCATGGGCAGATCACGATAGGAGCGCGTGGCCGACGTGTAGACCTGGATGTGGAAGGGGCAGTTCATCGGCTTGGCGAAGTACTCCTGCCCGTCCACGTCCATGGGGTCATACATGTTCTCGCGGAAGAAATCGAGGTGGCCGGAGGTCTCCCAGAGGGTCGCCTTGCCGATGTGCGGCGAGTAGACCAGCTCGTAGCCGCGCTTCAGGTGTTCCTCGAGCCACACCTGCTCCATGATCGAGCGGATGCGGGCGCCCTTGGGGTGCCAGATGATGAGGCCGGGACCGACCTGGTCGGAGGTCGAGAAGAGATCGAGCTCGCGGCCGAGCCTGCGGTGGTCGCGCTTCTCCGCCTCCTCGAGCCGGTGCATGTGCGCCTCCAGCGCCTCGGACGACTCCCAGGCGGTGCCGTAGATGCGCTGGAGCATCTCGTTGCGCTCGTCGCCGCGCCAGTACGCGCCCGCGAGGCTCAGGAGCTTGAAGGCCGCGACCTCGCCGGCCGAGGCGACGTGCGGGCCGCGGCACAGGTCCACGAACCCACGGTGGGTGTAGGTGCTGATGGGCTCGTCGTCGGGGATGCCCTCGATGATCTCCAGCTTGAAGGGCTGCCCGGCGAAGAGCTCCAGCGATTCGCCGCGGGAGTGCTCGGCCGACTCGAAGGGCACGTCGGCGGCGATGGTCTCGCGCATCGAGGACTCGATGGCGGCGAGGTCCTCGGGCGTGAACGGCCGCTCGACCGCGAAGTCGTAGTAGAAGCCGTCCTCGATGGCCGGCCCGATGGCGAATTTGGCGCCGGGGAACAGCTTGAGGACGGCCTCGGCCATGATGTGCGCGGCGGAGTGACGGATGCGGTGGCGCAGGTCGTCCAGCCGCAGCTCCTCGTCCGTTTTCTGCTTGACGGGCATACGTTTCCTCTCTGTTCCAGCGAGATACTACGGCATCCCGAGACGGCCGCGAGACCCTTCGCTCCGCTTCGGGATGACGGCCAACGGCCCCAAAGAAAAAGGGCGCCCGAGGCGCCCTGCTCCACGGCGAGCGAGCGCCTCAGCCCATGGGGGCCGTGGTCGTAGTCGTCGTCGTGGTCGTGAGCCGCTGCATGCGTGGATTCTACCACGCGCAAGGCAGGCGGTCCGGCCGGCGCCCAGCCGCGTTCTCGGACACCTGCGGTCGGCGCCGGGGAGTGGGTCAAGGGCAGTGCCCTTGTTACTCGAAGAGGAAGTCTCCCAGGTATCCGTCGCCCTCCGGCTCCGGGGGGACGTAGTAGTAGCCGCCGGAGACGGCCGTGTAGAACTGCTCGATGGCGTCCTTGCCGGGCTCCGTGCCGTCCACGTTGCGCGCGCCGGCCATCTGCCCCTTGATGGTCTCGTACTGCGCCAGGTCGCGCACCCAGCAGACGAAGAGCAAGCCGGCCTCGTCGCGCCCGCCGAAGGGGAAGCTGCGCCGCAGGATCTCCACCTCGCCACCGGGTGTCCCGACCGTGCTCTTCTCCTTGTGGGAGGTCGGCGGCGTGCTCTCCGGCGGGTCGAAGGGCGCGCTGTCCGCTTTGCGCCGGCCGATCACCTGCTCCTGCCGACCGGTATCGAGCCGCTCCCATGCAGCCAGGTCCTCCCGGATCTTGCGCAGCACCATGTAGGAGCCGTCGCGGTGCGCGGGGTCCTCGTCGCCGATGAGCACCACGGGGATGCGGGCGTCGTCGTGGGGGTTGCCGGTGCCGTCCACGAAGCCCAGCACGCCGCGCGAGCCGGGCATGCCGAAGCCGACCTCGTAGTCGCGGACGGCGAAGGCCGGCGCCAGGTGGTGGCGCACGTCGCGCTCGGCGTGGTGCACGATCGCACGGTCGTCGCCGCAGACCTGCACGACGAGGTCGCCCTGCGTGGCGGCCGGGTCGAAGTCGTCGCCCTCCCAACCGGGCATCGCCTTGAGAGCGGGCGGGCGGGCGGCGGCGCGACCGAGCTTCTCGAACAGCGGCAGGCCGAAGCCGACGGTGACCGTGAGGCGATAGGAGGCGTACCAGTCGTGCAGCCGCTCGCTCACGTCCTCCCAGAGGAACCTCAGCCGGCCGGGTGCCGCCGAGGCGTCCTCCAGGTCGAAGGTCATCAGCACGGCATGCTGCTGTGGCGGGTCGAGGATCCCTCGCTGGTGGGCCATCGCGCTCCTCCGGCACGGAGGATAGCACCGCGCCACGCCCCCCTCCAATAACGTCGAGTGCGTTTGGTAGAATGGGACGGATATGAAAGCGGTCTACGACGAAGCAGCGGCGCTCGCCGCCAAGCGCGAGGAGTTCGTGCTGGCGACCGTCGTGCACACGCAGGGCTCGACGCCGCAGAAGCCGGGCGCGACGCTGCTCGTGCGCGCGGACGGCTCGACCGTCGGCACCCTCGGCGGAGGCTGCGTCGAGGGCGACATCTGGTTCGCCGCCAAGGAAGCGCTGCGCGAGCGGAGCGCGCCGTCCTACAAGGACTACTACCTCAACGAGGACATCGCCGCCCGCGACGGGCTCGTGTGCGGCGGCTCGATGTTCTTCTACATCGAGCCGGTGCTCGGCCCGGAGTCCTTCTCGCCGCTCGCCGACGAGATCGCCGGCGCGTACCGTGGCGGGCCGCCGCTCGCCGTCGCGACCGTCGTCACGAGCAAGAACGGCCGCACCGGCAACCGGCTGGTCGTGCGCGCCGACGGCTCGACGGACGGCTCGCTCGGCACCGCGGCGCTCGACACCGAGGCGACGGCGGCCGCCGAGGCCGTGATGCACATGGGCAAGAGCGAGCGCATCCAAACGGCCGGCGGAGACGAGGTCTTCGTGGCCGGCTACACCTCCCCCGTGCTGCTCGTGCTGGTCGGCGGCGGGCACGTCAACCTCCAGGTCGCCAAGATCGCGGAGATCCTGGGCTTCCGCGTCATGGTCACCGACGACCGGCCGGAGTTCGCCAACGAGGAGCGCTTCCCCATGGCGGAGGCGGTGAGCGTCGCACCCTATGACGAAGGCCTCGGCGCCCTCGCCATCAACAAGAACACGGCGATCGTCGTGGGCACCCGCGGCCACAACTTCGACGACCTGGCGCTGGAGGCGGCGGTCAACACCGACGCGGCCTACGTGGGGCTCCTCGGCAGCAAGCGCAAGACCATCCTGATCTACGAGGCGCTGATGAAGCGCGGCGTCTCCATCGAGCGCATCCAGCAGGTGCACTCGCCCGTCGGCCTCGACCTGGGCGGGCGGACGCCCGAGGAGATCGCCCTGAGCATCATGTCGGAGATCGTGGCGTTCTGGAACGGCCGCGAGGGCGGGACGATGAAGATCGAGGACGCGCAGATCGAGCGCATCGCCAAGAAGGTCTCCGGCGCCCCGGCGCGCTGAGCCCCGCCCCCGCCCGCCATCCCACGCACGCTATCCCAGACCGAAGGCCTGAAGAGCGATGGCCGAGCAGACCGAGAAGCCGCGCATCGCCGCCGTCCTCCTCGCCGCGGGCGAGTCGACGCGCATGGGCGAGTCCAAGGCGCTGCTGCCCTGGGGCGGACGGCCGCTCATCGCCCACCACGTGAGCGCGCTGCAGGAGGCCGGCTACGGGCCGCTGGTGGTCGTGCTCGGCCACGACGCCGAGCGCATCGCCAACGCCATCCCGGCGCACATCCCGCACGATGCGGCCATCAACCCCCGCTACGCCCACGGCCGCGCGACCTCCATCGTCGTCGGCGTGCTGCGCCTGGCCGACGCGAGCGTCGATGGCCTCCTCATCGCGAGCGTCGACCAGCCGCGCTCCGTGGGGATGCTGCGCACGCTGCGCGAGGGGTTCGAGCGCGAGCGGCCGCAGATCGCCGTGCCGTCGCTCGACGGCCGGCCGGGGCACCCGCCGTTGTTCTCAGGCGGCCTCCTGCCGGAGCTGCTCCAAGTCACCGAGGAGACCGAGGGGCTGCGCCAGGTCATGCGCAACTTCCACGACGGACGCCTGCTGGTGCCCGTCGACGACCCCCTGACGCTGACGAACCTCAACACGCAAGACGACTACGAGGCGGCGCTGAAGCTCGCCGGGGGATGAATGGCGGAGCGTCTCGCCACTAGCTCTGGCGCGAGGCGACGAGCAGCACCGCGCCGGCGACCGAGAAGAGGAGGCCGGCCACGACCTGCCACGTGATCTTCTCGAGGTGCCGGTTGACCGCCCACGACAGCCCCAGCACGAAGATCGCGCCCGTGCGCTGGAGCGGGGTGATGACGGCGACCGGCGCCAGCGACAGGGCGATGAACCGGAACATCTGCGCCGCGAACACGAAGAAACCCGCGGCCAGGAACAGCCGCACGGTGCCGAGCCGCATCGCGCCGATCAGGTCGCGCCGCGCCGGCACCACGAGCGTCGCGATCAGCGCACCAGCGGCGGCCGTGTAGGCGATCAGCCCACCGAAGACCGCCAGGTCCACGTTGCCGGCAAGCGCCGCGCGGATGAGGATCGGACTCGTTCCGTAGAAGACGACGCTGAGCGCCGCGAACAGATAACCCTCCGCCTGCTTGAGCTCGAAGGCGGGCCGCGTATCCGTATCCGAGGCTCCGCGCACCGCCCGCGCGGGCGTGCGCTCCACCATCATCGCGGGGCCGACCAGCATCAGCGCGATGCCGGCGCCCATGACGATGTTGACCTTCTCGCCCAGGAACAGGAACGCGAAGAGCACGGCGAAGGGCACCGTGAGCGACTGGATGGGACTCGTGCGCGTGGCCCCGATCGCGCTGACCGCCCGGTAGTTGCAGTAGCGGCCGAAGCCGAAGTGGATCACGCCCCCCACCGCGAGCTGCGCGTACGCCGTCAGCGCCACGTCGCCCGCGTTGAAGAGCTGCCCGGTAACGAGCGACGCAACGAGGAACAGCGGCACGCCGATCATCACCGTGACGAATGCGCCGGCCGAGGCCGAGGCGCGAGCGAGCCCACGGCGCGCCAGCACGGTGTTCACGCTGAAACTGAAGCTGGAGACGAGGGCGAATACGATCCCGAGCACGGGTCTCCTCTCTCGGCCGGGACCGGGCGAACGCCTCTCGCCCTACAGCCCCGGCAATACCGACCTCAAGGACTCGACGAGGCTGAACCGCGCGACCGGGCTCACGAGGGTCCAGGCCGCGACGAGCAGGTCGAGCTTGGATTCGACCCGAACGTCAATCATGCCTCCGCCCGACACCGCTGCGACCGCCGCCGCAGGCAGACGCTCGAACCCCACCAGCACCGTAAGGTCCTGACGGAGCGTCGCGCCCGGACGGATCCACCCTGCGGCCGACTCGAGCGGCTCGATGACGGCCGTCCCGTTCAGCAGCAGCACGTGCGCCACGGAGGGGATGTAGAGCGGGATCAGCGAGCGATTCTGGACGCCGATGGAGACCCGGACCTCGACGCCATGGAACGCCGCAGCGGCGGCTCCCGCCACGTCACCCCGCGCCAGCTTCGCGGCGGCATCGAGAAGCTTTAGCGGACTGTCCGTGAGCGCCGGGACCACCGAGTGGACCTCCGGCTTGGTCAACTCCAGGCTTCCGTATCCGACGTAGGCGACGCCCGCGAGGAGCACCGCCGCGCCCAAGAGTGCCGCCGCCATCCATCGGCGTGGCCACCTCATCCTACCCCACCGCCGCATTGGCCCTGAGCGCGTCGATCTCGGCGCCGCTCATGCCGAGCACGTCCGCGAGCACCTCGGCCGTATGCTCGCCCAGGCGCGGCGGGACCCGGCCGAGCTCGCCGGGCGTGCGGGAGAGCTTCAGCGGGTTGCCGGTGAAGGTCACCGGCCCCAGCGCCGGGTGGTCGAGCTCCACGAACATCCCCCGGTGCGCGAGCTGCGGGTCGGCCGCGACCTGCGCGATGTCCTGCACCGGCCCCACCGGCACGCCCATGCCCGAGAGCACCTCGACCCACTCGGCGGTCGTCTTCTTGCGCATCGCCGCCTCGATGATCGGGATCAGCTCCTCGCGGTGCTCGGTGCGGTCCCACCCCGTGCCGTAGCGCTCGTCGTCGATCAGCTCGACGTGCTCGATCGCTGCGCAGAACAGCGGCCACTGCTCCGTCGAGCCGCCCATGATCGCGACCACGACGTGCCCGTCCGCCGTCTCGAACGCCTGGAAGGGCGTGGAGCTCGGGTGGCGCGTGCCGAGGCGGCCCGCCACCTCGCCGAGGCTGAAGTAGCGCATGAAGGCGTTCTCCATGATGGCGACCTGGCAATCGAGCATCGAGACGTCGATGTACTGGCCCTCGCCGGAGCGCTCGCGCTCGAGGAGCGCGGCCTGGACCGCGATGGCGGCGAAGAGCGCGGCGGTGATGTCGCCGATGCTCGCGCCGGGCCGCACGGGGCCGCCGCCGGCCTCCCCGGTGATGCTCAGCATGCCGCCCATGCCCTGCACGATGATGTCGAGCGCGGGCCGGTGCGCGTACGGGCCCGTCTGGCCGAACCCCGAGACGGAGCACACGACGAGCCGCGGGTTGCGCGCCCGCAGCGTCTCCTGGTCCAGCCCCAGCTTCTCCATCGTGCCGGGCCGGAAGTTCTCGATGAGGACGTCGGAGCGCTCGGCCAGCCGGAGCAGCAGCTCCCTGCCCTCGGGCTTGGCGAGGTCGATGGCGATGCTGCGCTTGCCCCGGTTGATGCTCATGAAGTAGGTGCTGTACTGCTCACCGTCGCCCTTCCCATCGCCGGCCGTCAGGAAGGGCCCGTTGCCCCGCGCCGGGTCGCCCGAGACCGGCTGCTCCACCTTGATGACGTCGGCGCCCAGGTCCGCGAGGACCATGGTGCAGTAGGGCCCGGCCAGGATGCGGGTCAGATCGAGCACGCGGACGCCGTCCAGGGGACCGGCCATAGGAACACCTCTCGTGGGGGGGAATGGCGACGGCATTGTATCCGGTGCCCCACAGCAGGGTCGGGCCGGCGGCGGCCGGCGTAGGGACGCGATCCATCGCGCCCCGCGCCCCTACCCCCGCGGGTCGAGGCGGCGCAGCAGGGCGCGGGGGTCGGTGAGCCCCGCGAGGAACGCCAGCGCCGCGATGGCCGAGGTGACGACGGCGACCGGGAGCGCGAAGTAGCCGGGGATGCCGACGAGCGTGAGCAGCGCGGCCGCGGGCAGCGCCAGCGTCCTGCCCGCGCCTCGCATCCGGACGCCCACGACCCACTGGCCGAGCGCACCCGCGAGGACGGGCGCGAAGCCGTAGCCGACCGCCGCCGCGCCGAAGTCGCCGAAGGCGGCGTTGCCGAGGACGAAGGCGAGGTTCAGCCCGCCGAGCCCGAGCGTGAGCACGGCGGCGCCCAGGACGACCGCGTCCGCATCCGTGACGCCGCGCTCGCCGCTGCGCGCGAGCACGGGCGCACCGACGGCGGCCGCGATGATGCCCAGGATGAAGGCGAAGATGAGGATGGACACGCGCAGATTCTACCGGCAGTCCACGCACAGGGGCAGCCCACGCATGGGGGCGGACCGGCGCGCGGCCTGGCTGCTACCCCTCGCCGTCCCCGTTCTTCGTCTTCGTCGTCGGCATCGGTCCCGAGAACGGACATGGCGTCCTCGGACGGGAGCGCGCCTTGCTCCTCCGGGGCGACGGGCGCGATGGTCAGGCCGCGCTGCTTCCTGAGCGCCTCGATGGGATCGAGCGAGCGCTCGAGCTGGCGCTTGCGCGGGCCCACGAGCTCGTCGTACGCGCGCTGGGAGGATGCGAGCCGCTTCCCCATCGTCTCCAGGCTGTCGCCGAAGCGGCGCCACTCGGCGTTGAAGCGGCCCATCAGCGCGACGATCTCCTCGGTCGCCTTCCGGATGCCGAGGGTGCGGCCGGCCTGGTCCACCAGCGCGAGCATGGCGAAGAGCATGTGCGGCGAGCAGCAGACGACCCGGACGCTCAGGCTGTAGTCGAGCACCGTGGCATCCTGCTCGCAGATGAACGCGTAGACGCTCTCGTTCGGGACGAACATCAGGGCGAAGTCGACGGTGCCGCCCTCCGGGTCGATGTACTCCCTGGTCGCGATCTCCTTGATGCGGCCGCGGACGTCCCGGAGGAACTCCTTCTGGTACGTCTCCCGCGCGGCGTTGGACTCCGCCTCGACGAAGCGCTGGTAGTTGTCGAAGGGGAACTTCACGTCCATGTTGAGGTGGAGGTCGCCCGGCAGGGAGAAGACGAAATCGGGGCGCGCCCGCCCGCCGGCGACCGTCTGCTGCTTCCGGTAGTTGATGCCTTCGACGAACCCGATGGCGCGCAGGATGTCCTCGGCCATGCGCTCGCCCCACTGGCCGCGGGCGCGCGAGTTCGCCAGCACGCTGCGCAGCGACTCGGTCGTCGTCGTGAGCGCGGCCGTCTGCTCCCCGAAGGTGCGGAGCTGCGTCGTGAGGCGTGTGTCGACGCCCTCGACGGCGGAGGTCACCCGCTCAAGCTTGCTCCCGATCTCGGCGAGCTGCGCGTCGATGAGCTGCCGCTTCGCATCGAGCTGCCCGCCCCCGCGCGTGAGCAGATAGACGACCGCACCGGCAAGCACAAGGACGGCCGCGCCAAGGGCCCCCGCGAATGCTTCCATGGCAAGGACGCTACGCGAGGGGCATCGACCGCGCGAGGGGGCGGTGTCAGTGGCAGGGCGCGGCCCTGCACCCACTCGCTCGCTGCGGCCGCGGATGCCGACGGCCGCGGTCGAGCGCTCGCCGGGACGCTGTCGCTGAGCGGCAGCGGCTGGGTGCAGGGCTGTGCCCTGCTACCACACACTCCCGGAGAGGCCGGGGCTCGTGATGGCGCCCTCGCTGGCGGAGGCGACGCTGCGCGCGTACTTGGCGAAGACGCCGGTCGTGTAGCGCGGGGCGGGGGCGCGCCAACCCTTGCGGCGCTCCGCAAGCTCGGCGTCCGAGACCTCGACGTCCAGCCGGCGCTTCTCGACGTCGAGCACGATCGAGTCGCCGTCGCGCACGAGGGCCAGGTTGCCGCCGACCGCCGCCTCGGGCGCGATGTGGCCGATCATGAAGCCGTGGGTCGCGCCGGAGAAGCGGCCGTCGGTGACGAGCGCCACGTCGTCGCCCAGACCCGCGCCCACGATGGCGGCCGTCACGCCGAGCATCTCGCGCATGCCGGGCCCGCCGATGGGGCCCTCGTAGCGGATCACGACGACGTCGCCCGGCTTGATCGCGCCCGCCTGGACGGCGGCGAAGCACTCCTCCTCGCGGTCGAAGACGCGCGCGGGGCCGCGGTGGAAGCTGCGCTCGTGGCCG